>NZ_CP109090.1:1225102-1531378 GCF_035917575.1 Streptomyces sp. NBC_01788 | reverse complement strand
TGTCGAGGTGAGCGCCCGGCCGTCCGACGCCATAGCGCTGGCCCTGCGCACCGGTACGCCGATCTTCGGCAGTGACACGGTGCTGGACGACGCGGGGATCGCGATCCCGGACGAGCAGGAGGACGAGGTGGAGAAGTTCCGCGAGTTCCTCGACCAGATCTCGCCGGAGGACTTCGGCACCAGCAGCCAGTGAAGCGTCCGAATGAGCCACGGGAGACCGCCCCGCGCCCTCCCTCCGGAGCATTCGGATAGCCTTTCCCGGCGATGGGGTACGCGAAACCACTCTTAGGGTGATTATCACTCGGCGTGCCGAGTGTGGCGATCGTTGACGCACCCCTGGTGACTGCCTACCGTCGAGGAGGCAGGTCAAGGACGGAGGTCGGCGTGAGAAGCAGCGGCGACGGTACGGCTGGGGGTGCCCCCGGACGCAATGCCGGGGGAAGCGGTCCGTACCCTCCCCCGGGCTCTCGGATCCGACCGAGCGGGGGGTATCCCCCTCTCGATGGCGTGGCCGGTCGTGCTCCGCAGCGACCGACGGCGGTGCCGAGCAGCGGAGGGGCGGCGGTCATGGCGACCGAGCAGATCGGCTACCGCGGTCCGACGGCCTGCGCGGCCGCCGGTATCACCTACCGGCAACTGGACTACTGGGCGCGCACCGGGCTGGTCGAGCCCAGCGTGCGGCCCGCCCACGGATCGGGCACCCAGCGCCTCTACAGCTTCCGGGATGTCGTCGTCCTGAAGATCGTCAAGCGGTTCCTCGACACCGGTGTGTCGCTGCAGAACATCCGTACCGCCGTCCAGCACCTGCGCGAGTGCGGGTTCCGTGACCTGGAGCGGATGACGCTGATGAGCGACGGTGCCACGGTGTACGAGTGCACGTCGCCCGACGAGGTGCACGCCCTGCTCCAGGGCGGCCAGGGAATCTTCGGCATCGCCATCGGCGTGGTGTGGCGCGATGTGGAGAGCGCGCTGTCGCAGCTGCACGGTGAGCGGATCGACACCGGGGAGACGCTCGTGGGGCCCAACCCGCGCGACGAGCTGGCACGGCGGCGCAACCGGGCCGTCTGAGCCGTCCCCCGGGCCGACACGGGCGTTTCGGCCACTGACCCGCCGCTGACCCGGCCCGATCCACCGGGGCGTTGTCAGTGGCGTGGTGCAGCATCGTAGATGTGAGAACCGCACCAACGATCCTCCACCTCGACATGGACGCCTTCTTCGCCTCCGCGGAGCAGGGGTCCAAGCCGAGCCTGCGCGGGAAGGCCGTGGTCGTGGGCGGGCTGGGACCGCGCGGGGTGGTGGCCACCGCGTCGTACGAGGCGCGTGTCTTCGGTGTCCACTCCGCGATGCCGATGGCCCAGGCGCGGCGGCTGGCGCCGAACGCCGCGTACCTCGTGCCGCGCTTCGCCTTCTACCGCTCCATCAGCGAGCGGGTGATGGGCCTGCTGCGGACGCTGTCGCCGCTGGTGGAGCCGCTGAGCCTGGACGAGGCGTTCGTGGACCTGGAGGCCGGGGGAGCCGCCTGGGACGCGGAATCCGCCCGGCTGGCGGGGACGAGACTGCGCGCCGACATCCGGGCGGTCACGGGGCTCACGGGGTCCGTGGGGCTGGCCGCCTCCAAGATGCTCGCCAAGATCGGCTCCGAGCGGGCCAAGCCCGACGGGCTGGTGCTCATCGAGCCGGGCACCGAGCGTGCCCTGCTCGGGCCGCTGTCCGTGCGGACCCTGCCGGGCGTCGGCCCGGCCACAGGCGACCATCTGCGGCGGGCCGGGATCCACACCGTCGAGGAGATCGCCGAGGCCGGGGAGGACGAGCTCGTACGGCTGCTGGGCAAAGCGCACGGGCACGCGCTGTACGCGATGGCGCTGGCCCACGACGAGCGTCCCGTCGTCGCCGAGCGCGAGGCGAAGTCGGTGTCCGTCGAGGACACCTACGACGTGGACATCCACGACCGCGTCCGGGTCGCCCTGGAGGTGCAGCGGCTCGCCGACCGCTGCGTGGGGCGGCTGCGCGGTGCCGGTCTGTCGGGGCGCACCATCGTGCTGAAGGTGCGCCGCTACGACTTCTCCACCCTGACCCGCTCCGAGACCCTGCGCGGGCCCACCGACGACCCCACGGTGATACGGGAGGCGGCCGCCCGGCTGCTGGACTCCGTGGACACCACCGGCGGCGTGCGGCTGCTCGGCGTGGGTGTGTCAGGGCTCGCCGACTACACCCAGGAGGACCTGTTCGCGCAGGCGGCGGGCGCGCAGGCCGAGGGAGAGGAGGGTCGCGGCCCGGCCGAGGAGCGGCCCGAGGAACCCGTCGAGCAGCAGCCTGCGCCCACCGAGCGGCGGTTGCCGGCGGGCCACGACGTGCGGCACGCCGAGTACGGCCACGGATGGGTGCAGGGCAGCGGTCTCGGCCGCGTCACCGTCCGCTTCGAGACCCCCGGCTCCGCGCCGGGCCGGGTCCGCACGTTCCCTCTGGACGACCCGGACCTGGAACCGGCCGAACCCCTGCCTCTGGTCCCTGAGGTTCCTCCGGCTCAGCTCTCGTCCGGGCCCGAGCCGGAGCCCGCCAGCTTGCCGAAGCGGTGGTCCGGGACGGCCGGGGGAGCCACGTCGAGGCCGTAGTGGTGGTAGAGCTGCAGTTCCTGCTCGGGGGACAGGTGGCGGCCCACGCCGAAGTCGGGGGCCTCCTTGATCAGTGTGCGGTCGAAGGGGACGCGCAGGGTGCCCTCGACCAGTTCGCTGGGTTCCAGGGGGACGAAGGCGTCCCGGGAGAACAGGCCGGTGCGTATCGCCGCCCACTCCGGTACTCCGGTGGCGTCATCGAGGTAGACCTCGTCCACCGTGCCGATCTTGTGGCCGTTGCGGTCGAGCGCCTTGCGGCCGATCAGGTTGCGCGGATCGATCTCCGTCTGCACTGTCCCTCCACGTGGTCGCAACTCATCCGTAAGCACTACAAAAGAGCACATTCGGCAGAGCGGCCACTCGAAGGCCCGTGCGGCTGCCCCGCTGGTACGCTGGGCAACGGCTGCTGACCCCGTGCGGGAGAGCCCTCCGGCATCACCGGGGGCGCCGAAGGAGCAAATCCTCCCCGGAATCTCTCAGGCCCACGTACCGCACGGACGAGGTCACTCTGGAAAGCAGAGCGGATTTCGACGTCTTCCGCTCTCACCGACGGTGAAAACCGGGGCCCTCGGGCGGCCCGGTGAAACTCTCAGGTTGAGATGACAGAGGGGGAGGCCGTCGGGGCACCCGTGCCGTGGTGTCCCTCGAAGGTCGTGTCAGACCAGGAGGCCTCCGCAATGACCGCCCAGCGCATTCCGCTCTCCGAGCTCGAACAGGGCATCCCCTTCGAACAGCGCCACATCGGGCCCGACCCGGAGGCGCGGGCCAAGATGCTCGCGCAGGTCGGCTACGGCTCGCTCGACGAGCTCACCGCCGCCGCGGTGCCCGATGTGATCAAGAACGCCGACGCGCTCGACCTGCCCGGCGCGCGCACCGAGGCCGAGGTGCTGGCCGAGCTGCGCTCCCTCGCCGACCGCAACCAGGTCCTCGGCTCGATGATCGGACTCGGCTACTACGGGACCTTCACCCCGCCGGTCATCCTGCGCAACGTCATGGAGAACCCGGCCTGGTACACGGCCTACACCCCCTACCAGCCGGAGATCTCCCAGGGCCGCCTCGAGGCGCTGCTGAACTTCCAGACCGTGGTCGCCGACCTGACCGGTCTGCCGACCTCCGGCGCGTCCCTGCTCGACGAGGGCACCGCCGCCGCCGAGGCCATGTCGCTGTCCCGGCGCATGGGCAAGAACAAGAAGGGCCTGTTCCTGGTCGACGCGGACACGCTGCCGCAGACCATCGCGGTCATCCAGACCCGCGCCGAGCCGACCGGTGTCGAGGTCGTCGTCGCCGACCTGGGCGCGGGCATCCCCGCCGAGATCGCCGAGCGCGAGATCAACGGCGTGCTCCTGCAGTACCCGGGCGCCTCCGGCGCCGTGCGCGACCTGAAGCCCGTCATCGACCAGGCGCACGAGCTGGGCGCCCTGGTCACCGTCGCCGCCGACCTGCTCGCGCTCACCCTGCTGAAGTCGCCCGGCGAGCTCGGCGCGGACATCGCCGTCGGCACCACCCAGCGCTTCGGTGTGCCGATGGGCTTCGGCGGCCCGCACGCCGGCTTCATGGCGGTGCAGGAGAAGTTCGCGCGCAGCCTGCCCGGCCGCCTGGTAGGCGTCTCCGTCGACGCCGACGGCAACAAGGCCTACCGCCTCGCCCTGCAGACCCGCGAGCAGCACATCCGCCGCGAGAAGGCCACCAGCAACATCTGCACCGCCCAGGTGCTGCTCGCCGTCATGGCCGGCATGTACGCGGTCTACCACGGCCCCGAGGGCCTGCGGGACATCGCGCTGCGCACCCACCGCTACGCCACGGTCCTCGCCGAGGGCCTTGAGGCCGGCGGCTTCGAGGTCGTGCACGGCGCGTACTTCGACACGCTGACCGTCAAGGCCGAGGGGCGTGCCGCCGAGGTCGTCGCCGCGGCCCGCGAGGGCGGCGTGAACCTGCGCCTCGTCGACGCCGACCACGTCTCGGTCGCCTGCGACGAGACCACCGTCCGGGACCGGCTGCGCGCCGTGTGGGCCGCCTTCGGTGTCGGAGGCGACATCGAGGCGCTGGACGCGTCCGCCGGGGACGCGCTGCCCGAGGCGCTGCTGCGCACCGACGGCTACCTCACCCACCCCGTCTTCCACCAGTACCGGTCCGAGACCACGATGCTGCGCTACCTGCGCCGGCTGGCCGACCGCGACTACGCGCTCGACCGCGGCATGATCCCGCTGGGCTCGTGCACCATGAAGCTCAACGCGACGACCGAGATGGAGCCGGTCACCTGGCCGGAGTTCGGGCAGATGCACCCGTTCGTGCCCGCCGAGCAGGCGGACGGCTACCTCATCCTCATCCGTGAGCTGGAGGAGCGTCTCGCCGAGGTCACCGGCTACGACAAGGTCTCCCTCCAGCCGAACGCCGGATCCCAGGGCGAGCTGGCCGGTCTGCTCGCCGTGCGCGGTTACCACCGGGCCAACGGCGACGAGCAGCGCACCATCTGCCTCATCCCGTCCTCCGCGCACGGCACCAACGCCGCCAGCGCCGTGATGGCCGGCATGAAGGTCGTCGTCGTCAAGACCGCCGAGGACGGCGAGATCGACGTCGACGACCTGCGGGCGAAGATCGAGCAGCACCGCGAGCAGCTGGCCGTGCTGATGATCACCTACCCGTCCACGCACGGCGTGTTCGAGGAGCACGTCGCCGACATCTGCGCGCAGGTCCACGAGGCCGGCGGCCAGGTGTACGTCGACGGCGCCAACCTCAACGCCCTGGTGGGCCTCGCCAAGCCGGGCCACTTCGGCGGCGACGTCTCCCACCTGAACCTGCACAAGACGTTCTGCATCCCGCACGGCGGCGGCGGTCCCGGCGTAGGCCCGGTCGGCGTGCGCTCCCACCTGGCGCCGTACCTGCCGAACCACCCGCTGCAGCCCGGCGCCGGCCCGGAGACCGGGGTCGGCCCGATCTCGGCCGCGCCGTGGGGCTCCGCCGGCATCCTGCCGATCTCCTGGGCCTACGTCCGCCTGATGGGCGGCGAGGGCCTCAAGCGGGCCACGCAGGTCGCCGTGCTCAGCGCCAACTACGTCGCCAAGCGCCTCGAGCCGCACTACCCGGTGCTCTACACCGGCCCCGGCGGCCTGGTCGCCCACGAGTGCATCATCGACCTGCGCCCGCTGACCAAGGCGACCGGCGTGACCGTGGACGACGTGGCCAAGCGGCTGATCGACTACGGCTTCCACGCGCCGACGATGTCGTTCCCGGTGGCCGGCACGCTGATGATCGAGCCGACCGAGTCGGAGGACCTGGCCGAGCTGGACCGGTTCTGCGATGCGATGATCGCGATCCGCGCCGAGATCGAGAAGGTCGGTGCCGGACAGTGGGCCGAGGACGACAACCCGCTGCGCGGCGCCCCGCACACCGCCGCCGCGCTCGGCGGGGAGTGGGAGCACGGCTACACCCGTGAGGAGGCCGTCTTCCCGGCCGGGGTCTCGGTGGCCGACAAGTACTGGCCGCCGGTGCGCCGCATCGACCAGGCCTTCGGCGACCGCAACCTCGTCTGCTCCTGCCCGCCGCTGGACGCGTACGAGGACTGAGCGAGCGGCTCACAGGGCTCCCGTCCGACCCGGGCGGGAGCCCTCGCCGTGTCGTCACACGGTGGCCAGGGCGACCTCGGTCGACTTGATCAGGGCGGTGACGTGCGTGCCCTGCGCCAGGCCGAGGTCCGTGACGGCGTCCCTGGTGATCGCGGCGGTCAGCTCGCCGCCCGCCACGCCGACCCGGACGGACGCCATGGCCGCGCCGAGGGTGATCCGGCTGACGGTGCCCGGCAGCCGGTTGCGGATGGACAGGCCCTCCACCGGACCGGTGGCCAGGGACACCTCCGTCGACTTCACCAGGGCGCGCACGGTGGTGCCCTCGCTCAGCCGCAGGTCCTCGACGGCGTCCCGGGTGATCGCGGACGTGAGCCGGCCGCCTCCGTCCAGGCGTACGTGAACGAGGGCCATCGCCTCGTCGGGGGTGACGGAGGTGACCGTTCCGGGCAACTGGTTGCGCATGCTCAGGCTCATGGGGGCGCCTCGTGGGGTGGGGGACGTGCTGATCACCCACCGTAGGGCGGCCGGTGCCTCAAGCCGGGTAGGCGTGGGTCTGCGTCGCCTTGACGGTCGCCCACACCGCCGCGCCCGGGTGCAGATCCAGTTCGGCTGCCGCGACCGTGGTCAGGTCCGCGGTGAGGGCGAGTTCGCCGGTCAGGTCGGCGCGGATCTGGTCGCCGTGGGTCTCCAGGCCGGCGACCTCGCACTGCCACAGGTTGCGCGCGCTGGAGCCCGAGGGGCGGTCCCGGTAGAGAGTGACCGCACTCGGCGGGAAGGCCACGAAGACCGCTCCCGACAGCGCCTCCGTGATGGTGACGGCGGGTCCGGACGCGAGGCGGACGGTGTGGCCCTCCGCCTCGCCGCGGTAGAGGTTCAGGCCCACCAGCTGTGCGACGTAGTCGGTGCGCGGACGGCGGGCGATCTCCGACGGGGTGCCCTCCTGGACGACACGGCCGTGCTCGACGACGACCAGCCGGTCGGCCAGCACCATCGCGTCCAGCGGGTCATGGGTGACCAGGACGGCGACGGCCTCGAACTCGGCGAGGTGCCGGCGGAGCTGGGCGCGGACCTCCAACCGGGTGCGGGCGTCGAGCGCGGCGAGCGGTTCGTCGAGCAGCAGCAGCCGCGGCCCGGTGGCCAGGGCGCGGGCCAGGGCCACGCGCTGTGCCTGGCCGCCGGAGAGACGGCGGGGCTTGGCCCCGGCGTGGTCGGCCAGCCCCATCCGGTCCAGCCACCGCGCGGCCTGCGCGCGGGCCTCGGACTTGGACGCGCCCCGGCAGCGCGGTCCGAAGGCCACGTTGTCCAGGGCCGACAGATGCGGGAACAGCAGGTAGTCCTGGAAGACCACACCGACCGGGCGTGACTCGGGCGGCGTGCGGTCCAGGGCGGCGCCGTCCAGGCGCAGATGGCCGCCGGTGAGCGGCACCAGGCCCGCCAGGGCGCGCAGCGCCGTCGTCTTCCCGGCGCCGTTCGGGCCGAGCAGCGCCACCACGTCGCCCGGGGCGGCGGTGAGCGCGACGTCGAGGCGGAAGGTGCCGCGGTCGACGACGAGGCGGGCGTCCAGGCCCTCGCCCCTCGCGCCCCCGGCACGCACGCCGGCCGGGGTCCGGTCGATGTCGGTCATGAGATGAACGTCCTGGATACGGGGCGGGCCGGGATCGGCGGCGGCGTCATCACGAGGCCGTCATCCAACGGTCCCGCAGACCCGCCAGTACGGCGATCGACACCGCGAGCAGCACCAGGCTCAGGGAGATCGCCGCCGCCGGATCGTTCTGCAGGGCCAGGTAGACGGCCAGCGGCATGGTCTGCGTACGGCCGGGGAAGTTGCCGGCGAAGGTGATCGTCGCGCCGAACTCGCCGAGCGCCCGCGCCCAGGCGAGCACGGCGCCCGCGGCGATGCCCGGCGCGATCAGCGGCAGGGTGACCCGGCGGAACGCGGTGAAGCGTGAGGCGCCCAGTGTGGTGGCCGCCTCCTCGTAGCGCGGGTCGGCGGCCCGCAGTGTGCCCTCGACGCTGATCACGAGGAACGGCATGGCCACGAACGCCTCCGCGACCACCACCCCGGCCGTGGTGAACGGCAGTGTGATCCCGAACCAGGAGTCCAGCCACTGCCCGACGACGCCGTTGCGCCCCAGGGCCAGCAGCAGGGCCACACCGCCCACGACCGGCGGCAGCACGAGCGGCAGCGTGACCAGGGCCCGGACGAATCCGCGTCCGGGAAAGTCCGTACGGGCCAGCAGCCAGGCCAGCGGAACGCCGAGCACCAGGCTCACGGCGGTGGCGGCGGTGGCGCTGACCAGGGACAACTGGAGCGCCTGCCACACCTCGGCGCTGGTCAGCTGGCCCGGCAGGCTGCGCCAGGGCGCCCGGATCAGCAGCGCGAGCAGCGGCAGCAGCAGGAAGGCCAGGCCGACCAGGGCGGGGACCAGCAGAGGCAGCGGCGCGCCACCGAGCGCGCGACCGCGCCGCGACCCGTTCTTCCGGGTCGCGACGAGGGCCTCGTCGATCCCGGTCACGGCTTCAGGAACCCGGCCCCGGTCAGGACCTTCTGGCCGTCGGCCGACGTCACCAGCTCGATGAACGCCTTGGCCGCGGCGGCGTTCGGCGCGTTCTTGAGCAGGGCGATCGGGTAGTCGTTGACGGCCTCGGCCGACTCCGGGAACTCCACGCCCTGGACCCGGTCGGCGGCGGCCTTCACATCGGTCTTGTAGACGAGGGCGGCGTCGGCCTCCTTCAGCTCGACCTTCGTCAGGGCGCTCTTGACGTCCTGCTCGTAGGAGACAGGGGTCAGCTTGAGGTTGCTCGCCTCCAGCACCTTCTGGGCGGCGGCGCCGCAGGGCACGGTCTTGTCGCACAGGACGACCTTCAGACCGGACTTGGTGAGGTCCTTCAGCGAGGAGATCTTGTCCGGGTTGCCCGGCGCGGTCGCGATCTCCAGCTGGTTGCGGACGAAGGTGACCGGTGTTCCGTCCGCGTCGTTCTTGTCGGTCACGATCGCCATCGTCTTGGGGCTGGCGGCGGCGAACACGTCGGCGGGGGCACCGGAGGTGATGCTCGCGGCGAGGCTGTCGCTGCCGCCGAAGTTGAAGCTGACCTTGGCGCCCGGGTGCTGCTGCTCGAACTGCTTGCCGAGCGCGGTGAAGCTCTCCTTCAGCGAGGCGGCGGCGAAGACGGTCACGGTGCCGGACAGCTTCGGCGCGGCGGACGCCGACGTGTCGGATCCGGCCGTGGACGAACCGTCGGAGGACGACGAGGAGCAGGCGCTGAGGACGAGCAACGCCGCGGCCCCCGCCACTCCCGACTGCAGCATCCTGGTCCGTCGCGTGGAACGGGTCATCACGGTTCTACTCCTCTGGCTCTGCACGGAAGAAGCTGTCGCGCCCTGCCACGACCGTTCGATGGCCGTGAAGCGATCATACTGCCGCAATTGCCAGGTGTAAGACCCCTGTTGCATCGCATGAGCCGGTGCTGCGCGAGACATGCCTTGCATATGCGTTTGTACGGTGCGGTCGCTCGGGTACGGACCCTCAGGAGGTGGTGCCCGTGACGCTCGCGGAGCTCGACCTGACCGGCGACCTCGCCCGCCCGGCCCGGCTGACCGTGCGGGATCTGCTCGGGTGGCCGCAGCACGGGGTGGGAGTCGCCTTCGCCTGCGCCACGAGCGGGGTGCAGCACCACCGCTTCACCGGACCGCGCCTGTACGACGTGCTGTCCGCGGCGGGGCCCGGTTTCGACCCGGCCCGGCGCAAGGACCGGCTGCGCTTCCTGATCGCGGTCACGGCCGCCGACGGGCACCACGCGCTGCTGTCGTGGGCGGAGATCGACCCCGACTTCGCCGACGCTCCGGTCCTGCTCGCGGTGAGCATCGACGGCACCCGGCTCGACGGCGCCGGCCCCCAGCTGGTCCTGCCGCAGGACCGATGCGGCGCGCGGTACGTCAGCGGCGTACGGGCGATCCGCGTGGACGGCGGCTATCGCGCGCGTGACCGGGTGTGAGCCGGTTCGCTCATGCCCGGTCGATGTGCACGTTCGTCGACTTCACACGGGCGGTGGCCTCCATGCCGACCTCCAGGCCCAGTTCCTCCACGGCCTCCCGGGTCAGCAGGGAGACGAGCCGGTGCGGGCCGGCCTGGATCTCCACCTGGGCGGCGACGTCGCCGAGCTTGATGGCGGTCACGATGCCGGCGAAGGCGTTGCGGACCGACGTGTACGAGGGGCCCTCCTCGCCGCCGCTGCGGGCCAGTTCGACCGAGAACGCGGCGAGGTCCCGGCCGTCGATGAGCCGGCGTCCGCTGTCGTCGCGGTGGGTTGCCATCCGGCCCGCGTCCGCCCAGCGTCGCGCCGTGTCCGGGCTGACGCCGAGCAGCCGGGCCGCCTGCCCGATCGTGTAGGACTGCATGCCGGTCACGATAGAGCCGCA
The DNA here is from genome assembly GCF_035917575.1 of Streptomyces sp. NBC_01788. Classification (GTDB taxonomy): domain Bacteria; phylum Actinomycetota; class Actinomycetes; order Streptomycetales; family Streptomycetaceae; genus Streptomyces. The sequence goes on along the minus strand of NZ_CP109090.1, from coordinate 1,520,783 downwards.
GGTGGTGTGAGGCTGACCTGGGGGTGGGCCGTTCGCGGGCGCGGCTCGGCCGGTGGTGGAGGCGGGCCGGTGCGCACCCGTCTCGGCCCGGCGCGGTTCAGCCGGTGTGTACCCGGGGGCGCTTGGCTCGGTCCGGCTCCGCCTCGCGCAGCACCTCGCGCGTGACCGGTGCGACCTCGCCCTGGCCGAAGAGGAAGAAGCGCAGGAAGTTGGCGAACGGGTTGCCCTCGGTCCACTCGAAGTAGATGTGCGGGGTGCGGCCGGTCATCTCCCGGACATGGAGGAGGAGCGCGGCCAGGGCGTTCGGGACGGACGCGGACTCCATGGCCAGCACCCGGTAGCGGTCGTGCCTGACCTCCCCGCACACGGTCAGTCCGGCCTCGAACTCCGAGGGGTCGGTGACCGTCACCTCGACGAAGACGAAGTCCTCGGTGAGCGGGATGTCGCTGTCGCTGCGGATCTGCTCGATCTTGTCGCGGTACTCGGCCTTGTCCTGCCGCTCCGGTTCCTTCGCGATGAACCGGATCTTGCGGCTGGCGATGTCCCTGACGAACCGCTCCGCCATGCCGTCCAGCGTCACGCTCGTCACCCGCAGCTCGAACGAACGCGCGAGCCGGGACATCAGCGAGACCAGGACGATCCCGGTGATGAAGCAGGCGCCGATCTTCACACCGTCGGGACGCTCGATGATGTTGACGACGGTCGTGTAGAGGAACACGGCCGAGATGACCCCGAACGCGATGGTCCACTTGTGCTGGCCGGCCCTGCGGGCGGCGATGGTCACCGCGATCGCCGCGGAGCTGATCAGCACGAGCACGCCCGTGGCGTACGCGCCGCCCTGCTTGTCGACGTTGGCGTCGAAGATCCAGGTGACCAGGAAGCCGATCAGGGTGAAGACGATGACCATCGGGCGGACCGCCCGCGCCCAGTGCGGGGCCATCCCGTAGCGGGGCAGGTACCGCGGCATCAGGTTGAGCAGCCCGGCCATCGCGGAGGCGCCCGCGAACCACAGGATCAGGATGGTCGAGACGTCGTAGACCGTGCCGAAGGTGTTGCCGAGGTACTCGTGCGCCAGATAGGCCAGGGCACGGCCGTTGGCCTGGCCGCCGGCCTTGAACTCCGGCGCCGGGATCAGCAGCGTGGTGATGAAGCTGGTGGCGATCAGGAAGCAGCTCATGATCAGCGCGGCCGTGGTGAGCAACTTCCTGGTGTCCCGGATCCGGCCGGTGGGCCGCTCCTCGGTGTCGTCCGGGTCGCCCCGCACGTGCGGCATGACGGCGACGCCGGTCTCGAAGCCGGACAGGCCGAGCGCGAGTTTGGGGAAGACGAGCAGGGCCACGCCGACCATGAGGAAGACGTTGCCGTGCTGGGCGGTCAGCGCGCTGGTCCAGTCGGTGACCACATGGCCGGCGGTGAGGACGTGCCACAGACCGACGGCCACCACCACGACGTTCAGCGCGAGATAGATTCCGACCAGGACGAAGGCGACGCCGATCGCCTCCACGAAGCCCTTGAGGAAGACCGCGCCGAGCAGTGCGATGAGCAGGAGCGTGATCAGCATCTGGTGGCTGTGCAGCGCGGCCGTCAGATGCGGGTTCTCCACCAGGTGCGTCGAGGCGTCCGCGGCCGACAGTGTCATGGTGATCAGGAAGTCGGTGGCGGCGAAGCCGAGCAGGGCCAGCACGAACAGCTTGCCCTGCCAGAACGACAGCAGCCGCTCCAGCATGGCGATCGAGCCCGCGCCGTGCGGGCTCTCCGACGCCACCCGGCGATACACCGGCAGGGCGCCCGCGAGGGTGACCAGGACCAGCACGAGGGTGGCGATGGGCGACAGCAGCCCGGCCGCGAGCGCCGCGATGCCCGGCTGGTAGCCGAGTGTCGAGAAGTAGTCCACGCCGGTCAGGCACATCACCCTCCACCACCACTGCCCCTTGTGCGGGGGCTCCGGCAGGGCGTGCGGGGCCTGCTGGATGCCCTTGCCCATGTCGGACAGGCCCTCCAGCATCCAGGCGCGCAGGCGACTGGGAGGGTGCTCGGTGGTCGCCATGCCCCTGCTCCTGAGGTGTGGCTCGCGTGCGGACCGGCCGTCACGGACCGGGCCGCCATGCGGACGGGTCACAAGCGTATGCGGAGAGTAACGCAAGGGCTCACGAGTACCCGTGTGAGCAGGCGTCAACCTTTCGGCAAGGGCGGGCGTGGCGATCCCGATATCACCTCATGACCAGCGGACACGCAGGTTTTACCGCGCACTGGGCCGTCCGGGGGAAAGACGGCAGCCGAACCCGCGGCGGACACCCAGCGTCATGACTCCAGTCCCGAGATCCGGAACACCGCCAGCGCGGTCTCCCGGTCGACCTGCTCGGAGATGTCGCGCAGCTCGTCCGTCCCGCACCGGAGCCTGCCCGCGGCCACACAGTGCCGGGCGTCCTCGTCGAGGCGGTACCAGACGTCGGGATGGTCCACCAGGACCTCGGGATCCAGCTCCACCCGCCCGCCGAGGGAGTCCCGCAGCACCAGCCGGCGGCATACACCGTCGACCGCGCGCACCGACACCAGCAGGTCGGTACGGACCAGGCGGCTGCGCAGCAGCGACCGGGAGGCGATCCAGCCCCGGCCGGCGCGGACGCGCGGCGGACACAGCACCACGAAGAGCAGCACCGCGAGCGTGAACCAGAGCACGCCGCGCCACCAGGTGAGGCTGCCCGTGCCCCAGTCGATCAGGAACAGCAGGGCGAGCAGTGCCACGGAGCAGCAGACCGAGGTGCGCAGTTCCCGCGCCCACGGGTGGGTCCGGGCCGTGCGGCCGGGTTCCCGCGGCACCGGGTCGGTGCCGGCTCGCTCGTCGTCGCGGAGTCCCATGTGTCCGACGTTAGGGCCCCCGGAGAGCTTCGGCACCTGCCCTTGACACGCCTCTGACGCGCCCGGACCGGTTCTTGACGCCACCCCGCCGCCGCAGCCGGGTGGCGCGTCGTCAGGGGTCCGTCAAGGGTGGGTGTGCCGCCGTATGGGAGCCGTCAACAGTGGTCGGAATCGGCCAGAGGAGGTCGTTTCCTCGAATCGTTGATGTCCGTTCGTCCTCACTCCAGGAGTTCGCGATGGCCGATGTGGCCTTCGTCGTCGTCACGGTCGCGGTGTTCGCGCTCGTGGCCCTCGCCGTCAAGGGGGTGACGAAGCTGTGACCGCCGAGAACATCGTCGGCCTGGTCGTGGCCGTCGCCCTGCTGGGCTATCTCGTCCTCGCCCTGATCTTCCCGGAGAGGTTCTGAGCCGCGTCATGAGTCCCGTACTCGCCGGAGTGCTCCAGCTGCTCGCTCTCATGGCCGCACTGGCACTCGCCTACGTTCCGCTCGGCACCTACATGGCCGGCGTCTACCGCGGGCGGCGCCACCTGCGGCTCGAGAGATGGATCTACCGGGCCACCGGTGCCGATCCGGACGCGGAGATGCGCTGGCCCGCGTACATCCGCGCCGTGCTGGCCTTCTCCCTGGCCGGTGTCCTCTTCCTCTACCTGCTCCAGCGGATCCAGGGCGTGCTGCCGCTCTCGCTCGGCTTCCGCTCCGTCGCCCCCGCACAGGCCTTCAACACCGCCGCGTCCTTCGTCACCAACACCAACTGGCAGTCCTACGCCGGCGAGCAGACCATGGGCCACGTGGTGCAGACCGCCGGTCTGGCCGTGCAGAACTTCGTCTCGGCGGCCGTCGGCATGGCCGTGGCCGTCGCCCTGGTCCGCGGCTTCGCCAGGTCCCGCACCGGTGAACTGGGCAACTTCTGGGCCGACCTGGTGCGCGGCACCGTGCGCGTCCTCCTCCCGCTGGCCGCGGTCGCCGCGATCGTGCTGGTGGCCTGCGGGGTGATCCAGAACTTCTCCGGGATCCACGAGGTCGGCCAGTTCTTCGGCGGCGCGCAGCAGTGGAACGGCGGGGCGGTGGCCTCCCAGGAGGCCATCAAGGAACTGGGCACCAACGGCGGCGGCTATTTCAACGCCAACAGCGCCCACCCCTTCGAGAACCCGACCCCGTTCTCCAACCTCTTCGAGATCTTCCTGATCCTGGTCATCCCCTTCGCGCTGACCCGGACGTTCGGCGTCTTGGTCGGCTCGGTCCGGCAGGGCTACGCGATCCTCGCGGCGATGGCCACCATCTGGCTCGCCTTCGTCGCCCTGCTGATGTGGACCGAGTTCGCCCACCACGAGGGCGCGCTGCGGATCGCGGGCGGCGCGATGGAGGGCAAGGAGGTCCGGTTCGGCATCGGCGCCTCCTCGATCTTCGCGGCGTCGACCACGCTCACCTCGACCGGCGCCGTCGACGCCGCGCACTCCTCGCTCACCGGGTTCGGCGGCGGTATCGCGATGCTCGGCATGATGCTCGGCGAGATCGCGCCCGGCGGTGTCGGCTCCGGCCTGTACGGCATCCTGATCATGGCCGTCATCGCGGTCTTCATCGCCGGTCTGATGGTCGGGCGCACCCCCGAGTACCTGGGCAAGAAGATCGGCTCCCGGGAGATCAAGCTGGCCGCCGTCTACATCCTGATCACCCCGGCGCTGGTGCTGGTGTTCAGCGCCTTCTCGATGGCCCTGCCGACCCCGCCGCACTCAGCGCTCAACCCCGGCGCGCACGGGTTCTCCGAAGTGCTCTACGCCTACACCTCGGCCGCCAACAACAACGGCTCCGCCTTCGCCGGCCTGAACGCGAACACCGACTGGTTCAACACCACGACCGGGCTGGCCATGCTGCTCGGCCGCTTCCTGCCGATGGTGTTCGTCCTCGCCCTGGCCGGCTCCCTGGGCGCACAGCAGCCGGTGCCGGTCACCGCTGGCACCCTGCGCACCGAGAAGCCGCTGTTCACCGGCATGTTGGTGGGCGCCGTCCTGATCGTCGTCGGTCTGACGTACTTCCCGGCCCTCGCACTGGGCCCGCTCGCCGAGGGGCTGGCGTGATGACCACCTCCACACAGAACCACGAGGGCTCCATGTCCGCACTCACCAGGGCCCGGGCACCCCACAGCGACGTGCCCACCGGGCACCCGTCCGGCAGGAGCCGGGTCGGTGCCGGTCTCTTCGACGCCCGGCAACTGGTCAGGTCGCTGCCCGACGCCCTCCGCAAGCTCGATCCGCGGGTGATGGTCAAGTCACCGGTGATGTTCGTGGTGTGGATCGGCTCGCTGCTGACCACCGCCTTCTCCCTCACCCGGCCGGGCGACTGGTTCGGCTGGGCGATCAGCGCCTGGCTGTGGCTGACCGTCGTCTTCGCCAACCTCGCCGAGGCGGTCGCCGAGGGCCGCGGCAAGGCGCAGGCGGAGACCCTGCGCCGGGCCAAGACCGACACCGTCGCGCACCGGGTGGACGGCACCGAGGTCCCCGGCACCGAGCTGCGCATCGGCGACCTCGTCGTGTGCGAGGCGGGCGACGTCATCCCCGGCGACGGGGACGTCGTCGAGGGCGTCGCCTCCGTCGACGAGTCCGCCATCACCGGGGAGTCGGCGCCGGTGATCCGCGAGTCCGGCGGCGACCGGTCCGCCGTGACCGGCGGGACGAAGGTCCTGTCCGACCGTATCGTCGTCAAGATCACCACCAGGCCGGGCGAGACCTTCATCGACCGGATGATCGGCCTCGTCGAGGGCGCCGCACGGCAGAAGACGCCCAACGAGATCGCGCTGAACATCCTGCTCGCCTCGCTGACGATCGTCTTCCTCCTCGCCTGCGCCACACTTCCGCCGTTCGCCGACTACGCGGGCACGCACCTGACCATGGTCGTGCTCGTCGCACTGCTGGTCTGCCTCATCCCGACGACGATCGGCGCCCTGCTGTCGGCCATCGGCATCGCCGGCATGGACCGGCTGGTCCAGCGCAACGTGCTGGCGATGTCGGGGCGGGCGGTGGAGGCCGCCGGCGACGTGTCCACGCTGCTTCTGGACAAGACCGGCACCATCACCCTCGGCAACCGCCGGGCCTCGGAGTTCGTCCCCGTGCGCGGAACCACCGCCGCCGAGCTGGCGGACGCCGCCCAGCTCTCCTCGCTGGCCGACGAGACCCCCGAGGGCCGTTCCGTGGTGGTGCTGGCCAAGGAGAGGTACGGGCTGCGCGAGCGGCACCAGGGCGAGCTCGCCGGGGCCGAGTGGATCGCGTTCACCGCCCAGACCCGGATGTCCGGCGTGGACGTGGACGGCCGCAGGATCCGCAAGGGCGCGACGGGATCCGTCATCGCCTGGGTCCAGGAGCGGGACGGCCGGATCGCCGAGGACACCGACCGCCTCTCGAAGGAGATCTCCGCGGCCGGCGGCACACCGCTGCTGGTCGCCGCCGAGGACCAGGACGGCGCCCGGGTCCTCGGCGTCATCCACCTCAAGGACGTGGTCAAGGACGGTATGCGCGAACGCTTCGCCGAACTGCGCCGGATGGGCATCAAGACCGTCATGATCACGGGCGACAACCCGCTGACCGCCCGGGCGATCGCGGACGAGGCCGGTGTCGACGACTTCCTCGCCGAGGCCACGCCCGAGGACAAGATGGCGCTGATCAGGCGCGAGCAGAGCGGCGGCAAGCTGGTCGCGATGACCGGTGACGGCACCAACGACGCGCCCGCGCTGGCCCAGGCCGACGTCGGCGTGGCCATGAACACCGGTACGTCGGCCGCCAAGGAGGCCGGCAACATGGTCGACCTCGACTCCGACCCGACCAAGCTGATCGAGATCGTCGAGATCGGCAAGCAGCTCCTGATCACCCGCGGCGCGCTCACGACGTTCTCCATCGCCAACGACGTGGCGAAGTACTTCGCGATCATCCCGGCCCTGTTCGCCGCGGTCTACCCGGGCCTGGACAAGCTGAACATCATGCGGCTGTCCTCGCCCGACTCGGCGATCCTGTCCGCGGTCGTCTTCAACGCGCTGGTCATCATCGCGCTGGTGCCGCTCGCCCTGCGGGGTGTGCGCTACCGGCCGACGAGCGCGGACCGGATGCTCCGCCGCAACCTCGCCGTCTACGGCCTCGGCGGGCTGATCGCGCCCTTCATCGGCATCAAGCTCATCGACCTGCTCATCTCCCTGATTCCCGGGATCGGCTGACGCACATGAACCAGTCCCTTGTGAACACCGGCCGTCAACTGGCGGCGGGCCTGCGGGCGCTGCTCGCGCTGACCCTGCTCACCGGTGTCGTCTACCCGCTCGTCGTCACGGGCGTGGCCCAGGCCTTCCTCGGGCACCGGGCCAATGGCTCGGAGGTCGAGGAGGGCGGCAGGGTCGTCGGCTCCTCCCTGATCGGGCAACAGCACTACGGCCTCGACTACTTCCAGCCGCGCCCGGCCGCCGGGCTGAGCGCGAACACCGTGAACACGCAGTACAAGCTGCTCGTCTCCGGCGCCACCAACCTCGCCGCGAACAACCCGAAGCTGGTCCAGGCGGTCGAGCGGGCACGGGCCGAGGTCGTCAGGCTCAACTCCACGTCCGGCTACAAGGTGAAGCCCTCCCACGTTCCGGCCGACGCCGTGACCTCCTCGGGTTCCGGCCTGGACCCGGACATCTCCCCGGCCTACGCGCTGCTCCAGGCGCACCGGGTGGCGGAACGCAACCACCTGCCCGTCGCGCGGGTCGAGCACCTGGTGCGGGAGCAGACGGAGAGCCGCACCCTCGGCTTCATCGGCGAGCCGTGGGTGAACGTCCTCCAACTCAACGTCGCCCTCAGGGAGCTGACCACAGGTCACTGACGTTCTGTCCGCGCCCTCTTGTCCGCTTCCGGAGCCGCACCTACAGTGCGGCCGTGCGGATGTACGAGAACCCCGTCATCGGAGGCTTCCACCCCGACCCCAGCGTGTGCCGGGTCGGCGAGGACCACTACCTGGTGTGCTCCAGCTTCGAGTACTTCCCAGGGGTCCCGCTGTTCCACAGCCGGGACCTGGTGCACTGGCGGCAGATCGGCAACGTGCTGGACCGGCCGGGCCAGTTGGAGCTGCCGGACGGCCTCCCGGCCTCCGCCGGCATCTACGCCCCGACCATCCGCCACCACGACGGCCGCTTCCACGTGATCACCACCAATGTCGCGGCCGGGGGCACCTTCCTGGTCAGCGCCGAGGATCCGCTGGGGCCCTGGTCGGACCCGGTCTGGATCGACCTGCCCGGGATCGACCCCGACCTCGCCTGGGACGAGGACGGCTCCTGCTGGTGCGCCGTCGCGGGCGTGTCGGTGGCCCGGATCGACCCGGTGACCGGCAAGGTCCTGGAGGGTCCGCTGCCCGCGTGGTCGGGTACGGGGCTTCAGCACCCGGAGGCGCCGCACCTGTACCGGATCGGCGCCTGGTGGTACCTCCTGCTGGCCGAGGGCGGCACCGGGCACGGGCACGGCGTCTCGATCGCCCGCGCCCGATCCCCGCGCGGCCCCTGGGAGCCCGCGCCGGACAACCCGGTTCTCTCCCACCGCGGCACCGACCTGCCCATCCAGTGCACGGGCCACGCCGACCTGGTGCAGGCGGCCGACGGCACCTGGTGGATGGTGCTGCTCGGCACCCGGCCCGGTGGCTGGTTCCCGGAGTTCCACGTGCTCGGCCGGGAGACCTTCCTGACCCCGGTGGAGTGGGTGGACGGCTGGCCGCGGGTCGGCCCGGTGCGTGAGCGGCATCCGGCGCCCGCGGCCTGGCACCCCCTGCCGCCGCAGCCCGAGCGGGACGACTTCGACGCGACGTCCCTGGCGCCGCTCTGGATCTCCCCGCGCAGCAGACCGGAGGGTTCCTGGTCGCTGAGCGAGCGTCCCGGCCGGCTGACCCTCCACGCGACCGGCGACAGCCTCGACCGGCCCGGCCACACCTTCGTGGGACGCCGTCAGCAGCACCCGGACTGCCGGGTGGCGGCGCGTGTCGAGGCGGTCTCCGGCCGGGCCGGCCTGTCCGTCAGGCTGGACGAGGCGCACCACTACGACGTGGAGATCGGCGGGGGAGTGGTGGGCGTGGTCGCCCGGATCGGGCCGCTGCGGCAGCGGATCGCGGAGCATCCGGTGCCGCCCGGACCGCTCACCCTCGTCGTGGACATCCGCACGGACGACGTGCCCCCGCCCACGGTCACTGTCCCGGACCTGTCGGCGACCGGCGCCGCGGCGGCGACCGGGGTACGAGCGGCCGGCCCGGACGTGATCGCGTTCTTGATCGAGGGCCCGGAGGGCACGCGGACGCTGGCCGAACTCGACGGGCGCTACCTGTCCACCCAGGTCGCGGCCGGCTTCACCGGGCGGGTGATCGGCATGTACGCCACCGAGGGCAGCGCCGCCTTCGACTGGTTCGACTACCGGCCGCGGCACCCGCGCCGTGCTGTTGAGGGCTGACCCGGCGTCGTGTTGCGGTTGGTAACGGTGTGAACCCGGACGGCCACCGTGTCACAGGGAGGACACCGGGAGTGGCCGTGCCCGGACACGCGTCGGGGCCGGTTCGCGCGGGTGCGCGCCGGCCCCTGGTGATCCGCGGGCGGTTCACGAAATCCGCCCGGTCGCAGCACTAGGCGGCGGTCACCACCCGGTCGGCGCCCAGCGGACGGTGCGGGGCGATGATCTGGCCGTCCGGCAGGAGCTCACCGGTGTCCTCGAAGAACAGGACGCCGTTGCACAGCAGGCTCCAGCCCTGCTCCGGGTGGTGCGCCACGAGACGGGCGGATTCCCGGTCGGCGGAGTCGGCTGACGGGCACGGTGGCTGGTGCTGGCACATTGAGGGGTTCTTTCGCTCTGTCGTGTGATCGCTGTCGGCTGTCGTGCGTGTCCCGCGGCTGATGGTGTTCTCCATGGCCGCCCCCCGTCGAGTCGGTCCGAAACCAGTGTTCCCCCACGGGCCTGATTCCGCAGGGATTTCGCAGCACCGCTTCTCACCGGTTGGAGACGCGTCACACGCACGAGCGGTTCACCCCGGGCGCACCGCCTCTTGGGATGGTTCGCACTGGCCGGATGGGGCTAGTCCGATGGGACCCCCGGTCGCGAACGCGGTCGTGCGAGCGGGTTCCGCCTGCTACGAGCGTATGTGCGGCCGGATGGCTGAAACAGCGCCGTACCCCGCCGCCGGGGATCTCCGGCAGCGGGGTACGGCGCCGATCGGCGGGAGGGAGGTCAGGCGGGGGAGCCCATGAGCCGGATCGGAGTCACCCGGTGGGTGAGGACCGGGAGCAGGTCGGCGACCCGGTGCGGAAGGTGGGCCGCGATACCGGGCGGGGCCGGCGCGAGCGGCACGAGCAGGTCGGTGGCGGCCGGGTGGCCGGTGGTGCCGTCGTCGGAGAGGTCGCCGTGCAGCCACAACGTGAGCATGTACAGGCTGGGTATGGACAGCAGTCGCGGCTGGTAGGGCTGGCCCAGGGCCTCCGCCTGGCGCAGCGCGCGCTCGGTGGAGGTGACGTAGGGGCCCTCGAAGAAGTGCGAGAAGGTCCAGCCGTCGGGGGTCAGCACGGTCTCGGCCGCGGCCACCGCGTGGTCGCCGCAGCGGATGAGGAAGCGCCACCCGGCCAGCCTGGTCGCGGTGATGCCCTCGGGGGTGATCCGGTCCAGGACGTGCACAGGCAGGGGAAGCTCGGGGGTCGTGGGTTCCTGGGCGGAGCGAAGCCCGGGGGATCCGGCATCGCGGACCGCGGTGGGTGAATCGAGTGCCGTGAGAACGGAGCGCAGGGCGGGCGCGGGAGCCGGGGGGACATGCAGCGGCATGGTGGGTCGCCTCTCATTCGACAGGCACGGTGGCGCGAGGGCGGGCTGGGTGCGGACGGCGTTGTCAGCTCTCAGGGCAGGAGGAGGCTGGGGCCGGGCTCGGGCGAGCGAGGGGTGTGGGGCGTGGCCTGCCTCACGGGCTCCTGACAGGGTTCAGGGCTGTGGGTGCCAACTTCTGCCGTGGAGCAGAGTTTATACGACAAATGTTCAGGTGGTGTTTCGCCTAGCTGTTTTCGATGTGAACGGCAAGAGCCTATTCGGTCGGAGTCAATCGGGAATCATCCCTGCTCCGCGTCAGCCGTATCGCGATGACCTCGGGTTGTGCCCGCATGGCGGTCGGCCTGATCTTGTCGGCGTTTTTCACGAGTTTCATGGGGTACCCGAATCTGCTGGTTGCCGCATGCCCCGTGAATGTGCCTCCGGTCACACGGACCAGAGTAGTCGGTGCGAGGCGGAAGCGGGACGTTATCGATCGCGTTGGCGGGGCATCATCCAACCTGACCACCTGACCGGGACCCCGGCGGCCGGATCTTCGGGCCGCCCTGCGAGGAGGGACGCTGCGATGGGGGAGAAGGTCGTCGCGGGCCAGCTGGAGCTGTCGGACCGCAACCGCTACCGCGACAAGCTGCGGCGGTGCCTGACCGGGTTGGAGCGGTTGCTGGACGAGACGAGGTTCGACCGGCCGAAGAACCTCATGGGGCTGGAGATCGAATTGAATCTCGTCGGCCCCGACGGCATGCCGAAAATGCTGAATGCGCAAGTTCTCGAGCGCATCGCGAGTCGTGACTTCCAAACAGAACTCGCCATGTTCAATCTGGAAGTCAACATCGCCCCACACCGCTTGGGCGACCGGGTATTCGACCAGCTCGCCGAGGAGCTGCGGACGTCACTGGCATATGCCGACCGAAAAGCCGGCGAGGTGGACGCCGGAATAGCGATGATCGGCATTCTGCCCACCCTCGGCCGGGACGACCTGGTCTCCTCCAATCTCTCCGACGTCGACCGTTACGTGCTGCTGAACGATCAGATCGTGGCGGCCCGGGGAGAGGAGTTCACCCTCGACATCGACGGCGTGGAGCATCTCACCTGCACCTCGAAGTCCATCGCGCCCGAGGCCGCCTGCACCTCCGTGCAACTGCACCTCCAGGTCACCCCGGGCCGCTTCGCGGACGTGTGGAACGCGGCTCAGGCGGCCTGCGCCGCGCAGATAGCCGTCGGCGCCAACTCACCGTTCCTCTTCGGGCGCGAGCTGTGGCGGGAGTCGCGGCCGCCGCTGTTCCAGCAGTCCACCGACACCCGCCCGCCCGAGCTCCAGGCCCAGGGCGTGCGGCCGCGCACCTGGTTCGGCGAACGGTGGATCTCCTCGGCGTACGACCTCTTCGAGGAGAACCTGCGTTACTTCCCGGCCCTGCTGCCGATCTGCGACGGCGAGGACCCCCTCGACGTGCTGGACGCAGGCGGCGTGCCCAAGCTGGCCGAGCTGGTCCTGCACAACGGCACCATCTACCGCTGGAACCGCCCCGTCTACGACGTCGCGGACGGAGTGCCGCACCTGCGCGTGGAGAACCGGGTGCTGCCCGCCGGACCCACGGTCACCGACGTGATCGCCAACGCGGCCTTCTACTACGGGCTCGTGCGCGCCCTCGCCGACGAGCCCCGGCCGGTGTGGACCCGGCTGCCCTTCGAGGCCGCGGCCGCGAACTTCGACGCCGCCTGCCGGCACGGCATCGACGCCCGGTTCACCTGGCCCCGGCGCGGGCGCCACTCCGGCACGGCCGAGGTCGACGCCGTCACGCTCGTCCGCGACGAACTGCTCCCGCTCGCCGAGGCCGGACTGACCGCCTGGGGCGTGGAGCGCGCCGACCGGGACCTGTACCTGGGCGTGATCGAGGAGCGGTGCCGGCGCCGGACCAACGGCGCGGAGTGGCAGGCCGCCACCTTCCACCGGGCCCTGGAGCAGGGGGTCGGCCGGGAGGCCGCCCTGGCCGCCACCACCCGGCGCTACCGCGAGCTGACGAAGCTCGGCGAGCCGGCCCACACCTGGCCGATCGGCCTGCCCGAACCGGTTCCGGCAGGCTAGTGCCTGTCCTACGGCGACCGCGGATCCGCTGTGCCTGGATCCGCGGAGGCCCGGCCTGTCGTGCCGCCTCGCCGTAGGCGGGGGGCACTTGTGCCCGCGCGGAAGGGATCGGGCAAGCTGTGACGTCCCACGACGGTGGCGCCGGGCGTGCGCAGCCGTGCCGGAATCCGGCCGTACCCGTGCGGCGGGGTGGCGCGCCCCGCGGCGGGACGACCGAACTGGAGGCAGGTGTGCTGGCGGATTCACAGCCGGTGGGCGACTCGCAACCACTGGAGCCACCGTCGCGGCGGATCCTGCGCGACGAGACGCTGCTCGTCCTCGGGCTCTCGCTCGGGGCGAGCGGGGTGTCCGCGCTGATCAGCTTTGTCGGTTCGGTCACCAAGCCCGGTGGGCTCAAGGACCAGGCCGCCACCCTCAACGCCTCCGCCGCCCCGGGCCGTCCCTGGCTCGACCTCGCCTGGCAGTTGTTCGGGATCGCCACCGCCCTGATCCCCGTGGCCCTCGTCGCCCATTTCCTGCTGCGCGAGGGGCGCAGCCTGCGCACGCTCGGCTTCGACCGCACCCGCCCCTGGCCGGACCTCGGCCGCGGGGCACTGGTCGCGGCGGTGATCGGCAGCACCGGGATCGCCTTCTACCTGGCCGCCCGCGCGTTCGGCTTCAACCTCACCGTGGTGCCCGAGGCGCTGCCCGCCGTGTGGTGGAAGTTCCCGGTGCTGATCCTGTCCGCGCTGCAGAACGCCGTCCTCGAAGAGGTTATCGTCGTCGGCTATCTGCTGCGCCGGCTCGGGCAGTTGGGCTGGACCCCGGGGACCGCGCTGGTGGCCAGTTCCGTACTGCGCGGCTCGTACCACCTCTACCAGGGCGTCGGCGGCTTCGTCGGCAACCTGGTGATGGGCGTGGTCTTCGTCTGGCTGTACCGGCGGTGGGGCCGGGTCGGCCCGCTCCTCGTGGCGCACTCCCTGCTCGACATCGGCGCGTTCGTGGGCTACGCCCTGCTGGCCGGGAAGGTGGGCTGGCTGCCGACGGCGTGAGCGGCAGGGAGAGATTGCCAGGGGGCGTACGACACGGTCGTACGCCCCCTCGGTTTTCCTGGACAAGTTTCCTAGACGAGCAGGTCGCCCTCGATGACGGTGACGGCGTGGCCGGTGAGCAGGGTGCGGTCGCCGCGCAGTTCCGTGCGTACGAGGCCGGAGCGGGCGGAGGCCTGGAGTCCGGTGAGGTCGGTGCGGCCGAGGCGTTCGGACCAGTAGGGGGCCAGGGCCGTGTGGGCGCTGCCGGTGACCGGGTCCTCGTCGATGCCGACGTTGGGGAAGAAGCAGCGGGAGACGAAGTCGTAGCCCCGGGAGGGGTCCTCGGCGCGGGCGGTGGCGATGATGCCGCGCGCCGAGTAGGCGGCGAGGGCCTTGTGGTCGGGGGCGAGGCCGCGGACGGTCTTCTCGTCGGCGAGCTCCACGATCAGGTCGCCGACGTTCACCCCGGTGTCGTAGGCGGTGCGGGGTTCGGCGCCGAGGGCCCCGGCGACCCCGTCGGGGACGTCGACCGCGGTGAGCGGGGCGGTCGGGAAGTCCAGGGTGATCGCGTCGTCGCCGGCCGGGCTCGCGATGAGCACTCCGCTGCGGGTGGCGAAGCGCACCGGTCCCTCGTGGGCACCCGTGGTGCGCAGGACATGGGCGGTGGCCAGGGTGGCGTGACCGCACATCGCGACCTCGGTGGCGGGCGTGAACCAGCGCAGTGCCCAGTCGGCCTCGCCGCGCTCGGGCAGCCGGTGGGCGAACGCCGTCTCGGCGTGGTTGACCTCCAGCGCCACCTTCTGAAGCCAGTCGTCACCGGGAAAGGCGTCCAGCAACAGCACCCCCGCGGGGTTGCCGGCGAAGGGGCGGTCGGTGAACGCGTCGACGATTCGGATTCGCATGCCCCGACCGTACGGCCTCCGGCGAACGGCGGACCAAGGCCAATCCGGGGCCGGCGGCCTCGGGACAGGGAACGCCGCAGTTCGGAGGGGCTGGCCGAACGAACTGTTCCGATATATCGTTGAAGCATCGCGACGGATCAACGATGGAATGGAGTGGTTGCGATGCGTACCCACGGATACGAGCACGGGCACCGGCAGGGCGGACCTCGGCGTGACCGCGGCGGCTTCGAGGAGCGCCGGGCGGCCTTCGGGCCCTTCGGACCGGGCGGACCGGGGTTCGGCCCCGGTTTCGGCCCGGGGCACTGGGGCGGGCGAGGGCGCGGCGGACCGCGTGGCCGGGCCCGGCGCGGTGACGTACGGGCCTCGATCCTGGCCCTGCTGAAGGACCGGCCCATGCACGGCTACGAGATGATCCAGGAGATCGCCGAACGCAGCGGCGGCGCGTGGAAGCCCAGCCCCGGCTCGGTCTACCCCACCCTCCAGCTGCTGGAGGACGAGGGGCTGATCGTCAGCGAGAGCGAGGGCGGCAAGAAGCTGTTCTCGCTCACCGAGGCGGGCCGTACCGCGGCCGACGAGGGGCCGGACGCGCCCTGGGAGGAGGCCTCGCGCGGCGTCGACTGGGAGGCCCTCGGTGAGATCCGGCAGGCCGGCTTCGGTCTGATGGAGGCCTTCGGCCAGGTGTGGAAGACCGGCAGCAGGGAGCAGCGCGACAAGGCGCTCGGCGTCATCAACGAGGCCCGCAAGAAGCTGTACCTCATCCTCGCCGACGAGGACTGACGGCCGACGAGGAACGGCGGTCGACGAGGACCGCGGTCGGCAACGGGACCCGGGAGCCCTCCTTATCGGGGGGTGACCGGGTCCCGCGTGTCTGTGCGCTCCCCGGGGAGCCGCTGTGGGGATGCGTCCCGATCTCATCCGTAAGGAGGAGATTTCATCTCCACGGGTCCACTTCCCGTGGGACGCCGAAATGCTTCCCGCCGGGGATGACCGGAGCCGGAGAGGCTGGTGAGCTGGACGATGTGCAATCCAGTGTTCCCCGGCAGCCGCCCTCCGGGCAGGACGCCCTTCGTCCGGACGACGACGCCAGGCTCAGTGCCGAACTGGCGGCGGTGGTCGCCGGTGCCCGCAGGAGGGCGGTCCGGGACGGGGACCGGCAGACCGACACCGCCCACCTGCTGCACACGCTCCTGGAGTCCGACCCCGAGGTGCGCGCCGTGTTCGACGGACCGCGGATCGCCCGGCTGCTCGGCTACCTGGTGCAGCGCAGCATCGGATACGGCCTGCGCTGGCAGGGCGCGGTCGAGGACTCGGGCGCCCTGCCCGTGGTGACGGAGGCCGGCGGCCTCTCGCCGGCGGCCTCCGCCGCCCTGGAGCACGCCTGCGAGCGCGCCGCCCGGCGCGGCGACGACCTGGCGCGCGGCATGGACCTGCTGGCGGGGATCGTCGCGGACCCGCGGGCGCGCGCCGTCGAGGTGCTCACCGGTGCCGCGATCGATGCGCGGGAGCTGGCCGCGCGGCTGGACAACGATGCCAAGGAGTGTCCGGGGGAGTACGCGACGGGCGGCGGGCCCGTCCGCTGAGACGGATGGTTCCAGGCCTTTCACCCGGTATGCCCGGCGATGTCGCCGTCCATGCGATGAGACAGGTGCCATCGAAGGTGACGGTCATGTCATCGCCTGTCATCATGTGCCGGTGCGTACGTCTCAGATCAGTCAGGGCCGTTCCGGCAAGGGGGTCGGGCTCGGTCTCGCGCTCGTGTCCGCGGTCGCCTTCGGCGGCTCCGGCGTCGCGGCCAAACCGCTGATCGAGGCGGGGCTCGACCCGCTGCACGTCGTGTGGCTGCGCGCCACCGGCGCGGCCCTGGTCATGCTGCCGCTCGCCGTGCGCCACCGCGCGCTGCTGCGCACCCGCCCCGCCCTGCTCGCCGGGTTCGGCCTGCTCGCCGTCGCCGGCGTCCAGGCCTGCTACTTCGCCGCGCTCTCCCGGATCCCCGTCGGGGTCGCCCTGCTCATCGAGTACCTGGCGCCCGCCCTGGTGCTCGGCTGGGTCCGGTTCGTACAGCGGCGGCCGGTCACCCGGGCCGCCGCCTTCGGCGTGGTCCTCGCGGCGGGAGGACTCGCCTGTGTCGTCGAGGTGTGGTCCGGCCTGAGTTTCGACGTCCTCGGACTGCTGCTCGCGCTCGGCGCGGCCTGCTGCCAGGTGGGCTACTTCGTGCTTTCCGCCCAGGGCGGAGACGCGGGCGACGAGGCCCCGAACCCGCTCGGCGTCATCGCCTACGGGCTGCTGATCGGCGCCGCGGTCCTGACCGTCGTCGCGCGTCCCTGGAGCATGGACTGGTCGGTGCTCGCGCACGGCGCGGACATGAACGGCACGTCGGTCCCGGCCATCGCCCTCCTGCTGTGGGTGGTGCTGGTCGCCACGGTCCTCGCCTACGTGACCGGGGTGCTTTCCGTACGGCGGCTCTCGCCGCAGGTCGCCGGGGTGGTGGCCTGCCTGGAGGCGGTCATCGCGACCGTGCTGGCCTGGGTGCTGCTCGGCGAGCGCCTCTCGGCCCCGCAGGTCGTCGGTGGCGCGGTCGTCCTGCTGGGCGCGTTCATCGCGCAGTCCTCCGCACCGTCGAAGGGCTCGGCGGAGCCGGTGGCGAGCGGCGGGGCGGAAAGGGAGTTGTCGGCCCGGGGAACGGCCGCCTAGAGTGCGGATCATGCATTCGGACGCACTCGTTCTTCCGCCTCCGGCCGCCTGAGGCGGGCCTCCGGTGAACGTGCCCGGCTGGTGAGCCGGGCCGAGCGGTGCTGCCCGCAGAGGAAGTCCGCAGGACCCCGGCCGACGGGGTTCTGCCTCCCGAACTTCTGCACCTCTGCGGAGACGACTCATGTCCCATGCTTCTCTCGGCCTGCCCGTCGGGCGCGGCCTGCTCTATCTGATCGTCGCCGGTGCCGCCTGGGGCACCGCCGGCGCGGCCGCCTCGCTGGTCTACCGGACCAGTGACATCGGGCCGGTCACCCTGTCCTTCTGGCGCTGTGCCATCGGCTTCGTCCTGCTGCTGGTCGCGCGCCTGCTGCGGCCGCGCGTGCGGCCGGCCGAGCCCGTGCCGCTCGGCCGCCGGCTGCTGCGGGCCGGTGCCACCGGCGTTGGTCTCGCCGTGTTCCAGACGGCGTACTTCGCCGCGGTGGCGGCCACCGGACTGGCGGTGGCGACCGTCGTGACCCTCGGCGCCGGGCCCGTTCTCATCGCGCTCGGCGCCCGGCTGACGATGGGCGAACGGCTCGGCCGGGCCGGCCTCGCCGCCGTGGCCGGGGCGCTGGCCGGTCTCGGGGTGCTGGTGCTGGGCAGCGGCGGTGCCGCCGTACGGCCCTGGGGCGTGCTGCTCGCCCTGCTCTCGGCGGCCGGCTACTGCGCGATGACGCTGCTGACGCGCTGGTGGGGCCGCGACGGCGGAGCCGGTCATTCCGGCTCGACCCTCGGCGCGTTCGCGGTCACCAGCCTGTGCCTGCTGCCGTTCGCGCTGCGGGAAGGGCTGGTGCCGCACACCGGCGACCCCGTACAGGTGCTGTGGCTGCTGGCGTACATCGCCTCGGTCCCCACGGCCCTGGCCTACGCGCTCTACTTCGCGGGCGCGGCCGCCGTGCGGTCGGCCACGGTCTCGGTGATCATGCTCCTCGAGCCGGTCAGCGCGGCGGTGCTGGCCGTCGCCCTGCTCGGCGAACACCTGACACCGGGCACGCTTCTCGGCACCGCCCTGATGCTCGGCTCGGTCGCGGGCCTCGCCCTGACGGAGGCGCGGGGAGCACGGGCGCCGGCGAAGGAACCGGTCCTCGCCTGACACGGGAGGGCCCCGCGCCGCGGACCCGCCACCGGGGGGACCCCGCCGGGTCGCCATTGGGGCGGGTCCGCCCGGCTGCCCCCGGGATGCGGACGCGTCTCACGCGTGAACCGGCGTCACAGCGCCGTGAGATAGCCGGGAAGCTCCGTGCCGGGGGTCAGGTCGGGGGCGGGGAGCGGGGTGCCGTACTGCCTGTCGACCGGGATCACGCCGGCCCAGTGCGGGAGGGAGAGGTCCTCGGGCTCGTCGTTCACGCCGCCGGTGCGCAGCTTGGCGGAGACCTCGTCCAGGTCGAGGCGGAGCACGGCGGTCGCGGCCAGTTCCTTGGTGTTGGCGGGGCGGG
Source organism: Streptomyces sp. NBC_01788 (assembly GCF_035917575.1). Lineage (GTDB taxonomy): Bacteria > Actinomycetota > Actinomycetes > Streptomycetales > Streptomycetaceae > Streptomyces. Next base: position 1,501,972 of record NZ_CP109090.1, on the reverse strand, counting down.
AGTCGGCGGAGCGGCCCGGCACCACGTGGTCGACCAGCGCGTCCAGCGCGGCGCGCTTCTCCTCCGGGTCGGTGACCTGGTGGGCGGTGCCGTGCACCACCACGGAACGGTAGTTGAGCGAGTGGTGGAAGGCTGAGCGGGCCAGGACCAGGCCGTCGACATGGGTGACCGTCAGGCAGACCGGCAGCCCGGGGTCGGTCCTGCCGGCCATCCGCAGCGGGCGCGAGCCCGTCGAACCGTGCACGTAGAGCCGCTCGCCGACCCGGGCGTACAGCGTCGGCAGCACCACGGGCGCGCCGTCGCGGACGAAACCGAGGTGGCAGACGTAGCCCTCGTCGAGTATCGCGTGCACCAGTTCCCTGTCGTAGGACGCCCGGTCGGCGGAGCGGGTGGGAACGGTCCGGTCGGTCGGGGCGTAGGCGGCGGACGGCGACGCCGGCGGCTGGGTCTCCCGCATTTGTGCTCTCCATTGCACTAGTGCATAATCTGCTTTGTGCTAGGAGAGTATCGGATCGAGGGGCGACGCGCAGCAGAGATCGCGGCGAGCGTCGAGCGCGCGGTGGGCTCCGGAGACCTGGAGCCGGGCCAACCGCTGCCGCCCATGCGGGAGTTGGCCGTCGAGCTCGGGGTGAACCCCAATACCGTCGCTGCCGCGTACCGCATCCTGCGCGAGCGCGGGGTCATCGAGACCGCCGGGCGCCGCGGCAGCCGGGTGCGGTCCGCGCCCGCCACGACCGGACGGGACAGCGTCCGCGTGGACGTGCCCGAGGGTGTGCGCGACATGTCGAGCGGCAACCCGGACCCGGCGCTGCTGCCGCCGCTGGCACCCGCGTTCATGGCGGCCGCCGCGCTGGGCGACCACGAGCCGGTGCTTTACGGGGACGTGGCCGTGGAGCCGGAGCTGGCCCGCATCGCCCGTGCCGCGCTGGACGCCGACGGGGTGCCGGACGGTCCGGTCGCCGTCCTGTCCGGTTCGCTGGACGGGGTGGAGCGCGTTCTCGCCGCCCGCCTCAAGCCCGGTGACACCGTCGCCGTCGAGGACCCCGGGTGGGGCCGCACCCTCGACCTCGTCCCCGCGCTGGGCCTGCGCACGGTGCCGGTGGGTGTCGACGACGAGGGCCCGCGCGCCGACGACGTCCGTCGTGCCCTCGCGGACGGCGCCCGCGCGCTGATCGTCACGGCCCGGGCGCAGAACCCGACCGGCGCCGCGGTGAGCGCCATGCGCGCGCGTGCCCTGCGGGCCGTCCTCCGGGAGCATCCGGAGACGCTGCTGATCGAGGACGACCACGGCCACGGCATCGTGGACCTGCCCCTGCATCCGCTCGCCGGTGCCACCCGGCACTGGGCCTTCCTGCGCTCGGTCGCCAAGGCGTACGGCCCCGACCTGCGGCTCGCCGTGCTCACCGGGGACGGGACCACAGTCGACCGGGTGCGCGGCCGGCAACGCCTCGGGCCCGGGTGGGTGAGCCGCCTGCTCCAGCGCGCCGTGGTGCGGCTGTGGACGGACGGCGCCCTGGACTCGCACGTGGTGGCCGCGGCCTACCGGCGGCGCCGCGACCTGCTGACCGGCGCGCTGGCCGACCGCGGCATCGCGGCCCACGGGCGCAGCGGCATGAACGTGTGGGTGCCCGTGCCGGACGAGACCGGCGTCGTCGCGAGCCTGCTGCACGCCGGCTGGGCCGTCGCCCCCGGCGCCCGCTACCGGCTCGCCGCCCCGCCCGCCATCCGGATCACCGTCTCCACCCTGCGGGACGAGGAGACCGAGCGGCTCGCGGACGCGGTGGCGACGGCCCTGCGCCCGGCGCCCGCGCGGAGTTACGTCTAGGGAGCATGGGGGCGCCGGGCCTTCGTGGTCCTGCGGTGGGGTGGGCGTCGGGCCTTCGTGGTCCTGGGACGGAGCCGGGCGTCGCCCTTCTCGGCTCGGCGGCGGATCCTCGTCCGGCCCTCCCGGTCCCACGCCCGGATCCGAGGCGACCGCTCCTCTTGTGGCCCCTAGCTAGGCCGTCGTGGACGGCTCCGGGCGGGAGGGTGACTCGGGAGTCGTCGGGGCGGAGGCGGGTGCCTGGTCCGGCCGGGGTGTGCCGGGCCGGGCCGACGTGCCGCCGCTCTTCGGGCGGGCCTGCGTCAGCGCCGCGCCCGCCAGGACGATCACCGCGCCGACCGGGGTCGACCAGGTGAGGTTCTCCCCGAGCACGGCGACGCCGGCCGCGGTGGCGATCACCGGGACGAAGTACGTGACCATCTGGGCCGTCGTCGGCCCGACCTCCGCGACCAGCCCGTACTGGACGAGCATCGCGAAGCCGGTGCCCAGGGCGCCCAGGGCGGCGATCGCGAGCAGCGGCATGACGGGCAGGTGGTCCGGAGCGCTGGTGAACAGCGGTGTGACGATGGCCAGTTGCACCGTGGCCAGCAGCAACTGCCCGCCGGTCAACGACAGGTGCGACTCGGTGGAACCCGCCAGGGTGCGGCGGACGTAGATCCAGCCGACCGGGTAGCACAGCGAGGCCAGCAGAGCCATCGCCGTGCCGCTCGCGTCCAGTCCGTGGAAGCCCTGCCAGGCGCCGAGCACCGTCAGCACCCCGAGAAAGCCCAGCCCGAGGCCCGCGACCCGGAGCCGCGTCGGGCGGTCCTCGGAGAGGGCGACGAGGGACAGTGCCATGCCCCACAGGGGCGAGGTCGCGTTGCAGATCCCCGCGAGGGTGGAGGGGATCGTCAGCTCCGAGTACGCGAAGAGCGAGAACGGCAGCGCGTTGAGGAAGAGCGCCGCGACCGCCAGATGCCCCCAGGTGCGTCCGCCGCGCGGCAGCCGCTCCCGCTTCACCGCCATCGCCACCGCGAGCACCGCCGTGCCGAACACCAGCCGCCCGAGGGTCACTTGGAAGGGGGCGAAGCCGTTCGTGCCCACCTTCATGAACAGGAAGCTGAAGCCCCAGACCAGCGACAGGAAGGCGAAACGGACCCGCCAGTGCACGGGGCGGCGGGCCGGTCCTGCGGGGCCGGGCGGGGACTGCGGGGACGTCGCGGAGGCGGGCGAGGTGCTGCTCATGGTCGTACGATGCACGCTCATGACCTCGTAGCACAATCGAGAATTCGCGTGGGATATCTCGTAGCATCGCTTATATGTTGAATCTGGAGCGCCTGCGCACTCTTGACGCCCTCGCGCGACACGGCTCGGTCAGCGGCGCCGCGGAGGGGCTGCACGTCACGACGTCGGCCGTCTCCCAGCAGATGGCGAAGCTGGAGCGGGAGGTGGGCCAGCAGCTCCTGGCCAAGAACGGCCGCGGAGTCCGGCTCACGGACGCCGGCCGGCTGCTCGCCGAGCACGCGACGCGCATCCTGTCCCAGGTCGAGCTCGCCCAGGCCGATCTGGAGGCGCAGCGCGGGCAGGTGGTCGGCGAGCTGCGCCTCGGCGCGTTCCCGACCGCCGCGCGCGGGCTGTTCCCGGCCGCCCTGTCCCATCTGCGCGACCGGCATCCCGGCTTGCGGGTCCGCACCGCGGAGATGGAGCCGGCCGCCGCCGTGCGCGCCGTGCTGCGCGGCGACGTGGACCTGTCCGTCGTCCTCGACTGGTACAACAAGCCGCTGCCCGTGCCGGACGGGCTCACCCGGGCCGCGATCCTCGACGACCCCGCCGACGTGGCACTGCCCGTCGCGCACCCGCACGCCGACCGCGCCGAGGTCGACCTGGAGGACTTCGCGGACGACGACTGGGTCACCTGGGGCGAGGCCGAGTTCTGCGACGAGTGGCTGCTGGACACGCTGCGCTCCAAGGGCGTCGAGCCGCGCATCGCCCACCGGGCCGAGGAGCACGCCACCCAGCTCGCCCTGGTCGCCGCCGGTCTCGGCGTGTGCGTGGCGCCCCGGCTGGGGCGCGGGCCGCTGCCCGCCGGGGTGCGCACCGTCCCGGTGCGGCAGGCGGTGCGACGGCACATCTACGCCGTCTGGCGCGCCGACGCCGACCGCCGGCCCTCCATCCGCGCGGCCGTCGACGCCCTTCGGACGGTGGGCGCGCGGATCACCTGAGACCCCGCCCCGGCCCCGCCGCCCTTCCTGCGCCTGCGCCGGGCCCAGCCGCCGTCCAGCGCCGAGCCCGTCCGCCCGTCCTACACCGAGCCCAGCTTGCGGAAGTCCCAGGAGACGATCTTCTCCGGGGTCAGCCGCAGCCACGCGTGCCGGCCGTCGTACGGCATCTCCTCCAGGCCGAAGTTCTTGCGGGCGAACAGCGTCTCGGGCAGGTCGAGTTCGGCGCACAGCTCCCCGGTGCGCGGTGCTTCGCCCACGACCTCCGCCGTGCCGGACAGCTCCACGCCCCGCAGTTGTTCGTACTCCTCGCCCGTGTCGATGATCACGGCCACCCGCGGATCGCGGCGCAGGTCGGCCCAACGCCTGCTGCGCACCACGGAGTAGAGCCACAACGAGGTGCCGTCCCAGACGAACCACAGCGCGCTCACGTGCGGAGCGCCGCCGGGTGACACGGTGGCGACCCGGCAGGTGCGCTGGGTGGTCAGGAACTCGTCCAGCTCGCCCGGCGTCATCATGATCTTCCGGCCCCGGCGCTGAGTGACGGTCATGCGGCTCTCTCTTCCCCTCTCCCATGCGCGGGGGCACCCTCCGACGACCCCCCCGCTACGACTCGCCCCACCCCCGCGGGTGTCAGGCGAGCCTGATCTCCCCGTCCGCGACCGTGATGTCCTTGGCGGGCAGCGGCTTCAGGGCCGGGCCCTTCTTGACACTGCCGTCGGCGGCGGAGAACTCGCTCTGGTGGCACGGGCAGACGATCACGCCGTCGGCGATCCGGTTCACCGCGCAGCCCTGGTGGGTGCAGGTCGAGGAGAACGCCTTGAACTCGCCCTTCGCCGGCTGCGTGACCACCACGCTGCCCAAGACCTTGCCGCCGCCCTCCGGAATGTCGGAGGTCTTGGCGAGCGCGGTGCCACCGGAACCCGCCGCGGCGCCGTCACCGCCCGAACCGCCCGCCGTGCCGGAGCCGTTCTGGGTGGTGGACGTACCGGAGCCGGACGTGTCCTCCGATCCGCACGCGGTCAGCGCGGCGGCGAGCCCCGCCGCGCCCACCGCCGCCACCACCGTGCGGCGGGCCGGTGCCCCCTGGGGGTGAAGCGATTCACTGGTCATGTCGACGTTCCCCTCTCCATATGGTTCCGAATGGTTCCGAGCGGATTCCGCGCAGGCCCACGCGGGTTCCGCGCGGAGCGTCCCGGTACGTCCAGGGGTACGGGCGGCGGGCATCCGGTGTTCAGATGGGGCCCGGACCCCGGCCGGTGGTGAATCCGCCGGCCGCCGAACGCACCGGCGCCGCACCGGTAAAGTGGGGCGGTGCTCAAGGACGTCATCGCGACCCGCTACATCACCCCGCTGCGTGAGGGCGGCTCGCTGCCGGGGCTCGTCGAGGCCGACGACTTCGGGACGTACGTCCTGAAGTTCACCGGCGCCGGACAGGGCCGCAAGACGCTCGTCGCCGAAGTGGTCTGCGGGGAACTCGCCCGCAGGCTGGGACTGCGGGTGCCCGGCCTGGTGACGGTCGACCTGGACCCGGTGCTGGGGCTCGGCGAACCCGACGAACAGGTGCAGGAACTGCTCAGGTCCAGCGGCGGTACCAACCTCGGCATGGACTTCCTCTCCGGAGCGCTCGGCTTCGACCCGCTCGCCTTCCCGGTGGACGCCGAGGAGGCGGGCCGGATCGTCTGGTTCGACGCGCTGGTGAACAACGTCGACCGCTCCTGGCGCAACCCCAACCTGCTCAGATGGCGCGGTGAACTGTGGCTCATCGACCACGGCGCCACAATGATCTGGCACCACAACTGGCCCGGCGCGCAGGCCTCGGCCGGCCGGCCGTACGACGCCTCGGAGCACGTCCTCGCGCCCTTCGCGCCGGACGTCGCCGCCGCCGCGGAGCGGCTGGCGCCCCTGATCACCGAGGACCTGCTCGCCGAGGTGACCGCGGAGGTCCCGGACGCCTGGCTGACCGGTGAGCCCGGCTTCGACACGCCCGACGACCTGCGGCGGGCCTACGCACGACCGCTGCTCGCACGGGCCGCCGTGATCCACGAGCGCATCCACGGCATCGAGGAGGCACGGTGAACGAGCGTCACCTCGCCGGAGGCGGCCGCGCGGGCGACCGCCACATCGTCCGGGGCGGCCGGACGGACGACCGCGACGTCTACGAGTACGCCCTGCTGCGCGTCGTCCCGCGCGTCGAGCGTGGCGAGTGCGTCAACGCGGGCGTACTCGTCTACAGCCGCGCCCGCGCCTACGTCGGCGCCCGCACTCACCTGGACGAGTCCCGGCTGCTCGCCCTGGACCCGCACGCGGACGTCGCGGGCGTGCGCGCCGCGCTCGCCGCGATCGAGAGCGTGTGCGCCGGGGGAGCGGCGGCCGGGCAGGCCGCGGGCGACGACGCCGGGCGGCGCTTCCGCTGGCTGGTCGCGCCCCGCTCCACCATCGTCCAGCCCGGTCCGGTGCACACCGGACTGACCACCGACCCGGCCGCGGAGGCCGAGCGGTTGCTGGACCTTCTGGTGAGGTAATGGATCACATGCACCCGGAGGGCCGTTGACACCGGGTGCCACGGCTTCTAGCGTCGCACCCACCAAAGGTACTAAGCGGTCGCTCACCGTAGATCAGGTTCTCTCAAGGGCGAGGAGAAGCACCAATGTCCACCACTGAGCAGCGGGTCGCCGTCGTCACCGGTGCCGCGCGCGGCATCGGCGCCGTCACCGCCGTACGGCTGGCCGCCGAGGGACGCGCGGTCGCCGTGATCGACCTCGACGAGGCCGCCTGCAAGGACACCGTGGAGAAGATCACCGCGGCCGGCGGCAAGGCCGTCGCGATCGGCGCCGACGTCTCGGACGAGGCACAGGTCGAGGCGGCGGTCGCGCGCGTCGCCGAGGAACTCGGCGCGCCCACCATCCTGGTCAACAACGCGGGTGTGCTCCGCGACAACCTGTTGTTCAAGATGAGCGTCTCGGACTGGGACACCGTCATGAACGTCCATCTGCGCGGCTCCTTCCTGATGAGCCGCGCCTGCCAGAAGCACATGGTGGACGCCGGCTTCGGCCGGATCGTCAACCTCTCGTCGTCCTCGGCGCTCGGCAACCGCGGCCAGGTCAACTACTCGGCGGCCAAGGCCGGTCTGCAGGGCTTCACCAAGACCCTCGCCAAGGAGCTCGGCAAGTTCGGCATCACCGCCAACTCCGTCGCACCCGGCTTCATCGCCACCGAGATGACCAAGGCCACCGCGGAGCGCGTCGGCATGGGCTTCGAGGACTTCAAGGCCGTGGCCGCCACCCAGATTCCGGTGCAGCGCGTCGGCGAGCCGGAGGACATCGCCAACGCCATCGCCTTCTTCACCGGCGACGCGGCCGGCTTCGTCTCCGGCCAGGTGCTGTACGTGGCCGGCGGGCCGCTCGACTAGGGATCACGGACATGACTGAACTTTCCGGCAAGGTCGCCCTCGTCACCGGCGCGAGCCGCGGCATCGGATACGGCATCGCCGAGGCGCTGGTCGCCCGGGGCGACCGGGTGTGCATCACAGGCCGCAACGAGGACGCCCTGAAGGAGGCCGTGGAGAGGCTCGGCTCCGACCGGGCCGTCGCGGTCGCGGGCAAGGCCCACGACGAGGCCCATCAGGCCGAGGTGGTCGAGCGCGTCATGGAGGCGTTCGGCCGCGTCGACTTCCTGATCAACAACGCGGGCACCAACCCGGTGTTCGGACCGATCGCCGACCTCGACCTGAACGTGGCGCGCAAGGTCTTCGAGACCAACGTCGTCTCCGCGCTCGGCTTCGCCCAGCGCACCTGGCACGCCTGGCAGAAGGACAACGGTGGCGCGATCGTGAACATCGCCTCGGTCGCGGGCCTGTCGGCCTCGCCGTTCGTCGGCGCCTACGGCGTCAGCAAGGCGGCGATGATCAACCTGACCCAGCAACTGGCGCACGAGTTCGCGCCGAGGGTGCGCGTCAACGCGATCGCTCCGGCCGTGGTGAAGACCAGGTTCGCCAAGGCGCTGTACGAGGGCCGGGAGGAGGAGGCGGCCGCCTCCTACCCGCTGGGCCGGCTCGGCGTGCCCTCCGACATCGGCGGCGCGGCCGCGTTCCTCACCTCCGCGCAGTCCGACTGGGTCACGGGCCAGACGCTCGTCGTCGACGGCGGCATCTTCCTCAACGCGGGGGTGGGCTGACCCGCCGGCGGACCCGGTTGCGCGCCGGGCGCCGATTCCGTCTCTTCGTCCCTTCGTCGACATACGGCTTCGTCGATGTTCGGGCGGCGGAATCGGCGCCCGCGCCGACGGCCGGCACGCGTTCGCCGGAATGACAACGTCGTCATGTTTCGAACCGATCAAGAGCCCCCTCCGAAGCAGGTTCAGCGGGTGGGGCTCTGCGGTATGGTCTGCCGACCCCGACCCCTTGGTATGGCAGATCGAGGAGCGTGCGCGTGTCCAACCGGAACCGATGCCTGCGGCCGGCGGTGGTGACCGCGGCCATGTCCCTGGTGGCCGGCTGCGGCGTCTTCTCCCACGGCGACCCGGAGGGCAAGGGACCCATCGTCGTCGGGACCACGAGCGCCCCCAGCACCCTGGACCCGGCTGCTTCCTGGGACGGCTCCTGGGAGCTCTTCCGGAACATCTACCAGACCCTGCTGGCCTACCCGAACGGCGCGACCACGCCCCAGCCGGACGCCGCCGAGCGCTGCGAGTTCACCGACAGCGGCTACCAGACCTACCGCTGCCGACTGCGTCCGGACATGAAGTTCGCCGACGGGCACGCGCTGGACGCGCGAGCCGTCAAGTACTCGATCGACCGGATCAGGACCATCAACGTGGCCGGCGGCCCGGCGGGGCTGCTCGACAGCCTGGACCAGGTGCAGGTGACCGGCGACCGGGATGTGGTCTTCAAGCTGAACAAGCCCGACGCCACCTTCCCCTTCGTGCTCGCCACACCTGCCATGTCGATCGTGGACCCCGACGACTACCCTGATCGCTCGCTGCGCGAGGACAACGAGGTCGACGGTTCCGGACCGTACTCCCTGAAGGAGTACGACGAGGGCAAGAAGGCGGAGCTGGTCAGGAACGACCGCTACAAGGGGTTCGCCGACCGAAGAAACGACGCGGTGACCATCCGCTACTTCCAGGACTCCGCCGCCATGGTCAAGGCGCTGCGGGACAAGCAGATCGACGTCACCTACCGGGGTCTGGGCGCCGACGACATCATCTCCCTGCAGCGCAAGGACACCAAGGACCTCCAGCTCGTGGAGGGCGCCGGCACCGACATCAGCTATCTGGTGTTCAACCCCAAGGACCGCTGGTCCGCCAGGCCGGCCGTACGCAAGGCCGTCGCGCAGGTCGTCGACCGCGCCGCCATCGCGCACAACGTCTACGACGACACGGTCGACCCGCTGTACTCCATGGTCCCCAAGGGCCTCACCGGCCACACCACGGCGTTCTTCGACGACTTCGGCGACCCCAGTGTCGCCAAGGCCCGCAAGATCCTCACCGACGCGGGCATCACCGAGAAGGTCCCGCTGACCTTCTGGTACACCACCGACCGCTACGGCTCGGAGACGGCCAAGGAGTTCGAGGAGCTCAAGCGGCAGCTCGACGGCTCCGGCCTGTTCACGATCACCCTGAAGAGCCGGCCCTGGAAGACGTACGTCGTGGGCTACCAGAGGGGCGAGTACCCGGTGTTCGGGCGCGGCTGGTTCCCGGACTTCCCCGACGCCGACAACTTCATCGCCCCGTTCGTGGGCGAGCAGAACGCGCTCGGCACGCCCTACCCGGTGCCGCAGATCACCAAGGAACTGCTGCCCGAGTCGCGCCGCGAGGCCGACCGCGCGAACGTGGTCGATCAGTTCCAGCAGGCGCAGCAGATCCTGGTGAACGACGCACGGCTGCTGCCGCTGTGGCAGGGCAAGGTGTACGTCGGCGCCAGCGAGGACATCTCCGGCGGTGAGCGGGCGCTCGACCCGTCGACGATCATGATGATGTGGGAGCTGTCCCGGAAGACCAGCTGGTAGGCGGGGCGTTCTCCCGGGCGGAGCCCGTTGTCAGTGGTCGCCTGTAGGTTCTGAGAACTTGGAAGTGACCGCACATCGTGAGGACGTTGACGTGACCGACACCGCCATGCTGCCCGAGTCCTGGCGCGGGGTTCTGGGCGACGAACTGCTGCAGCCCTACTTCAAGGAGCTGACCGAGTTCGTCGAGGAGGAGCGGGCGAAGGGCCCCGTCCACCCGCCGCGCGAGGAGGTCTTCGCCGCGCTGGACGCCACGCCGTACGACAAGGTGAAGGTCCTGATCCTCGGTCAGGACCCCTACCACGGTGAGGGTCAGGGTCATGGTCTGTGCTTCTCGGTGCGCCCCGGGGTGAAGGTCCCGCCGTCGCTGCGCAACATCTACAAGGAGATGCACGAGGAGCTGGGCACGCCGATTCCGGACAACGGGTACCTGATGCCGTGGGCGCGGCAGGGCGTGCTGCTGCTGAACGCGGTGCTCACGGTGCGCGGTGGCGAGGCCAACTCCCACAAGGGCCGCGGCTGGGAGCGGTTCACCGACGCGGTGATCCGCGCGGTGGCCGGCCGGCCCGACCCCGCGGTCTTCGTCCTGTGGGGCAACTACGCGCAGAGGAAGCTTCCGCTGATCGACGAGACCCGGCATGTCGTGATCAAGGGTGCGCACCCGTCGCCGCTGTCCGCGAAGAAGTTCTTCGGCTCCCGTCCGTTCACGCAGATCAACGAGGCGGTGGCAGGACAGGGGCACGAGCCGATCGACTGGCGGATCCCGAACCTGGGGTGACGTGGGCGCGGGGGCGCCCTGATCGGCGGGGGTCGCGGTTAGCGTCGTAGGCGGAGGCGTAGGCCGGGGACAGACCTGGAGGGCGTGCGGTGGTGGAGCGACAGGAGCAGGCGTCGTCGGACGCCGTGCTGACACGGATCGGGCAGGGCGTCCTGCTGCATCACGCCGGGGACCGCGAGGAGGCCCGGGGCCGCTTCCTGGCCCTGTGGGCGGAGATCGGCGAGGACGGCGATCCGCTGCACCGCTGCACGCTGGCCCACTACATGGCCGACACCCAGGACGATCCCGCGGACGAGCTGGCCTGGGATCTCAGGGCGCTCTTGGCGGCCCAGGAGCTCACGGGGGACCGGCGCGCCGAGCGCGAGGGCGCGCCCGCGGCCCGTGCCCTGTACCCGTCCCTGCACCTCAACCTCGCCGCCGACTACGCGAAACTCGACCACCGCGAGGCCGCCCGCGACCATCTCCACCACGCCCGCACCGCGGCGGGCGCGCTCGGCCGCGACAGCTACGGCGACGGCGTCCGCTCGGCCATCCAGCGCCTCGCACGGCGACTGGGCGAGGACGGACCGGGCCCGTCCCAGGGGGGCCCACCGCGGCAGCGCTCGTAGGCCGGGCCCGGGGTCCCGGCCGCTCGCAATCCCGGCGGCTCCGGTGTCAGCGGTCGTACGTCTGGTGGCAGATTCTGGTCTCCGGGCTGTCCGGTTTCCAGCCGCCGTACTGTCGGCCGAGGGCGCAGAAATCCGTGTTCGGAGGCAGGGCGTGCTTGGCGCCGGGGTGGTGGGCGCGTGGCGGGGACGCGGGCCGTGGGTGCCGGGGGGCCGCGTGCGCCGGGGGCCGGGCGGGGGAGTGGGCCGGTGCCGGGGGCTGCCGCTTGCCGGGCGGCGCCGCTTCGGACGGCATTCGGGGCGGTGCGGCCGGGGTGGAGGAGTGGCGCGGGTCGCCGATGCGTTCCAGAGCCTCGCGGGCGGGCGCCTGCACGGCCGGGTGCCCGGCCTTGCCGTCCGGGCTCGGTACGGAGAGCGGGGTGGTGGCCGCCGGGCCGGGCGCCGGCGGCCGCTGGACCGTGACACAGCCGGAGAGGGCCGAGACGGCCACGGAGACCAGGAGCGTTGCGGTGGTCGTCGTACGATGCACGCGCGCAACTCTGCTGGGTCCGGAGCGTGATCGGAACGCGGCCGGGCGGAGGATGCCACGGACGGGTGATCCTGGGCCCCGTAAGGGGTGTGCCACCGCGCCCGCGGCTGACGCCGGGTGCCGGGTTCAGTCCCCGCTCGCACCGTCGATCCGCTCGCGGAGCAGATCGGCGTGCCCGTTGTGCCGGGCGTACTCCTCGATCATGTGGGTGTAGATCCACCGCAGGTTGAACGGTTCGCCGGTGCGCCTGCTCTTGCCCTGCGACAGTTCGTCCAGGCCGAGGCCCGCGGCGTTCCGGCGGGCGGTCTCGATCTCGGACTGCCAGGTGGCGTACGCCTCCGCCCAGGTGTCCGCGTCGGTGACGTGGAAGTCGCCGTCCGGGTCCTGCTCGCTGAAGTAGATCGGTCCGAGGTCGTCCAGTAGGAGCATATTGCGGAACCAGTGCCTCTCCACCTCGGCCATGTGCCGCACCAGACCCATCAGGGTCAGTTCGGAGGGCTCCACGGACGCGGTGCGCAACTGCTCGTCGGTCAGGCCCTCGCACTTCCACGCCAGCGTCTGCCGGTGGTAGTCCAACCAGCCTTCCAGCATGGCGCGTTCGGAGGCGTTCGTGGCAGGCTCTTGTCGTCGCTCGGTCGTCATGCCCTGATCTTGGCCCGCACCCGGGCCGTTACACCAAGGGTTTTCCGGTGCCGAACATCCCCTCCAGCAACTCCCGCAGCCCCGCGCGCAGTTCGTCCAGCTCCGGTACCCGTGCGTGGAAGGACCCCGCCACGCAGGAGTACATGAGCCCGTCCGCCCAGGCGACCAGGGACAGTACGTGCCGCTCCGGGGCGGTCGAGCCCATCGCCGAGACCAGCGCGCCGAGTTGGTCGCGGAAACGGGCACCCGCCGCGTCGAAGTGGGAGCGCAGCTCCGGGCGGCGGGTGGCCTCCAGGGAGAGTTCGTAGCGGGCGAGGGTCAGGGCCCGGTTGCGGGTCAGGGCCCGGTGGGTGGCCAGTGCCAGTCCGTCCACCAGCGAGTCGAGACCTCCGGTGCGTGGGTCGGGCATCTCGTGCAGCGCGAGCACCCGCGCCTCACGCTCGGCCAGCCGCCGCACCGTCAGTTCCAGCAGGGCCTGCCGGGTGCGGGCGAGGTTCGACGTCGAGCCCTGCGGCAACCCGGCCCTCTCGTCGACCGCCCGGTGCGTCAGACCACGCATCCCGCGCTCGGCGAGCAGAGCGAGCGCGGTGTCGGCGACGAGATCGGCGCGCTGAGCGCTCTCGGGACGTGCGGACATGGAGATCAACCTACCCGGCGACTGCACCCCTGGTGACTGGCACTACGTCCGTAGTATCGTCGAATCCGCCGGTCCACTACAGGTGTAGTCCAACTGTGCAGGAGGCGCCATGCCCGAGCAGCCACGCGCCGTCGTCATCGGCGGCGGTATCGCAGGACTCACCGCGGCCGCGGCCCTGCACCTCGGTGGGCGGCAGGTCACCGTGCCGGAACGGGCGCCCACCCTTGAGCCCGTCGGCGCCGCCATCTCGCTCTCCCCGAACGCCCTGCGCGCCCTGGACGTCCTCGGCGTCGGCGACCGGATCCGTGATCTCGCCGCCTGGCAGGGCGAGGGCGGACTGCGTAGCCCGTCCGGCCGCTGGATCGCCAGGACGGACGCCGGCGCGGCGGCCGAGCGGTTCGGCGGCCCTCTCGTTCTGCTGCACCGGGCGACCCTGATCGACACCCTGGCCGCGCTCCTCCCGCCCGGCACCGTCCGTACGGCCGCCGAGGCACGCCTCGCCGACCCCGGGGACGACCACCGCCCGGCCCGCGTGAGCACCCCCGGCGGCGACCTGGAAGCCGACCTGGTGGTGGCCGCCGACGGCGTCCACTCCGCCGTGCGCCGCACGCTGTTCCCCGGTCATCCCGGTGCCGTCTACGCCGGATTCACCACCTGGCGGGTCGTGGTCCCCGTGCCCGGCGCCGAGTTCGCCTCCCACGAGACCTGGGGCAGGGGATGTCTCTGGGGCACGCACCCGCTCAAGGACGGCAGGGTCTACGCGTACGCCGCCGCCGTCACGCCCGCCGGACAGCGCGCGGCCGACGACGAGCAGGCCGAACTCCTGCGCCGCTTCGGGCACTGGCACGACCCGGTCCCCGCCGTTCTCGCCGCCGCCCGCCCCGAGGATGTGCTGCGTCACGACGTCCACCACATCGCCCGGCCGCTGCCCGCCCACCACCGCGGCCGGACCGTGCTGATCGGCGACGCCGCCCACGCCATGCCGCCGACCCTCGGGCAGGGCGGCAACCAGGCCATCGAGGACGCCGTCGTCCTCGCCCACCACCCCGACGACCTCGCTGCCCACACCGCGGCCCGGCTGCCCCGCACGACCGCGGTCGCCCGCCGGGCCGTCAGGGCCGCGCGGCTGGACCTCATGCGCAACCGCGCCGGGATCGCCCTGCGCGACGGCGCGATCGCCGCGCTGTCCAGGATCAGCCCGGACCTGCTCCTGCGCGGCTTCGACGACATCGCCGACTGGCGTCCGCCGCAGCCCCCGTATGCTGCCGTGCAGTCAGGCACGGCGGCGCGGTGAAGGAGCCCAGGTGAAGGTCGGCTGCATCGGACTCGGCGACATCGCGCAGAAGGCGTATCTGCCGGTGCTCGGCTTCAAACCCGGGATCGACCTGCACCTGCAGACCCGGACGCCCGAGACGCTCCGGCGGGTCGCCGACAGCCTGCACCTGCCCGCGGAGCGGCGCCACGCCGACCTGGACTCCCTGCTCTCCCAGGGCCTCGACGCCGCCTTCGTGCACGCCCCCACCGCCGTCCACCCGCAGATCGTCACCCGGCTCCTGGAGGCGGGCGTGCCGACGTACGTGGACAAGCCGCTCGCCTACGAACTCGCCGACTCCGCGCGTCTGGTCGGGCTCGCCGAGGAGCGGGGCGTCTCGCTCATGGTCGGCTTCAACCGGCGCCACGCACCCGGCTACACGCAGTGCGCCGACCATCCTCGCGAGCTGATCCTGATGCAGAAGAACCGCGTCGGACTGCCCGAGGAACCGCGCACGATGATCCTCGACGACTTCATCCACGTCGTGGACACCCTGCGGTTCCTGGTGCCGGGCCAGGTCGACGACGTCACCGTACGCGCGCGTGTGCGTGACGGCCTGCTGCACCACGTCGTGCTGCAGATCGCCGGGGACGGATTCACCGCGCTCGGCGTGATGAACCGGCTCAGCGGCTCGGCGGAGGAGATCCTCGAGGTCTCCGGGCAGGACACCAAACGGCAGGTGGTGAACCTCGCCGAGACCGTCGACCACAAGGGGCAGCCGACCGTGCGCCGACGCGGCGACTGGGTGCCCGTCGCCCGGCAGCGCGGCATCGAGCAGGCCGTGCTGTTCTTCCTCGACGCCGTACGCGCCGGGAAGGTGCTCAGTGCCCGTGACGCGCTGGAGACCCACGAACTGTGCGAACGGGTGGTACGGACGGTTCTGGAGCGCTCCGGCGCCGCCTGAGCGCCCGCACGCTCTCCGTCGCGCCCAGCACGGCCAGCACTAGCAGCGCGCCGTGCGCGGGCCAGTCGCCGAAGCGGACGTACAGGGTGACGCCGTGCGCCGTCGGCACGTCGTACACGCGCGCGGTGCCCTGGTCCGTGCCCAGCCAGGAGCCGACGCGCTGCCCGAGCGGGCCGTACGCGGCGGACACGCCCGTCAGCGTCGCGTGCACCATCGGCCGCCCGGTCTCTGCGGCGCGCAGCGCGGCCAGCGAGGCATGCTGCTCGGGAGCCCAGCTCTGCTGGAAGGTCGACGTCGAGGACTGCGCGAGCAGCACCCGCGCGCCGTCCTGCGCGAGGTGCCGGCTCATGTCGGGGAAGGCCGTCTCGAAGCAGATCATCGGGCCGACGCGCAGGCCGTGGCCGACGTTCATCACCACCTGCCGGGTGCCCCGCCCGCGGTCCTCGCCCGCGGCCCGGCCGACGGAGGTCGCCCAGCCGAGCACCGAGCGGGTCGGGACGTACTCGCCGAACGGGACGAGCCGCATCTTGTCGTAGCGCTCGCCGGTCGGGCCGTCCGGTCCGACGAGGACCGAGCTCTTGTATATGCCCGGCCGGTCCGAGCGCCGGGCGTCCACGTTGACCAGCACGTCGGCGCCGGTCTCGCGGGACAGCGCCGCTATGCGCCGCGCCAGGTCCGGCCGGTGGCCCAGGTCGAAGCCGACACTGCTCTCGCCCCAGACGACCAGGTCGGGGTGCTGCCCCGCCAGCCGGCGGGTCAGCTGCTCCTCCAGGTCGAACCGCCGCTGCCCGCTCTCGATGCCGGCCACGACGCCCGGCTGCACGACGGCGATCCGGGCGTGGCCGTCGACGTCGGGGCGCGGCGCCCACACCCACGCCGCGGAGGTCGCCGCGGCCATGGCCGCGAGACCGGCCGCCGCGGTCACCCGGGGCGCGCGGACTGCGACCGTCTGCCGGGGGACCAGCAGTGCGACGGCCACATTGACGGCCACCACCAGGAAGCTCAGCAGCCACACTCCGCCCACCGAGGCCAGCCGCAGCGCAGGGGGCACCTGCCACTGGCTGGAGCCCAGCATGCCCCACGGCCCGCCCAGCGCCTGCCAGGACCGGACGAGCTCGACCGCCAGCCACGCCGACGGCAGCACGACCAGCGCGGCCGCCGCCCGCCCCGGCGAGGGCGTTCCCGCCAGGAACCGCCGCACCAGCCAGCCCCAGGGCGCCCACAGCAGGCCCATCAGCGCGGAGAGCACGACGGTGAACACGTTCAGGTTCGGCAGCAGCCAGTGGAAGACGGCCAGCATGAACCCCAGCCCGCCGAACCAGCCGTCGTACGCCGCCCGCCTCCCGGTCGGAGCGGAACGGGCCAGCAGGATCCACGGAACCAGCGCGACGTAGGCGAACCACCACAGCGACGGCGCGGGGAAGGCGAACACGAACAGGGCACCCGCGAGCGCGGCCAGCAGCGAGCGCCGCCACGGGGAGGTGAGCCACCGATCGAACGTTTTCATACGGTGCCCTCCTACCCCCCGGATGGCTCCAGTGTGCGCGTCCCGCGGGCGCCCCGGAAGATCGCGTCCGGAGGGCCGGGGAGGAACGCGGAATCCTTGCCTCCGCGCACGGGCGGCAGCGGTCCTAGGATGATCACATGGGGTGTGGTCGCTCGGTGCTGCGGAGGTCTCAATGAAACGTCTCGTGACAGTCGTCACCGGCGGTGGCCGGGGCATCGGGGCCGCGATCTGCCGGCGGCTGGCGGCCGACGGGCACGACGTGGTCGTCGGGTACGTCGACGACACCGCGGCCGCCGAGGCGGTGGCCGACGAGGTGCTCGAGGCCGGGGCGCGCGGGGTGACCGTACGCATGGACACCTCCGTGGAGGCGGACGTCGAGCGGCTCTTCGAGATGGCGGAGGAGCGGCTCGGGCCGGTGACGGGACTGGTGAACAACGCCGGGGTGAGCGGACCGCTGGGCCGGCTCGCCGACACCGACACCGCCGACCTGCGGCGCGTCGTGGACGTCAACCTCCTGGGCACACTGCTGTGTTCGCGCCGTGCGGCCCAGCTGATGGTGCCCCGGAAGAACGGCGTGATCGTGAACGTGTCGTCCGCGGCCGCCACACTCGGCAGCCCCGGGGAGTTCGTCCACTACGCCGCGACCAAGGCCGCCGTGGACGCCTTCACCGTCGGCCTGGCCAAGGAGCTCGGCCCGGACGGCATCCGCGTCAACGCGGTCGCGCCTGGCATGATCGACACCCAGATGCACACGGCGATGGGCGACCCGGACCGGGTGCGGCGCGCGGCCGGAAACATCCCGCTGGGCCGGGCGGGCCGGGCGGAGGAGATCGCCGCGGCCGTCGCATGGCTGATGTCACCTGACGCCTCCTACACGACGGGAGCGGTACTGCGGGTGTCGGGCGGACGCTGAGCCGGAACCGGGCCGCAGGGACCGGTCGGCCCGGCTCGGTGCGGCGACCGCCCGTGGACCGGGGACGTCAGGCGGCCGCGATGAGCTCGTCCCTCATCGCGGCGGCCCACTCGATCACCAGCAACTCGTACGCCGCACGCTCCTGAGCCGACAGGGACCCGCCTGAGCGCAGCCACAGCGACCGGATCTGCTCATTCAGCTCGGCGGCGGACCGCACGGAACCAGAGGCCACTGAATCGGGGAACATGGCCACAGCCTAGGGGCAAGGACTGACACTGCGCTACCGGACGGCTACAGCGGCCGTATGGACCCGGTCACGCGTACGCATCCCGGATGCCGCACCGAACGGTCGTCGGGCACGCGTACGCGTGCGGTGCCCTCAGCGGCGCCGCAGGTGGTGGCGCTTGCGCCAGGCGACCGCCGTGCCGAGCACGGCCGGCACCACGATGGAGGCCATCGCCAGGAGGAAGGCCGGAGAGGTCGGTGCGGAGGCGCGGGCACCGGCGACGGCGTACGCGGCGGTGTTGGGGATCGAACCGAGGGCCGTGGCGAGCAGGAACGCCGTCCAGCTCATGCGGGAGACGGCGGCGCAGTAGTTGGCGGCCCAGAACGGGACGCCCGGGAAGAGCCGGGCCGCCATCATCGAACGGAATCCGTGCCGGCTGAGCTGCCCGTCCGCCGCCGTCAGGAGCCGGCCGCGCAGCAGCGGGCGCAGCGCGTCCTGGCCCAGCAGGCGGCCGAGGCCGAAGGCCGCCCCGGCGCCCAGGACCGTGCCGGCCAGCGCCGCCGCGAGGCCCAGGTACGACCCGAACAGGGCGCCCGCGGCCAGGTTCAGCAGCGGCCGCGGTACGAACGCCACCGTGCACAGGCCGTACGCCGCCGCGAACACCAACGCCGCGGCGGCCCCGCCCAGTTGGGGCGGCCAGCCGTGCGCCAGCAGCCGCTGCGGCTCGAAGAGCAGCACGGACACTCCGGCCGTCGTGAGCAGAGCGAGAAGCAGACAGAGCCGTGCCCAGGGGGACAGCAGTACACGCGCCCAGCGGGCGGGAGGGGCGTACGCAGACGTGGCCGGGACGACCGGGACCGGCGGGGCCGCGGGAACGGCGGCGGCCGGCTCGGTGGCGGCGGCCCGGGGAGAGGCCGTGGCGGTGCCCCCAGAGCGGGTGGTGGCATCGAGCATTCGGTGACATTAGCGGACGGATGCCGGTGATCGCCGCATGGCCCGGCGCACGGGAGCCGTCCGCCGCCCTGAAAACCGTTCGACGGGCGGCAGGGGTCTCGTGAATGATCGGTCCCATGTTCCGGCACGCCTTCGTCCTCGCAGCATCCGCGGTCGCGGATGCCCCGGAGGCTGCCGTCCTGATCCTCGTCGCCGCAGTCGACGGCGCCCGAAGCTGACCCTCCCCGGACCGTCCGGCGGACCCCTCAGGGGGAGGGTCGGCCATCCCGTGGGGTCCCGCAGCGCAGCACCTACCAGGCTTCGAGGTACAGCCATGCCCAAGACGGCGTACGTACGCACCAAACCGCATCTCAACATCGGCACGATGGGTCATGTCGACCACGGCAAGACCACGTTGACCGCCGCCATCACCAAGGTGCTGGCCGAGCGCGGCTCCGGCACCTTCGTCCCGTTCGACCGCATCGACCGGGCCCCGGAGGAGGCCGCGCGCGGTATCACCATCAACATCGCGCACGTCGAGTACGAGACCGACACCCGGCACTACGCGCACGTGGACATGCCGGGGCATGCCGACTACGTCAAGAACATGGTGACCGGGGCCGCGCAGCTCGACGGCGCGATCCTCGTCGTCTCCGCGCTCGACGGGATCATGCCGCAGACCGCCGAACACGTGCTGCTCGCCCGGCAGGTGGGTGTGAACCACATCGTCGTCGCCCTCAACAAGGCCGACGCCGGCGACGAGGAACTCATCGACCTCGTCGAGCTGGAGGTCCGCGACCTGCTCACCTCGCACGGCTTCGGCGGCGACGCGGTCCCCGTCGTACGGGTCTCCGGGCTGCGCGCCCTGGAGGGCGACCCGCGCTGGACGGCGTCGATCGAGGCGCTGCTCGACGCGGTGGACACCTATGTGCCGATGCCCGAGCGGTACCTGGACGCGCCGTTCCTGCTGCCGGTGGAGAACGTGCTCACCATCACCGGCCGCGGAACCGTGGTGACGGGTGCGGTCGAGCGCGGCACGGTCCGCGTCGGCGACCGGGTCGAGGTGCCGGGTGCCGGTCTGGAGACGGTGGTCACCGGCCTGGAGACCTTCGGCAAACCCATGGAGGAGGCGCAGGCCGGGGACAACGTGGCGCTGCTGCTGCGCGGGGTGCCGCGTGACGCGGTCCGACGCGGCCACGTCGTCGCGGCGCCGGGCAGCGTGGTCCCGCGACGGCGCTTCACCGCGCGGGTGTACGTGCTGTCGGCGCGTGAGGGCGGCCGCACGACACCGGTGGCCACCGGCTACCGGCCGCAGTTCTACATCCGCACGGCGGACGTGGTGGGCGACATCGACCTCGGTGAGGCGGCCGTGGCGCGGCCCGGCGACACCGTCACGGTGACGGTGGAGCTGGGGCGCGAGGTGCCTCTGGAGCCGGGGCTGGGGTTCGCCGTCCGTGAGGGCGGCCGCACCGTCGGCGCGGGGACCGTGACCGCCGTGGTGTGAGTCGGGTGAAGGGGCTCGTGGGAGCCGCGGACCGCCGGCCGGTGTCAGCCGGCCGGCGGTCCCCCCACCTGGGGCGTGACGGGGCCGTCCGGGGTGTGACGGACCGGCACAATGGACGCGTGATGGAGCCGATACCCGTGACCCGACCCGTCGATCACGGGACCGCCAAGCTGATGCCCGACGTCGACCGCGAACGGGCCTGGCTGCTGACCGTGGACGGCGCGCCGCAGTCGTACGTCGACCTGGACGCGCCCGCCCACCTGGAGTTCGAGTACACGCGGAGGCTCGGCCACGCCCTGGACACGGTCGCGGAGCCGGGCTCCCCGCTGGACGTGCTGCACCTCGGCGGGGGCGCCCTCACCCTGCCGCGGTACGTGGCGGCGACCCGGCCCGGCTCCCGGCAGGACGTCGTCGAGGCCGACCACGGCCTGCTGGAGATGGTCGTCGACCATCTGCCGCTGCCGGACGGAGCCGACGTCTCGCTGCACACCGCCGACGCCCGCGCCTGGCTGGAAGCCGCCCCCGGCGACTCGGCGGACGTCCTGATCGCGGACGTCTTCGGCGGCTCGCGGGTGTCGGCCCACCTCACGTCCCTCGGCTACATCCGCGAGGCCGAGCGCGTGCTGCGCCCGGACGGCGTCTATCTCGCCAACCTGGCCGACGCCGCTCCGTTCGCCTTCCTGCGTTCCCAACTCGCCACCCTGGCGGCGGTGTTCGAGGAGCTCGCGCTGATCGCCGAACCCGCGGTGCTGCGCGGCCGCCGCTTCGGCAACGCGGTGCTGATCGCCGCGCACCGCCCCCTCGACTTGGCCGTGCTGACCCGGCGGACCGCCTCCGACGCGTTCCCCGCCCGCGTCGAACACGGTGTCGCGCTGGAGGAGTTCACCGGGGATGCCGAGCCGGTGCGGGACGACCGGGCCGTACCGTCGCCCGAGCCTCCGGAGGGCGCGTTCGGCATCGGCTGACCGGCGCCGGCCCGGCGCCGCCGCGGGTGCCGGACAGCCGCCCGTCAGCCCCCGGTCGGGGTTCCGTGCAGCCGGACCGTGCTGAGGATCTTCATGATGGTCGCGGTGGGAACCTCGTCGCCCACACCCTTGGCGCCGTAGAAGTTCCAGGACACGAAGTCCCCGGCGGAGTTCTTGAAGCCGAAGGAGAGCGCCTTGCCGTCGCTCGCGCACTTGCCCTTCTGGGGCGTGTTGCTCGACTGGGCCCAGGCGATACTGCCCTTGATGCCCGACGTGGTCGTGTAGGGCTTGGCCTTCTCGTCGAACGTCAGGCTCTTCTTGTCGGGCTGGGTGTAACCGCCGTAGACCCACCAGCCCACGGTGTTCACGGCCACCTCGTCGGTGTTCTTTGCCCCGTCGGCGCCCTTGGTGCCCGCCGCGGCGAGCGAGGTGTTCTCCTCGCGGCCGTCCTTGTCGTCGTCGGACGTGCACCACTTGGTCTTGTACTTGGCCACACCGGACATGATGGCGATCGGCTTGCCGTTCTTGTCCTCGAAGCCGATGCTCAACCCGGCCGACTGGACCTCCCAGTCGGCCGGCACGTCGAAGGCGACGCCCCGCTTGGGGTTCACGACGACCTTCCAGCCGGGAACCGTCGGCTTCTCGGTCTCCGTGCCACGCGGGTTGTCGTCCGAGTCCGAGCCCGAGTCCGAATCCGAGGCGCTCGGTTCGGCGGCGGAGGAAGCGGTGGGGGACGGGCTCGACTTGGTGTGGTTCGACCCGCCGTCGGCCTCGTCGTCCTTGTCTCCGCCGAGCACCAGGAAGCCGGTCACCGCGGTGGTCAGAGCCACGGCCGTGAGGCAGAGGATCGCGACGAGCTTCGTCCGGTCACCGCCCCCGCCCGGCTGCTTCGGCGACTCGGGGCCGCCTATCTGTGTGGGCGCACCCCACTGAGGTTGCTGGGCATATGGGTTGGGCTGCTGGTAGCCGGGCTGCTGATAGGGATTCGGCTGCTGGTATCCCGGCTGCTGATACGGGTTGTTCTGCGGGTTCTGCTCGCCCCCGGGCGGCTGCTGTCCTGGCCACATGGGCAGTAACCCTAGTGGCGCCAGGGACACGATTCGGTCACCGGCTTTTGTCAGGGACGTACCAGTAGGGCGTGCCATTGCCGCGTGCGGGCTCTGGCCCGAACGGGCTACTGATGAGTAACATCCCGAACATGAGTGCTGACCAGATGTCGATCGGCGAGATGCTCGCCGCCACCGTGCCGATGGCCCGGACCCTGAACCTCGAATTCCGTCAGACCACGCCGGAACGGGCGGTGGTGGCCCTGCCGGACCAGGCCGACTATCACAACCACGTGGGCGGACCGCACGCCGGCGCGATGTTCACGCTGGGGGAGTCCGCGAGCGGGGCCATCGTGCTGGCCGCGTTCGGCGACCAGCTCTCGCGTGCCGTCCCGCTCGCCGTACGGGCCGAGATCGCCTACCGGAAGCTGGCCATGGGAGCCGTCACCGCCACCGCGACCCTGGGCCGCCCGGCCGCCGACGTCGTCGCGGAGCTGGACGCGGGACAGCGGCCGGAGTTCTCGGTGTCGGTCGAGATCCGGCGCGCGGACGGAGAAGTGACGGGAGAGATGGCCGTCGTCTGGACCCTGCGGCCCAACGGCTGAGCGGCTGCCGCCGCCCGCTGCGCGGCCGCGGAGCACCGGGGCCGCGCAACCCCGGGGGTGGACACCCGCCCCCGGGGCGGACACCCGGCGCCCCCTCCAGGCGGCGGCGCCGGTCCGCCGGGAAAGACGGTGCGTGCGAGGGAACTGCCCGGTCGCGGCCGGGAACGCGTGCGCGATCCGCGGGAGCCGCCCGGCCGGGCCGACCCGGTAGGCTTCCGTGGGGGCGTGTCTCGCGGCGCTCCGCAGCAGCACAGGGACGCGAAAACGGGGAGGAACCTGCGGTGCACGTCCAGGAATGGCTCGACACGGTACCCGCTGCCGCCGTCTACGCCTTGGTCGGCCTGGTCATCGGTCTGGAGAGCCTGGGCATCCCGCTGCCCGGCGAGATCGTCCTGATCTCGGCGGCCCTGCTGTCCTCGCAGCACGCGGGCATCAACCCGGTCGTCCTGGGTGTGTGCGCCACCGTCGGCGCGGTCGTCGGCGACTCCATCGGCTACGCCATCGGCCGCAAGGGCGGCCGGCCGCTGCTCGCCTGGCTGGGGAAGAAGTTCCCCAAGCACTTCGGCGAGGGGCACATCGCGACCGCCGAGCGCTCCTTCGAGAAGTGGGGCATGTGGGCGGTCTTCTTCGGCCGCTTCGTCGCCCTGCTGCGCATCTTCGCCGGCCCCCTGGCGGGCGTGCTGCACATGCCGTACTGGAAGTTCCTCGTCGCCAACGTCCTCGGCGGCATCTGCTGGGCGGGCGGCACCACGGCGGTCATCTACTACGTGGGTGTCGTGGCCGAGTCCTGGCTGAAGAAGTTCTCCTGGCTCGGCCTGGTGGCGGCCGTGCTCATCGGGCTCGGCTCGATGCTGGTGCTCAAGCGCAAGGCGAAGAAGGCGGAGGCGAGCGCGCGGCCCGAGACCGAGGAGCCGGAACCGGTTCCCGCCGGGGAGTAGCCGGACGCCCTCCCCGAGGGGGCGCGGGCGGCCGGTCTCAGGCGTGCGCCTCGCGGTGCGCCTGCGCGAGCTGCGTGTACATCGTGCCGTTCAGGGTGATCCCCTCACGTTCCTCCCGCGTCAGCTCCCGCCTGACCTTCGCGGGAACACCGGCGACCAGTGATCCCGGCGGCACCCGCATGCCCTGCGGCACCAGTGCCTGCGCCGCCACCAGGGATCCGGCGCCGATCACCGCGCCGTTCAGCACGGTCGCCCCCATCCCGATCAGGCAGTCGTCCTCGACGGTCGCGCCGTGCACCACGGCGTTGTGCCCGATGGAGACGCGCTCGCCGACGCGGACCGGGAAGCCGGGGTCGGCGTGCAGCGTGCAGTTGTCCTGGACGTTGCTGCCCGCGCCGACGGCGATCCGCTCCACGTCGCCGCGCAGCACCGCGCCGTACCAGACGCTCGCGCCCGCACCCAGTGACACGTCACCGATCACCGTGGCCGTGGGTGCCAGGAACGCCCCCTCGTCCACCTGCGGCTCGCGGCCGCCGATGCCCACGATCAGCGCCTTGTCCGCCATCGTCGTTCTCCCTTTCGCCACATGGGTCCGACGGCACCGTACGTCATCCGGTGGGGTGAAGATCACAGACGTGCGGCGCCGTGGGCGTGGCCCGGGCTGAGTACGGTGAGCGGGTGCCCACGCGTAGGAACACGTTCTCATCATGGTGGCGCCGCCTCGCGCAGCGCGCCGTCCACGCGGGCTGGGCCTGGGTGCAGCGCACGGGTTCCGTCACGGCGGAGCGCCCCGGACGCCTCCGCTTCGGCGCGATGGGAACAGGTACCAGGCTGGCCTTCCCGCTCGGCACGGTCTTCGGCGAACCGTGGATCCATCTCGGCGCGCACTGCATCGTGGGCGAGCAGGTCACGCTGACCGCCGGTCTGATGCCCGACCTGGACCTCGGCCCGGAGCCGATCCTGCGCATCGGGGACGGGGTGGTGCTCGGCCGCGGCAGTCACGTCATCGCCGACACCACGGTCACCATCGGCAGCGACTGCTACTTCGGCCCCTATGTCTACGTCACCTCGACCAACCACTCCTACGACGACCCGCACCAGCCCATCGGCAAGCAGTGGCCCCGGATGGAGCCGGTGGAGATCGGCTCCGGCTGCTGGGTCGGCACCGGCGCGGTGATCCTGCCCGGGGCGCGGATCGGGCGGAACGTCGTGGTGGCGGCCGGTGCCGTGGTGCGCGGCGAGGTACCCGACCACGCGGTGGTCGCGGGGGCGCCCGCCAAGGTCGTACGCCGCTGGACCACCGCCGAGGGCTGGCAGCCGCCGCTGCGGACCCCGGCTCCGGTGCCGATACCGCAGGGGATGACTCCGGAGCAGTTGCTGGCGCTTGCGGAGCTGGACGGGGAGAGCGTCGCCGAGTGGGACGGAGAGCCTGTTTCCCGGCTGGCCGGGCTGGAGACCGAGGGCGGCTGATCCGGTCCGGGCCGTCGGCGGGCCGGACCCGCGGCTCAGCCCGTCGCCAGCAGCAGTGTCCCGACCAGCGCCAGGCCCGCCCCGGCCGCCTGGACGGCCCGCAGCCGTTCACTGAGGAAGCCGCGGGCGGCGAGCGCGGTCACCACCGGGTAGAGCGAGGCGAGGACGGCGGCCACGGTGACCGGGCCGTGCTGCGCGGCGACGCAGTACGTGCCGTTGGCCGCGACGTCCGCGAGGCCCACGGAGCCGAGGGCGGGCAGCGAGCGCCAGGGGAAGCCGGCCTCCGGCAGCACGGGCCCGCCGCGCCGGGCGGAGGCGTACAGCGCCACCCCGCCCACCGCCACATTGGTCACACGCTGTACGAAGAGCGCGAGGAACAGGCCGGTGACGGTGATGGAGGCCTCGGCGATCAGCGCGAACACTGTCCCGAAGCCGAGGGCCGCGACCAGGGTCAGCCCGATCGCCCGCCGCTGCACCGCGGCGCCCCCGAGGCGCGGCCCGCCCGCGAGCATCACCCCGGTGACGGCGACCGCGATCCCCGCGACCTGGAGCAGTCCCGGCCGCTCGCCCAGCACCAGGCCGACGGAGATCGGAACGGCCACGCCGAGCGAGGCCAGCGGCGAGACCACGCCCATCGGGCCGAGAGCGAGCGCCTTGTAGAAGGAGAGCATCGCGACCGGACCGACCAGGCCCGCGGCGAACGCGAACCACAGCCGCGGTCCGGCCTCGCTCCAGCCGCCGGTGGCGACGACGATCACGCCCAGCACCGCCGCCGCGACGGACTGGGAGACCACGACGACCGTCAGCGCGGGCATGCGCCGGGTGAGCAGTCCGCCGCCGAAGTCGGCCAGACCCCACAGGAGGCTGGTGGCCAGGGCGAAGAATGCTGTCACGACGCGCCTCGCAGTACAGTTCGGTGAACGATCGGGTGCAACCCACCGTAGTTCAGCGAAGTAAACTCTGTCATCCAAAATATTGGACGGAATGTGTCGGACCTCGAACTGCTGACCCAGTCCCTGGCGCGCAACGTCAAACGCTGGCGTACCGAGCGGGCCTTCACCCTGGACACGCTCGCCGCCCGTGCGGGAGTCAGCCGCGGCATGCTCATCCAGATCGAGCAGGCCCGCACCAACCCCAGCCTCGGCACCGTCGTCAAGATCGGCGACGCGCTCGGCGTCAGCATCACCACCCTGCTCGACTACGAGCAGGGCCCCCGGGTCCGCGTCGTCCCGGCCGACCAGGCCGTCCGCCTGTGGCACACCGACGCCGGCAGCTTCAACCGGCTCCTGGCGGGTGCCGAGGCCCCCGGTCCGCTGGAGATGTGGGAGTGGCGCCTGATGCCCGGCGAGGGCAGCCCCTCCGACCCGCACCCCACCGGCACCGTCGAACTGGTGCACGTCACCGCGGGGGAGCTGACGCTCACCGTCGACGCGGTGGACTACCGCGTGCCTGCGGGCGCGAGCGCCTCCTTCGAGGCCGACACCCCGCACACGTACGCCAACGCGGGCGCCGAGCCGATGGACATGCTGATGGCCGTGTCGGTCCCGCCCGTGCACTGAGACGCCCCGCCGCACCGCCCTGCGCGGCTGTTAGCGTGCGGTCATGCGCGCACCCATCGGGAACTTCGACCAGGCCACCCCCGCCCCCGACTGCCTCGACGAGCTGACCCGCCCGGTCGCCGACGCCGTACGCCACTGGCACGGCTGTGTCCCGGCCGACCAGATCCTGTACGTCGAGACCGACCCGGAGCTGGCCGACACCGCCGTCTTCGTCGAGCACTACGGCCAGGACCTGCTCGAGACCTCCGCGAACTGCGTGGTCGTGGCGGGCCGGCGCGGCGGCGGGACCCGGCTGGCCGCCTGCCTGGTGCTGTCCACCACGCGCGTCGACGTCAACGGCGTCGTGCGCCGCCAACTCGACGCCCGCAAGGCCTCGTTCGCGCCCATGGAGGTGGCGACCGGGGAGACCGGCATGGAGTACGGCGGCATCACCCCGATCGGACTGCCCGACGCCTGGCCCCTCCTGGTCGACTCCCGCGTCGTCGACCTCCCCTACGTCCTGGTCGGCAGCGGCCGCCGCCGCGGCAAACTCCTGGTCCCGGGCAAGGCGTTCGCGGAACTCCCGGGCGCGGTGGTGCTGGAGGGCCTGGGCGTCTGACCTCGGCGGCCCCAGCGGGAGGTGATCTCCGAGTAACAGGCGCTGTCCGCGCCCCGCCCGGCCGCCCGCTCGGAAGCGTCAGCCCAGGCGGGGGATCTCGATGGCCGGGCAGCGGTCCATGACCATGTCCAGGCCCGCCGCGCGAGTGCGTTCGCAGGCGGGCTCGTCGATCACTCCGAGCTGGAACCAGACGGCCCCCGCGCCCTTGGCGACGGCCTCGTCGGCGACCTGGCCGGCGAGATCGCTGTTGACGAACACGTCGACCACGTCCACGTCGAAGGGGATGTCCGCGAGGGAGGCGTACCCCTGCTCGCCGTGCACCGTCTCCGCCTTCGGGTGGACCGGCACGACACGCTTGCCGAAGCGCCGCAGCACCTCGGCGACTCCGTACGCGGCCCGGCCGCGGTTCGAGGACAGCCCCACGACCGCCCAGGTGTCACCGTGCTCGGTCAGGATCTTCCGGATGGTCGCAGCGTCGCCGTACACCAGGGGTCTCCTCGTCTCGGGAAGGGTTTCCGTCCGGCCAACGACGGGCGCCGCCCGGCGATTCCCGGCCGGTGCGGAACGCGCCGCCGTGTCCGGAACGCGCGCCGCCGGACTGCGCGCGGCCGTCCGGCGGCCTACGCTCGGGCCGTGCTGCGCATCATCGACGCCCGAACCGGCGAGCCCGTGGACGCCGCCCCCGCCCGTCATGGGCTGACCCGTGTCGAGGCGCACGCGTCCGGCTGCGACGCCTCGGGTCTGCGCGTGCTGCTGGTCGCCGACATCCTCGCCCGCGCCCTCGAACTGGACGGCACGCCCGTGTGGCCGCTGCTGTCCGGTGGCCGGGAACAGGAGCAGGAGCTGCGGGCGGCCGCCACCGCCCTCGGCATCCGCCCCTTCGAGGACGGCCGCGGCGTCGGCATCGCTCCGGGCAAGGCCCAGGTCGTCCATGTGGCCGCCGAGGGCGCCGACACCGCGGCCGGGGGAGTCCGCGTCGCCGTCGCGCCCGTCGACGCGGCCGTACCGTCCGTCCCCGCGCACGACGACGACCCCGCCGTCTGGCGCCTGGCGCTGCTCACTCGCCGCCACACCCGGCCCGTGCGGCTGGACGAGGCCGCGCTGGACGACGCCCGGCAGAAGCTGGCGCGATGGCGCGCGGCGGTCGCCGAGTGGGCGCGCCGGCCCTCCCGGCCGGTCCCCGACCAGGTGCGCGGACGGCTGCGCGGCGCCTGGGAGGACGACCTGGACGTGGCGGCCGTCCTGCGGGTGCTGGAGTGGGTCGGCACCGATCCGGACCTGGCGGACGGCGCCCGCTTCGAGACGTACGCGTACGCGGACCGGCTGCTCGGCGTCGACCTCGCACGCGACCTGGGGCGTACGCCGTGATCGCCCGCACCGGAGCCGGCCCGCTGCGCCGCCTGGTGGTGCTGCGGCACGCCAAGTCCGCCTGGCCCGAGGGCGTCGCCGACCACGACCGTCCCCTCGCTCCCCGCGGCCGCCGGGACGCGCCCGCGGCGGGCCGCGCGCTCGCCGAGGCCGACTGCCTTCCGGACCTCGCGCTGTGCTCCACAGCGCTGCGCGCCCGGCAGACCTGGGACCTGGCCTCCGCCCAGTGGGGCACCCCGCCGCCGGTGCGCCACGACCGCCGGCTGTACGCCGCCGACGTGCCCGAGCTGCTCGCCGCCGTGCGCGAGGCGCCGCCAGAGGTGGAGACGCTGCTGCTGATCGGCCACAACCCGGGCCTGGAGGACCTGGTCCTGGAACTGGCCGGCGACGGTCTGGACGACACGCTGGAGCGCCTCCGGACGAAGTTCCCGACCTCCGCGATCGCCGTCCTGTCCTGGTACGGCCCCGGCTGGCCGTCCCTCGCCCCGGGCGCCGCCCTCCTGACGGAGCTGACCGTGCCCAGGGGCACCAAGAAGCGGCGCTGAACCGCGTACGTGTGCCGGCGGCCGCGCCTTCCCCCGGACGTCCGGAGTGAACCCTCCTGCGGCACCGGCTCCGGCGCCGCATAGGCTGGACCGATGCAGGACGAGTACCGCACAGTCGCACGCACGGGCGTGCACGAGACCGAGATCAACCGCTCGCGCTTCCTGTGCGCTCTCGCCCCGGCGGCCACCGAGCGGGAGGCCCAGGACTTCGTCGCCGCCGTCCGCAAGGAGCACGCCGACGCCACGCACAACTGCTGGGCGTACGTCATCGGCGCCGACGCCGGGATCCAGAAGGCGAGCGACGACGGCGAGCCGGGCGGTACCGCGGGCGTCCCCATGCTCCAGATGCTGCTGCGCCGCGACATGCGGTACGTCGTCGCCGTCGTCACCCGTTACTACGGTGGCGTCAAGCTCGGCGCGGGCGGCCTCATCCGGGCCTACGGCGGAGCCGTGGGCGAGGCCCTGGACACGCTCGGCACCCGTACCCGCCGCAGGTTCCGCATCGCCACCGTGACCGTGGACCACCAGCGGGCCGGCAAGGTGCAGAACGACCTCAGGTCCACCGGGCGCGAGGTGCGCGACGTGCGCTACGGCGAGGCCGTCACCCTGGAGATCGGCCTGCCGGACGCCGACGTGGACGCCTTCCGGGCATGGCTCGCGGACGCCACGGCCGGGACCGCCGGGTTCGAACTGGGCGGCGAGGCCTACGGAGATGCGTGAAACATCGGGCATACCGCACCAATCGTCCGGTATCGCGTCGTGTGTGATGGTCGATACGGAAGTATCCGCCCGTGATGTCAGACCCGGCCGTTAGTCTTCGAGGACCATGAGGCTCCTGCACACTTCCGACTGGCATCTGGGCCGGGCGTTCCACCGCGTGAACATGCTCGACGCCCAGGCCGAGTTCATTGGCCACCTCGTCACGACGGTGCGCGAGCGCGACGTCGACGTGGTGGTCGTGTCGGGAGACGTGTACGACCGTGCGGTGCCCCCGCTGGCAGCGGTCGAGCTTTTCGACGACGCCCTGCACCGGCTCGCCGGCCTCGGCGTGCCCACGGTGATGATCTCCGGGAACCACGACTCGGCCCGCCGTCTCGGCGTCGGCGCGCGGCTGATCGACCGGGCGGGCATCCACCTGCGCACCGAACCGTCGGCGTGCGGGACCCCGGTGGTCCTCACGGACACGCACGGCGAGGTCGCTCTCTACGGTCTGCCCTACCTCGAACCCGCCCTGGTCAAGGACGAGTTCGCGGTCGACGGCGCAGGCCACGAGGCGGTGCTCGGCGCCGCCATGGACCGGGTCCGCGCCGACCTCGCCACGCGTGCGCGTGGCACCCGCTCCGTCGTCCTCGCGCACGCCTTCGTCACCGGCGGCGAGCCCAGCGACAGTGAACGGGACATCACCGTCGGCGGGGTCGCCGCCGTCCCCGCGGGCGTCTTCGTCGGCGTCGACTACACCGCCCTGGGGCATCTGCACGGCTGTCAGACCATCACCGAGCGCGTGCGCTACTCCGGCTCCCCGCTGCCGTACTCCTTCTCCGAGGCCGCCCACCGCAAGAGCATGTGGCTCGTCGACCTGGACGCCGACGGCTTCGCGGGCGCCGAGCGGGTCGACTGCCCGGTCCCGCGCGCCCTGGCCCGGATCCGGGGCACGCTGGAGGACCTGCTCGCCGACCCGGACCTCGACCGCCACCGCGAGGCGTGGGTCGAGGCGACGCTCACCGACCCGGTCCGCCCCGCCGAACCCATGGCCCGCCTCACCGAGCGCTTCCCGCACACCCTCAGCCTCGTCTTCGAGCCCGAACGCGCGCCCGGCGAACCGGACGTGTCCTACGCCCGCCGGCTGGCCGGCCGTGGCGACCAGCAGATCGCGGAGGACTTCGTCGCCCACGTGCGCGGCGCGGCACCCGACGAGCACGAACGGGCGGTGCTGCGCGAGACGTTCGACGAGGTCCGAGCGGACGAGGCGGTACGGGAGGTGGCGCGGTGAGGCTGCACCGTCTCGACATCACCGCGTTCGGCCCCTTCGGCGGCTCGCAGACGGTCGACTTCGACGCGCTGTCGGCCGCCGGGCTGTTCCTGCTGCACGGCCCCACCGGCGCGGGCAAGACCTCCGTCCTGGACGCCGTGTGCTACGCGCTGTACGGCGCGGTCCCCGGCGCCCGGCAGAGCGGACAGGGCACGACCCTGCGCAGCGACCACGCCGCCGCGGGCACCCGCACCAGGGTCACCCTCGACCTCACCGTCGCCGGACGCCGGCTGGAGGTCACCCGCCTGCCGCCCTGGGAGCGCCCCAAGAAGCGCGGCACGGGCACCACGCTCGACAAGGCCCAGAGCCTGCTGCGCGAGTACGACGCGAGCGCCGGTGCCTGGAAGGACCTCAGCCGCTCCCACCAGGAGGCAGGTGAGGAGATCACCCAGCTGCTCGGGATGAGCCGCGAGCAGTTCTGCCAGGTCGTCCTGCTGCCCCAGGGCGACTTCGCACGGTTCCTGCGCGCCGACGCCGAGGCCCGCGGCAAGCTGCTCGGGAGACTGTTCGACACACACCGTTTCGCCGCGGTGGAGAAGCGTCTCGCCGAGCGCCGGCGCGCCACCGAGGCCCGGGTGCGCGAGGGC
The DNA here is from genome assembly GCF_035917575.1 of Streptomyces sp. NBC_01788. GTDB lineage: Bacteria > Actinomycetota > Actinomycetes > Streptomycetales > Streptomycetaceae > Streptomyces. Next base: position 1,469,747 of record NZ_CP109090.1, on the reverse strand, counting down.
GACGCGGCGCTGCTGGCCGACGCGCACCGCATGCAGCAGGCGGCGGGCGACGCCATGGAGCTGCCCGAACTCGCGCCGGGCGAGCCCGGCCTGGCACAGGCCGTCCTCACCGCGGCCGCCGTCGCCCGCGCCACCGCGCGCGAGCAACTGACCGTCGCCCGCTGCCGGCTCACGGCCGCCGAGTCCGCCCACGCCGACGCCGAGGCGGCGCTGCACCGGGTACGCGAAACGGCCCGGCTGCAACAGCGGTACGCCGAGGCCCGGGAGCGCGCCGAGCGCCTCGCGGAGCGGGCCGGTGCCCACCGGGAGGCTCAGACACGCATGGAACGGGGGCGCAAGGCCGAGACGGTGGCACCGGCGCTGGAGCTGCGCGAGGCCGCCGACGCCGGGCACCGCCGGGCGGCCGCCGCCGAGGCACGCGCGCGTGCGGCGCTCCCGGCGGAGTTCGCCGACTCCGGCGCCGCCGGACTGGCCGCCGCCGCCCGCCGGACCGCCGAGGAACTGGGCGGGCTGGAGTCGGCCCGCCGCGCCGAGCTGCGCCTGGCCGACGTCGTCGCCCAGCGCGCCGCGGCGGACCGGCAGGAGCGCGCCGACGACGACGTGCTCCAGGAGGCCGAGGCCTGGCTCGCGGGGTGGGAGACGGCCCGGGCGGAGCTGCGGACGCGCATCGACATCGCCCAGGAGGCCGCCGCCCGGGGCGAGGGGCTCGCCCTGCGGCTCGAACCCGCGCGCCGGCGGCTCGCCGCCGCCCAGGTGCGCGACGCACTGGCCGCGGACACCGAGGAGGCGCGGCAGCGGGCACTCGCCTCCGCCGAGGCCGCCGCAGACGCCAAGGACCACTGGCTGGACCTGAAGGAGCAGCGCCTGAACGGCATCGCGGCCGAACTCGCCGCGAGCCTCACCGACGGAGAGCCCTGCGCCGTCTGCGGCGCCACCGAACACCCCACACCCGCGCGCAAGGTCGCCGGGCACGTCGACCGCGAGGCGGAGGAGCGCGCGCTCGGCGAGCACCAGGCCGCCGAGGAACAGCGTGCCCGGGACGAGCGCCGCCTCGGCGCCGTACGTGAGGAACTGGCCGCAGCCACCGCCGAGGCGGGCGACACCCCCACGGCGCGACTCGCCGAGGAAGCCGGGGAGCTGGAAGCCGAGCTGGCTCAAGCCGGCCGGGACGCCTCCGCCCTGCACGCGGCACAGCGGGAACTGCTCAGCGCCGAGCAGGAGCGCGAGCGGCGGCTGACCGACCGCCGGGAGGCCGAACTCCGGGCGACCTCCCGGCTGGCACTGCGGGAGAGCCTGGACCGGGAGAAGGCCGCCCTGGAGGCGGAGCTGACCCACGCCAGGGGAACCGCCGGGACCGTCGCCGCGCGGGCCGTCCAACTGGAGCGGCGCGCGGCACTGCTCACCGGGGCCGCCGACGCCGCACGCGCCGCCGAGGACAGCGCCGAGCGGCTCAAGGACGCCGACGGACGACTCGCCGAGGCCGCGTTCCGGGCCGGCTTCGACACCCCCGAGGCCGCGTCCGCCGCTCTCCTCGACGACGCCGCCCACCGCGAGCTGCAACGGCGCCTGGACGCCTGGCACACGGAGGAGGCCGCCGTGCGCACGGTCCTCGCCGAGGCCGACACCGCGGACGCCGCACACCAGCCGCCCGCCGACCTCACCGCAGCCCGGGCCGCCGAGGCCGACGCGGACCGGCGGCTGCGCGAGGCCGTCTCCGCGCGGGACGCCGCCGACCGCCGTCGCGACGAACTCGACCGGCTCTCCGCCCGCGCGGCGACCGGCGTACGCCGACTGGCCCCGCTGCGGGAGGAGTACGACCGTGTGGCCCGCCTCGCCGCCCTCACCGCGGGCACCTCGGCCGACAACGAGCGCAGGATGCGCCTGGAGTCCTACGTCCTCGCGGCCCGCCTGGAACAGGTGGCCGCCGCCGCGACCGTACGCCTGCGGCGCATGTCGTCCGGCCGCTACACCCTCGTCCACTCCGACGACCGGGCCGGCCGCGGCCGCAGCGGTCTCGGACTGCACGTCGTCGACGCCTGGACGGGCCGCGAGCGGGACACGGCGACCCTGTCGGGCGGCGAGACGTTCTTCGCCTCGCTCGCCCTCGCTCTCGGCCTCGCGGACGTCGTCACGGACGAGGCAGGCGGGGTGCGCCTGGACACCCTCTTCATCGACGAGGGCTTCGGCAGCCTCGACGACCAGACCCTGGACGAGGTCCTCGACGTCCTCGACTCCCTGCGCGAACGCGACCGCAGCGTCGGGATCGTCAGCCACGTCGCCGACCTGCGACGGCGCGTCCACGCCCAACTCGAGGTGGTGAAGGACAGGTCGGGGTCGGCCGTACGGCTGCGCGGGGCGGGCTGAGCGGAGCGAGCGCGTGGGACCGTCGGGGCGGCCGGAGGACGGCCGCCCCGACCGGGCTCACAGCTGGGAGAGTTCGTCCACGAGGTCGTCCAGGCCCAGCGAGCCCTGGGACAGGGCCGCCATGTGCCAGGCCTTCGCGTCGAACGCGGCACCGTGGCGCTCCCTGGCCTTCTCCCGGCCCAGCAGCCAGGCCCGCTCGCCCAGCTTGTAGCCGATCGCTTGGCCGGGCATCGACAGATAGCGGATCAGCTCGCTCGCCACGAAGTCCCTCGGGCGGCTGCTGTGCGCGCCGAAGAACTCCCGCGCCAGCTCCGGCGTCCAGCGCTCACCCGGGTGGAACGGCGAGTCCGCCGGAATCTCCAGCTCCAGGTGCATGCCGATGTCGATGATGACGCGGACCGCGCGCATCATCTGCGCGTCCAGATAGCCGAGCCGCCGCTCCGGGTCCGTCAGGAAGCCGAGTTCGTCCATCAGGCGCTCCGCGTACAGCGCCCAGCCCTCGGCGTTGGCGCTGACCCCGCCGACGGTGGCCTGGTAGCGCGAGAGGTCGTCGGCCACGTGCGCCCACTGGGCGAGCTGGAGATGGTGGCCGGGGACGCCCTCGTGATACCAGGTCGAGACCAGGTCGTAGACCGGGAAGCGGGTCTGCCCCATGGTCGGCAGCCAGGTACGGCCCGGCCGGGAGAAGTCGGCGGACGGCGCCGTGTAGTAGGGCGCCGCGGCACCACCGGGCGGGGCGATGCACGACTCCACCTTCCGCACCCGCTCGGCCAGTTCGAAGTGGGTGCCGTCGAGCGCCTCGATCGCCTCGTCCATCAGGTCCTGCAACCACTGGCGGACCTCGTCGACGCCCTCGATGTGCGTGCCGTGCTCGTCGAGGTGCGCGAGGGCCACCCACGGGGTCTCGGCACCGGGCAGGACCTTCTCGGCCTCCTGCTTCATCTCGCCGAGCAGCCGGTGGAACTCCGACCAGCCGTACGCGTACGCCTCGTCGAGGTCCAGGTCCGTGCCGTTGAAGTAGCGCGAGAAGCGGGCGTAGCGCTCACGGCCGACCGTGTCCGGGGCGTCGCCGATCGTCGGCGCGTACACGTCGCGCATCCAGTCCCGCAGCTCCGCGAGGGCCGCGTTCGCCGTACGGGCGGCGTCGTCCAGTTCCGCGCGCAGGGACTCGGGGCCCTCGGCGGCGAAGTCCTCGAACCAGCCGCGGCCCCTGCCGTCGGTGTCCGACCACTCGGTGAGCTGCTCGATGAAGATCGCCGTCGGCTGCGGGCCGCCGTGCAGCTTGCGGTCCAGGCCGAGGGCGAGGGACTCGCGGTAGCCGCGCAGTGCGGCCGGCACGGCTCGCAGGCGCTCGGCGATCGCGGCCCAGTCCTCGTCGGTGGCGCTCGGGGTGATCGTGAACACCTCGCGCACCGAGTGCACCGGGCTGTGGATGTTGCTCACCGTGCGCAGGCCCTCGTCGGCGTCGTGCACCGCGAGTTCCGCGGTCAGGCGCTCGCGCAGCAGGCGGGCGCACCGGCGCTCGATGTCACTGTCCGCGCCGGGCTGCCGCTCGGCCTCGTCCAGCCGGGCGAGGGTGGCGCGCGCGAGGTCGGCGAGCGCCTGCTGGCCGGCGGGCGAGGTGTCGGGCAGCCTGCTCGAGCTCTCCTTCACGCCGAGATAGGTGCCGGTGAGCGGGTCGAGGGCGATGAGTTCGTCGACGTAGGCGTCGGCGACCTGACGGGGCAGCGGGTTCTTGGTCTGTGACATGCCGACCATCCTCGTACGGACGGGCGCCCCGCGTCAGCCCGGTTTACCCCGCTCCGGGCTCTGTTCGGTCCGATTTCGCCGAGAGCGTGCCCGGCTGCGCGCCGGGCGGCAGCAGGGGGCCGCAGTCCCACTGCTGGAAGATCAGCCGGGTCTCCACCCGGGCCACCTCACGCCGGGCCGTGAACTCGTCCAGGACCAGGCGCTGGAGGTCGGACATGTCCGCGACCGCGACATGGACCAGGTAGTCGTCAGGACCGGTCAGATGGAACACGGTCAGCGACTCCGGCAGCGCCCGGATCCGTTCCACGAACGGTCCCACCAGCTCCCGCCGGTGCGGTCTGACCTGCACCGACAGCAGCGCCTGAAGACCCCTGCCCAGCTTGGCGGGGTCGAGCCGCAGCCGGTGGCCGAGAATGAGCCCCGAGCGGCGCAGCCGGGCCACCCGGTCCAGGCAGGTCGACGGAGCGACCCCGACCTGCGCGGCGAGGTCGCGATAGGTGGTCCGGGCGTCGTTCTGCAACAGCCGCAGCAGATGCAGATCCACCGGATCCAGTACGACGGATTCGGCCATGGGGCGAACGTAGCACGGCCTTCGGCCCCGTGATCCCGGCCGCTGTTCACCCTTCGGTCATGGACACGCCCTTGGACTCCGCGAGCACGCCCGCGTACGACGCCGTGCGCCCCGCACCCAGAGCACTGGCCACCGAGGCGGTGCACGCCGGCCGTGACGACCTCGCCCGGCAGGGACTGCACGCCCCGCCGATCGACCTGTCCACCACCTACCCCTCCTACGACAGCCGCGCCGAGGCCGCCCGCATCGACGCCTTCGCCACCGACGGCGCCGAACTCGACGGCACCCCGGTCTACGGGAGGCTCGGCAATCCCACCGTCGCCCGTTTCGAGACCGCCCTGGCCCGGCTGGAGGGCACCGAGTCCGCGGTGGCGTTCGCCAGCGGCATGGCCGCGCTGAGCGCGGTCCTGCTCGTCCGCTCCGCCATGGGTCTGCGGCACGTCGTCGCCGTGCGCCCGCTGTACGGCTGCAGCGACCACCTGCTCACCGCCGGGCTGCTCGGCACCGAGGTGACCTGGACCGACCCGGCCGGGATCACCGACGCGCTGCGCCCGGACACCGGCCTGGTCATGGTCGAGACACCGGCGAACCCGACGCTGGCCGAGGTGGATCTGCGGGCCGTCGCCCACGCCTGCGGCTCCGTGCCGCTCCTCGCCGACAACACCTTCGCCACCCCTGTGCTGCAACGCCCCGCCGAGCAGGGCGCGCGCCTGGTGCTGCACAGTGCCACCAAGTACCTGGGCGGCCACGGCGACGTGATGGCCGGCGTGGTGGCCTGCGACGAGGAACTCGCCGGACGGCTGCGGCAGGTCCGGTTCGCCACGGGCGGGGTGCTTCACCCGCTCGCCGGATACCTGCTGCTGCGCGGGCTGTCCACGCTTCCGGTCCGGGTGCGGGCCGCCTCCGCCACCGCCGCGGAACTGGCCGCCCGCCTGGCGGACGACCCGCGCGTCGCCCGGGTGCACTACCCGTCCATCGGCGGCGCGATGGTCGCCTTCGAGGTGCACGGCGACCCGCACGACGTCATCGGCGGCGTCGGCCTGATCACGCCGGCCGTGAGCCTCGGCAGCGTCGACACCCTGATCCAGCACCCGGCGTCCATCAGCCATCGCATCGTCGACGCGGACGACCGGCGCGGCGCCGGGGTCGGCGACCGGCTGCTGCGGATGTCGGTGGGCCTGGAGGACGTCGAGGACCTGTGGGCCGACCTGGACCGGGCGCTGGGGGTGCGGCCGGGACAGCCGCAGGTGAGGGGGCTGCACCAGGCGATGAGCTGAGCCGGGCGGCCCGGATGGCGCGCGGCCCGGCGGTCCTGGACCGGGCGCCGGGCCGCGCGGCCGGACCCTTCCGGGCCGCGCCCCCTCCGAGGCCGCTGCTCAGTCCCGCGGGCGGGAACCCTCGGCCCGCGCCCGCTCGGCGTCGTACGGCAGGCGGGTGGCCACCGGGGTCGCGTCCAGCCGGGCCGTGACGACCAGGGTGCCCTCCTCGATCTGGAAGTCGAGCGGCAGGCCGAGGCCCCGCATGGCGGCGACCATGCCGGTGTTCGCCGCCTGCGTCACGGCGTACACGCTCGCGCAGCCCGCCTCGACGGCCATCGCGACCAGCCGGCCCAGCAGCTCGCCGCCGACGCCGCGGCGCTGCCAGGCGTCCTCGACGAGCACCGCGACCTCCGTCTCGTCGCCGTCCCACAGCAGATGGCCGAGGCCGACGATCCGCCCGGAGGCGGTCCGCGCGGCCAGCGTACGGCCGAACCGCGGGCTCAGCAGGTGGTCGAGATAGCGGTCGGCGTCGCCGACCGGCCCGTGGTAGCGCAGGCCGAGGGTGCGCGCCGAGCAGCGGCCGTGCATCTCCCGGGCCGCCGCGAGGTCGCCGGCGCCGGCCCTGCGCACGGTGATCGCGTCGCCCTCGGGCAGCGTCAGCACGTCCTGGCCGCGCGGAACGCGCGGTCCGAGCCGGGTGTCCAGCTCCACCAGGGCGCGCGCCCGCGCGAACTCGGTGGGCGTGAAGGGCAGGTACGGCCGCTCCACGGTGATCGTCCCGCCCTCCGGCGCCCGCAGCCGCATCACCGTGTCCTCCAGCGCCCCTTCGGCCGGCACCTCCTGCGAGCCCCCGGCCGGGGCCGGCCGGTCCGGCAGCGAACGGATGGTGCACCGTCCCAGCAACTGCCGCAGTGTCAGCGGGAGTTCCGCCGCGTCGAGCGCCGTGCGCGTGGCCAGGCCCAGGACCCGTGTGGGCGCGTCCACCAGATCGTGCGCGTCGGCCCGCTCGATCCACGTGTCGGCACCGCCGGCCAGCGCGACCGCCCAGGTGATGTCCGACGCCTCGAGCCCGCCGGGAGCGCGCAGCAGGAACTCGTCCACCGTGCCCTCGGCCAGCGGATGCGTCTGCAGGCTGAGGATGTCCACGTGCCGGGCGGCCAGTGCCGCGCAGAGCGCGGCCAGCGCACCGGGCGCGTCCCGCACGGTCGTCCGCATCCGCCACAGCGCACTGTCGCCCGGCGCCGCTTCGGCCGCCGCGGGGCCGGGGGCCGCCGGCCCGGCCTGCTGGGCGGTGAGCGGCCGGGCGCCGGTATCGTCCGCGGGCGGTGCGTGACCGTGGCGGCGTGCCCACCATGTGTGGAAGGCCGCCGTGGCCACCAGAGCGAACGCCGAGATCATCAGCGGGGCCGTACCGCCGGGGCCGTGGCCGATCAGGTTCGCCACTGCGTCGGCCACGGCGACGGCCGTGCAGAGCGCGGCCAGTTCGACCAGGTCCCGCCGCCGGTGATGCGCCCGGCGTCCGTGCTTCGACCACGGCGTGTTCGACACTTCTCCAGTCATACGACCACTGTGGCGGAGCGGTGTTGCGTGATCGCGAACGCGCTGTGACCGATGAGTAAAGCGATGTTCGCACCTTTCGTCGTCGTTTCGTGAGGATGTTCCGTGAAGTCGTCGTAGTTGTCGTAGTCGTCGAATTCGTTGTGATGGTCTCCAGAGGTCCGCCGGGCGGGCGCCGGGTCAGGCGGCGGCCGCCTCCGGGGCCAGCGCGCCGCGCAGCCGGCGGGCCTGTGCGACCAGACGCGACGAGCCGCCCCGGTCCGCCGCGCGCGCAAGATGCGGCAGGTCGCCCCGCGCCCCCGACCGCTCGGCGCACTCGGCCGCCACGGCCAGCAGATCACCGAGCCCCCGCACCGGCCCGTCCGGTTTGTCGGCGGCGAGGTCGGAGAGCAGCGGCGGCAGGGCGTGGCCGAGCAGACCCCACACGGTGGCGTACGCCCCCGTGGCCGCGGCCGTGCGCAGCGACTCCGCCAGCCGCAGCGGCTTCACCGCGCCGTCCCGCACCAGCTCTCCGAGGTCCGCGCCGAGACGGGAGACGTCCAGCTGCCCGCGCGCGGCGAGGACGAGCAGCGCGTCCACGGCGGCCAGCCGGTCCTCCGGGTGCCGGGCGCCCAGCCCGTACGCCACACACAGGTGCGTCGCCTCGCCCGCCTCACCGCCGGACTCGGCCAGCGGCGGAAGGACGGAGGCCGCGCCCCGCGTGTCGTCCACGGCCAGGGAGGACAGGTCCCGCAGGAGCCGCACGGCCACCAGCTCACGCAGTTCGGGCAGCACGGCCAGCCAGTGGGGGCGCGTGGAGTAGTCCCAGTGGTAGCAGTAGCGGCTTTCCGTGAAGGCGCTGGACGGCTCGCCCAGCGCGCGGAAGGCCTCGGGGAAGTCCTCTTGCAGCTCGAGGAGTTCACCGGACTCCGCCAGTATCCGCGAGGCCGATGTGCGGCGCCGGATCGCCGGCAGCACGGGGGCGCCGGCGGTCAGCCAGCGGGCGAGCCGCCTCCCCTCCGCCGTGCCCAGGGCCGCCGCCCGCTCCGCCGCCGCCGCTGCCGCCGGGCGGTCCGCCCGCCGCACCCGGAGCAGCGCCTGCGCGAAGTCGGCCTCCGACACGCGTGCTCCCAGCCGCCGGTACGCGTCGAGCCGCTCCACCAGCTCGTCCGGCTCCAGCGGTCCCGTGCTCCAGGTGGGAGTCGAGAGCAGGAACGGCAGGGGATCCGTGCGCATCCGGCACGCCACCTCCCAGAGGCGGGTGTCGAAGGCCTGGGAGAGCGCGGTGTGCACGCAGGTACGGCCCGGAGTCCTGGCCCGGCCCGAGCCGTGCAGCGTGCCGGTCTTCAGCTTTCCCCGCAGTGTGACGAGCAGCAGGTCCAGGCCCCCGGCCGCGTCGAAGCTGCCCTGGGCGTCGCCGAATTGGTGATTGAGCCGCAGGTCGTAGTACTGGTCGGTGCCGTCCCACCACCGGCGGGAGATCACCGGTTCCAGCGCCCGGAGCAGGGCGTCGCGGTCGCGGTGGGCGTGGCGCACCAGCCCGTCCAGGGCGCGTTCAAAACCGGCCACGTCGGTGTCGGACTCCAGCGCGGCCCCCACCTCCTCGGCGAGTTCGACGACCGAGGCCGCCGCGGGGGCGAGACGCGCCGGCTCGGGAACCAGCGGGAGCACCTCCTCGTACGTCGCGGCCGCCTTCACCGGTGCCGCGCCCAGCGATCCGACCGCCTGTGAGCGCAGCGGAGGGATCAGCTCCTCTGCCGCGAGCGCGATGTCGGCACGCACCTCGGCGGAGCGGACCTTCATCACATGCCGCTGGGCGAGCTTGAGCGCCCGTTCCTGCACGCCGGCGTCCTCGTGCCCGAAGGCCTGCGCGACGGCGGGCAGCAGCTCGTCGGCCGCCGCGGCGTCGCGGGCGAGTACCTTGCCGAGCAGGACGAGCTGGGCCCGCACCAGCTTGCGCTCCGGCCGGAACAGCACCGCACCGGAGACCTCGGCCAGGTGGCGATGCGACAGCTGCCCGTCCAGGGCCAGCGTGCTCAGCACCGACTGGGCGTGCGAAGCCACCGGGGGCACCGCGTCCGAGGTGAGCGCCATCCAGTCGGCCACCCGCTCCCGCTGCTCCTCGCGTGTCAGCGCCAGGGACGTCAGTACCCGCAGGAACGCCCGGTGGTCGGCGGTCGTGCCGCCCCGCAGCAGGCGCGCCACGCAGGCGTCGACCGTGGCCTTCCGGTCGAGTCGGCCCTCCGCCGTGAGCTGCCCGAGCGCCCCGTGCCAGCTGCCGGGTCCTTCGTCGGCCGCCCATTGCAGCAGGCCGCCGATGTCGTTCACCTCGAAGAGCGCGGCCACGAGCGGTACGAGGTGCGGGTCCGTGCGCAGCCGCTCCACCAAGGTGTTGCCGTGCCGCCATTCGCCGCCCACCTGCTGGGCCCAGCCTCGTACATAGGCGTTGGTCGTCGGCACCGGGCAGCCCGCCAGGCGCACCAGGGCGGACATCAGTTCGTAGGGCACCCCTGAACTGGCGGGCCGCTGGGCGAGCCGGTCCGCCAGATCGGCGAGCCACCCGGTCTCCCGGTCGGCGAGGACGCGGAGCAGCACGGCGGGGGAGACTCCCGGCCAGCGCATGTCGGCGGCCGAGATCCAGCTCGCCACGCCGGCCGCGCCGGTCTGGCACGCGACCCCGGCCACGTACAGCGCCGGGTACGCGCGGCGGGACGGCGTGTCCCAGCGGGTCGCTCTGAGCTCCTTGCGCAGAGCCTTCAACTCCGGGAAGTACGCCCGGCGTTCGGCGTCGGTCATGGCGTTCAGCAGACCGATCACCTCGGCCGTCCGCCCAGCCCGCACTGCCTCCATCAGCGATGTCATCGCACACCCCCGTCGACTCGTGCCACGTCCTGCTTCACAAGGTCCTGCTCCGATGAGGCGGCGCCCCGCCGCGCCATCCGCACCGCCAGCGCGTGTTTGCAGGGCCCGCGCCCGCCCCGGTACTTCGCCCACCACTGGCAACTGCAGCTGAGTACGCCCTTGTCCTCACGCACCCGGTGCGCGTGCCCGTCCTCGGCCGTCACCGTCGCCAGGGCGCCGTCGACGGCGACCGCTCCCGCGGCGACGAGCGCGTGGGCGGCCCGCAGACGCGGGTTGTGCCGCTCGGCGCGATCCGCGTCGTAGGGCAGCTCCCGGTGGAAGTACGCCGCCTCCGCGGTGTCGTAGCCGACCCGGCCCGAGGTGCCGAGCCGGACCAGCGCCGCCCGGACCCGCTCCGGGGTGAGCCCGGAGGAGGCGGCGAGGTCGGCGACGTCGACGCGGGGTTCCCAGGCCAGCAGCACCGCGATCAGCTCCGCGTCCTCGGCCGCCTCGTCGGTGGCGAGCGCGTCCAGCACCCCGCCCTCGCCGGAGAACCCGCGCGAGGCGTCGGGCGACAGCGTCAGCGTCAGCCGCATGCCGGGCAGGACCGCCTCCCAGGCGCCGGCCGTGGCGGCGGCGCCCGCGACTGCCGGGCCGTACACGCGCAGGGCTGTCGCATGCCTCAGCACCCGCTGCAGCGCGGCAAGCCGCTCGGGCCCGGGCAGGCAGACCGCGCCCGGCACGGGCCGGGTGGTCGGCCGCAGGACGCGACCCGCCGGAACCACCCACCGCGGACCGCCCCCGGCACCCCGCGGCCCGCTCCGCGGCAGCGACCGCAGGAACCGCACGGCCTCGGCGGCCGGCAGTTCGGCCCGCAGATCGAAGCCGGCGGCTATGACCTGGGCCTCCGCGAACCCGCGCAACCAACGGTCCGGCAGCGGCACCTTCTTCTCCACCACGGGTCCGTCCAGGGTGGTCACGGCCAGCTCTTCCGGGCCCACCCGCATATGGAGCGGATCGTCCGAGCCGATCCGGGACAGCGCCTCGCGCAGCGGGTTGTTGACGTCGACGTTCGTCGTGCCGTGCCCCACCTCGCCGCCGTCCAGGCCGGAGCGCAGCACGTCCAGGCGCGCGTACACCCCGCAGCAGCCGGAGAAGGACTCGAAGCGCAGCCGGTCGCCGTTCCCCGTCACCACCGGGTCGAGGGAGGCGCGCAACTGCGGCTTGTAATAGCGGGCGGCCGCGACGTCCGCCACCGCCAGCAGCCCGGCCGAGGCAACCTGAGGAGACGTCAGGAAGCCTGAGAAGAACCGCGGATGGTCCTGGACGCCCGAGGGCGTCGCACCCCTGGACGTCTCAAGTCCGAGGAACTGTCCGCCCGCGGAGGGTTCCAGCGCGGAGGGTCGGCAATAGGCCACGGCCTGCAAGGATCGCGTCATGGAAAAACCGTAGAAGCGACCACTGACAACCGGCCCCGACCTGCGGAAACCCCCTTCGCGGGACGGGGGGAGAGGTGGCGCCTCAGAGGACGAGGCGCATGCGGTCGTGGTGCCCGGTCAGACGGTTGGTCAGCGGCTGCCGTCCAGGAGGACGCGCGCGACCAGGGCCGGGTCGTCGTTCATCGGGACGTGCCCGCAGCCGGGCAGGCGCACGAGCCGGGCCCGGGGGATGATCTGCTTGGCGCGCGCTCCCTGGCGGCGCACCAGCAGCCGGTCCTTGGTGCCCCAGGCCACGGTGACGGGGATGCCGGGCAGGACGTCGGTGAAGCGGACGCCGACGCCCGTCCGGAGGATCTCCTCGAATCCGCTCGCCCGCGCGAGGGCCAGGGTCTCGGCCACCACCGCTTCGGGCGAACGGCGGGCCGGACGGGCGTAGATGGTGCTGGTCAGGACGCTGCGGCCGGCCGCCGTCCGGGAGAGCCGCTCGACCAGTGGCAACGGCATCCGCCGGGCGAGCGCGCGCATCGTCCGCAGCACGCCGAAGGCGTAACGCCGCTCGGACTGCGTCCAGAACCCCGCCGGTGCCAGCGCGGTGACGGACCGTACGAGTTTTTCGCGGCCCAGTTCCAGGGCCAGCAGGCCGCCCAGGGAGTTGCCCGCCACATGGGGCCGTTCTATCTCCAGCGCCTCGCACAGGGCGCCCAGGACCACGTTCATCGTGGGCAGGTCGTGCCGGAGCCCCTCGGGCAGCGCGGGGGAGGCGCCGAAGCCCGGCAGGTCCATGGTGATCACCTCGCGTTCGGGCGCGAGCAGGTGGACCACCGGGTCCCAGGCCTGGCGGTGGTGTCCGATGCCGTGCAGCAGGAGGAGCGGTTCGCCGTCGCCCACGCGCGCGTAGGAGAGGGTCACGGTCCGCGGGCCGTGCGCGGAGGGGACCTCGAAGGAGACGGTGGCGGACATGGGTGCTCCTCGTGGGGGACGCCGACAACGGTGGTAGACAGACTGTCAGCAATTGCTACCGACCGGTAGCCCCCGGACGGGACGAGGTCCGGAACGCCAACGCCGTTCTTCGGCCACGGAGGGCGCACCCCGCCCGGCGCGCCTGGACACGAACACCGGACGTCGGCTGGGATGAGGGGCGTGACCACCGATACCGGCACCGAAGTCTTCGAAGAGCACCGCCCCGTCCTCATGGGAGTCGCCTACCGCATGCTCGGGCGGGTCGCGGACGCCGAGGACGTGCTCCAGGAGGCCTGGCTGCGCTGGTCCGCCGCCGACCGGAGCGCCGTGCGCGAGCCGCGCGGCTACCTGGTGCGGGTCACCACCCGGCTCGCCATCGACCGGCTCCGCCGGATCAAGGCGAGCGGCGAGTCGTACGTCGGCCCCTGGCTGCCGGAACCGCTGGTCACTGATCTCGCGCAGACCGTCCCGGACGCGGAGGAGCGGGCCGTCCTCGCCGACTCCGTGTCACTCGCCGTGCTGGTCGTCCTGGAGACGCTGTCGCCGCTGGAGCGCGCGGTGTTCGTCCTGAGAGAGGCCTTCGGCTATCCGTACGCGGAGATCGCCGCCCTGCTCGACCGAGGCGAGCCCGCGGTCCGCCAACTGGCCGGCCGGGCCCGCAGGCACGTCGGCGAACGGCGGCCGCGCTACGAGGCCGACCCCGACCAGCGTCGCGACCTCACCGAGCGGTTCCTGGCCGCGGCGGCGGACGGCGACCTGGAGGGGCTGATGTCGCTGCTCGCGCCCGACGCCCGCCTGGTGGGCGACAGCGGCGGCAAGGCCAGGGCGCCGTTGCGGGTCCTGGAGAGTGCCGACAAGGTGGGCCGCTTCCTGGTCGGCGTGGCGCACGAGGGCATCACGGATCCGTCCGTCCGCTTCCTGGAGATCAACGGCGGCCCCGCCGTGCTGATGCTGTCCGGGGGCAAGCCCGACAGCGTCTTCCAGCTCGACGTGGGCGACGGGCGCGTCCAGGTCGTTTACATCGTCCGGAACCCCGACAAGCTGCGGTCCCTGACCGCCTGAACCCGGCCGGCTCCCGGCGCTTCCGGCGTCGTGCGAACGGCTTGTGAACACCGTGCGACATGCTCCTGTGCGCTGTCCGAGGGAACGAGGATTGGTCTTGACCAAGGGTGGGGGCCGCTTTATCGTCGCAGATAAGTACAACAACCTTTAATAAACAAGGGCGCTAAAACGCGGCCGGATCACGGCGATTGCGGAGGACAGGGTGGGGACCACGCAGCTGGAATCGGTGCCGGAGCCGAAGTACTGGCATCTCAAGACCTTGCTCAGCGAAGCACTGGACTCCGAGTTCTCGGTGGGCGAGATCCTGCCCAACGAACGAGAGCTCGCCGCCCGCTTCGGCGTGGCCCGTGCCACGCTGCGCCAGGCGCTGGAGCAGCTGGAGCTGGAGGGACGGCTGCAGCGCCGCCGCGGTGTCGGTACGACCGTCGCACCGCCACGCGTGGGTGTGGCCGTAGGCACCGAACAGCACGCCTGGCCGGGAGCGTCCGGCGACGCCTGGCAGAGCGTCGACTGCACCCGGGCCGTCGCGCCGGCCGCGATCGCCGACGCCCTGGAGGTTGGCCACGAGGAGCCCGTGCACATGGTGCGCCGCTCCCGGATGAGCCACGGCCAGCCGGTCGCCGCCGAGCTGCTCTACGTTCCGGACGCGTCGGTGCCCGACCTGAGCGCCATCGACGCGCCTTCCGGGCCGGCACGCGCGCGTGCCGTGCTGCGCGAGCTGCATCGCCTCGGGCTGGAGGGCCAGGACCGCTCGGTCGAGCTGGGCTCGGCCCGCGCGGACGACGCCAAGGAGCTCGACCGGCTGCCCGGCGCCCCCGTCCTCGTCGTCACCACCCGCTTCGTCGTCGAGGGACGCACGGCCGCGATCTCCGTCGCCACCTACCGCGCCGACACCTGCCGCCTGACCTTCGGCGACTCGGGCGGCGTGGAAATACACCACGGCCCGCACCAGCAGGCGTCCTAGCCGACGGTCTCTCTGACCGGCAGGCCTCCTGGCCGACGTCACCCACCCTGGACCGGTCGGCCGACCGCGACCGACACCCCCCACCGGGAGCGGTCGGCCATCACCGGGAGTGGCGGCCCCCGGCTGGCCTCCCATGCTGGCTCGTCGCCGGGACCAGCGGCCCTCACCGGGACGGCGGCCCTCACCGCGACCCGTCGGCCGCCACTGGGGGGCGCCCCAGGCTCCCCCCCCAGGGCGGCTCGTGGCCGAGACAGGCGCCCCCTCACTGGGAGCAGTCGGCTGTCACTGGGACCGGGACCGGTGGCCCTCACCGGGAGCGGTCGGCTGTCACCAGGAGGGGCGGATTCCCCGGCCGCCTCCGGGGCGGCTCGCGGCCGGGACAGGCGACCCTCCACCGGAGCGGTCGGCTGTCACCGGGACCGGTGGCCGTCAGCGGGACCGGTGGCCCTCACCAGGACCGGTCGGCCGTCACCGGGAGGGGCGGATCCTCACGCCGGCCCCTCACCGTGCCCGGCGGGCCGTCGCTGTGCCCTCGACCGCGAACAACTGCTCCTCGACGTGGTCGAGGGCCAGACGGAGCGCGCCCGTCGCCACGGCTGCCTCGCCGAGCATCGACAGGGTCACCTTGGGCGGCCGCAGGCAGTAGCGGTCCAGTTCGCGCCGCAGCGGCTCCAGTACGCCATCCAGCCCGGCCGCCCAGCCGCCGATGACGACGAGTTCCGGATCCAGGGCCAGCGCCAGCGCCGCCACGTCGTGGACGAGTCGCTGGATGAACCGCTCGACGGCCGCGCCGGCCCGCAGGTCACCCCGGCGGGCCAGCGCGAAGACCTCGGCCACCGCCCGCTCGTCCAGCGGATGCAGCGGCTGGTCCGTCGTCGACAGCAGCGTCTCGGGGGTCGCCTCCCGGCCCAGCAGGTGCAGCGCGCCGATCTCACCGGCGGCCCCGCCGAACCCGCGGTGCAGCCGCCCGCCGATCAGCGAACCGGCGCCCGGGCTCAGCCCCGCCAGCACGAAGACCATGTCGTCGCACTCGGTGGCGGCGCCCTTCCAGTGCTCGGCCACCGCCGCAGCGTTCGCGTCGTTCTCGACCAGCACCGGGCACTTGAACGATCGGCTCAGCCGCTCACCCAGGTGCAGGCCGGTCCACCCGGGCAGCGCCGTGCCCAGCCGTACCGTGCCGTCCGCCTCGACGATCCCGGGCGTGCCGACCCCGACGGCCCGCAGCGAACTGCGCGGGACACCGGCCCTGCGCAGCAGTTCGGCGACCGCGCCGCGCAGCCGCTCCAGCCGCTCGTCCGCCCCGGCGGTCTCCTCCACGTCCTTGGCCTGGGAACCCACCACGCGGCCGTCCAGGTCGGCCAGCAGCGCGGCGACCCGATGCGCGCCGATCTCCAGGCCCATCAGATGCCCGGCCTCGGCCCGGAACCGGAACCGGCGCGCGGGCCGTCCCTGCCGTCGTGCGGCGCCCTCCTCGGCCGCCGTCTCGACGACGAGTCCCGCCTCGATCAGGCCCTCCACGACGCCCTCGACCGTCGGCCGGGACAGCCCCGTCACCCGGGTGATCTCCGTGAGCGTCGCGCAGCCCGTGGCACGCAGCGCGTGCAGCACCACCGCGGAGTTGATCCTTCGCAGCAGCGAGGGATCCCCGCCGGTCAGCCGCCCCACCGTCCGTCCTCCCAGCTCGTGCGCGTGTTGGGCGGATCGTACTCGGCACGGGCCGGGGCGGCGAGCGCCGGGCACGGCACGAGCCCGCGCCCGGCGGCGCGCCCCCGCCCCTGGGGTGCGGTCGCTGACGCCCCGCCAGTTGTCAGTGGGGGCCGCTTTACTGGAGCACATGGACATCGCGAAGGCTCTCGCCGTCATCGACCGGCTGCGCCGCGGGGAGTATCCCGCCCAGCGCACCAGGACGGACCTCGGCACGGCCGGACCCGGTTACCGGATGGCCGAGTTGGAGACGAGCGACGACTTCTGGGAGGACGACGGCGGCCGGCGGGAGGCGGCGGCGGAGCAGTTCGAACTCGACCGGGACGGACTGGGGGAGCGGCTCACCGGACGCTGGGGCCCGCCGCAGGTGTTCAGCCTGTACAGCGTGCTCGAACGCACCCTGGCCGGTGAGGACGTGCCCGAGCCGTGGGCCTCGCTCAGCGGGCACGTGCCGGACGTCCAGCTGTGGAGGGCGCGGGAGAGCGGCCCGTGGTTAGCGCTCGGGGTCTCCCAGTGGGATCAGGAGCTGCCGTTCCAGCTCCTCGCGGTCGTCACCGACGTGGACCCGCCGTGACCCGCCCGCCAGAGCGCCTCCACGGCCACTCCCAGCCGTCCGAACTCCGCGGCTACGACGCTTCCGCCGCCACCCTCAGCCGTGCGAACTCCTCGGCCATCGTCTCGGCCGTCCAATGCGCGTTCAGCCCGCTCGGGTTGGGCAGCACCCACACCCGCGTGTCGCCGAACGTCCTTTCCTGCGGACCCACTTGGGCCATACGGTCGCCGAACGCCGCCCGGTACGCGGTGACGCCCACCACCGCCAGCCACCTCGGCCGCAGCCGCGCGACCTTCAGCGCCAGCAGCCGTCCGCCCTCGCGGTACTCCCGGGGCGTCAGCTCCTGCGCCCGGGCCGTCGGCCGCTCCACGACGTTCGTGATGCCCAGCCCGTACGACAGCAGCTCGCCCTGCTCCGCGGGCCGCAGCAGCCTCGGGGTGAACCCCGACCGGTGCAGCACCGGCCAGAACCGGTTGCCGGGCCGGGCGAAGTGGTGGCCGGTCGCGGCCGTCATCAGACCGGGGTTGATGCCGCAGAACAGCACCCGCAGGCCGTCCGCGACGACGTCCGGCACCGGACGGTCGCGGGCGGCCTCGAGCTCCGCCGGGGTGAAACGGGTCAGAGGATCGCCCCCGGCGCGTAGGCCGCGGCCGCCGGGTGCTGCTTCACGATCTCCTCGATCCGGCCCACGACCGTGCCGACCTGGTCGGCCGCCGCGCCGGTGAAGGACAGCTTGTCGGCCATCAGCGCGTCCAGCCGGGCACGGTCGAGCGGAAGGCGGTCGTCGGCGGCCAGCTTGTCGAGGAGGTCGTTGCGCTCGGCGCCCTGCTCGCGCATGGCGAGCGCGGTCGCGACGGCGTTCTCCTTGATCGCCTCATGGGCGACCTCGCGGCCGACCCCGGCCCGCACGGCACCCATCAGCACCTTGGTGGTGGCCAGGAACGGCAGGTAGCGGTCCAGCTCGCGGGCGATCACCGCGGGGAAGGCGCCGAACTCGTCGAGCACCGTCAGGAACGTCTCCAGCAGCCCGTCCAGCGCGAAGAACGCGTCCGGCAGCGCGACCCGGCGCACCACCGAGCAGGACACGTCGCCCTCGTTCCACTGGTCGCCCGCCAGCTCGCCGGTCATCGAGGCGTAGCCGCGCAGGATCACCATCAGGCCGTTGACGCGCTCGCAGGAGCGGGTGTTCATCTTGTGCGGCATCGCGGAGGAGCCGACCTGGCCCGGCTTGAAGCCCTCGGTGACCAGCTCGTGCCCGGCCATCAGCCGAACCGTCTTCGCCAGCGAGGAGGGCGCCGCCGCGAGCTGCACCAGCGCGGTGACGACCTCGTAGTCCAGCGAGCGCGGGTAGACCTGGCCGACCGAGGTGAACGCCCGCGAGAAGCCGAGGTGCCCGGCGACGCGCCGCTCCAGCTCCGCGAGCTTCGACGCGTCGCCGCCGAGCAGGTCCAGCATGTCCTGGGCCGTGCCCACCGGGCCCTTGACCCCGCGCAGCGGGTAGCGGCCCAGCAGCTCCTCGACCCGCCCGTGGGCCACCAGCAGCTCGTCCGCCGCGGTCGCGAAACGCTTGCCGAGGGTGGTGGCCTGCGCGGCGACGTTGTGCGAGCGGCCGGCCATGACCAGCTCGCCGTACTCGGCGGCCAGCCTGCCCAGCCGGGCGAGGACGGCTACCGTGCGGTCCCGCATCAGCTCCAGCGAGAGCCGGATCTGCAACTGCTCGACGTTCTCCGTCAGGTCGCGGGAGGTCATGCCCTTGTGCACGTGCTCGTGCCCGGCGAGGTCGTTGAACTCCTCGATCCGCGCCTTCACGTCGTGCCGGGTGACCTTCTCGCGCTCCGCGATCGAGGCCAGGTCGACCTGGTCGAGGACCCGCTCGTAGTCGGCGATCGCCTCGTCCGGCACCTCGATGCCGAGGTCCTTCTGGGCGCGCAGCACGGCGAGCCAGAGCTGCCGTTCCAGCCTGACCTTCTGCTCGGGCGACCAGAGCGTGGCGAGCTCGGCGGAGGCGTAACGTCCGGCGAGGACGTTCGGGATGCGGGGCTTGGCGGGCGCTGAAGTCACGTAGACGGATTCTACTGGCGATTCGTGCAGGCGAGCGCCGCGGGGGTGTTCGTGGGAAGCTACGAGAGCTCCGCGTCGGCCGCCGTCGGGGGCTGCGCCAGGTCCTCGTAGGGCAGCAGTTCGGGCCGTTTCGCGGGGCGGCCGTCGCCGGAGGACCGCCCGTTGTGACATCCGCCCAGGTTCCCTGTACGTAGGGTAGCGGGCGCTTACGGAAAGAGGGGCGGCGCAATCAGAGCACCAAGAAACACCACCCCCGATGGCCAGCAAGCTTCTCATAGACCTCTACCCGCGCAAGAGCAAGAACTTGCCGGAGGACGACCACCGCCGAGAGCAGTCCACCGACACGCAGGAGGCCTCCGGGCGTCGCTGGGCCGACCGCAACGGCTACACCGTCCGTCATGTGTGGCTAGTGTCTCGTGACCCTGTCAGCGTTACTTGATCTTGTGTGTCTCGTTCTATTGGTATGGAGCTTTCCATGGAACAGGCCGCCGAGCTGCGGGAGTTGGTGAGCAGTCGGGACGTGCCTGCGGATATAGCCACGCGGGGCCGGATCGTGCTGTGGTCGGCTGAGGGGCGTCGGCGCAAGGACATCGCCGAGCTGCTGGGAGTGTCGCTGCCTACGGTGGACCGCTGGAAGCGCCGTTATGCCGAGCACGGCGTGGCCGGGCTGGAAGGCGACCGGCCCGGCGGGGCCCGGGAGCAAGTGCCGGCACGGGTACGGGCCCGGGTGATTGCGCTGACGCGTATGACGCCGCCGGACGGCACTGGTCTTTCGCACTGGTCCACACGCGAGTTGGCGAAGTACCTGAAGCGGACTGAGGACGTTGAAGCGGCGGGGACTGGAAACCGAGCGGCAGCCACCGTGCCAGTCCCCGACCCTGCTCAGGTCCGGTTGCCCAGTTCGAACCTGGTCCAGTGGACACCGTCGGTGGATATGCGCCAGCTTCCCGCGCCGAAGCTGTCGCCCCACAGGTAGCCGAGCGCTGTCGTGGTCACCCAGCCCGACATCCCTGCGGAGTTTCGGAGGCGCGTGAAGGAACGACCGCCGTCGGTACTGCGCCAGATGCCGTCCTCACTGTAGATCGTCAGGCTGCCGTCGACGGCGGCGACCGGCGTGCCGAGCAGGGAGCGTGGTTCCACGCTCTTGCGGTGTTCCCAGACGCGTTCCCAGGTGCGGCCCCCGTCCGTGCTGCGGTGGAGGGCCAGCAGGCCGTTCTTCACGTTGTCCTCGTCGGGCAGTTGGCCCGGCTCTGCCGCGTAGAGCACCTTTCCGGTTCCGGTCACGTGCAGGGCCCAGACCGACTCTCCGGTTCCCGTGGGCCGGGACAACCGCCAGCTGAGTCCCCTGTCCTCGCTGACGGCGAGTGCGACACGGCCGGAGCGCGGGTCACGACCGGAGGCGAAGACCAGGTCCTTGGTCTGCCCGGCCGGGATCACGGGGGGCTGGAGTGGGGGCTGAGTGGCCAGGGACCGGAACTCTCCGGTGGTGGGCAGGGCCGTGAGGATGCGGGCGTGCTCACAGTTGTTGCCCTCCTGGTCCGTCCGTGTGCAGTCCTCGAACAGGGCGACGCCCTCGGGCAGCACCAAGGTCGTGCCCGAGGGCCTGGCTGAGCCCGGCCGCCAGTGGCGTCCCCCGTCACTCGTGAACCAGGTGCGGTCCGGCGGAGGCCACACGCCCTCCGTGATCAGCGCGCGACCGGGCCCCAGCACCCTGAGCGTTGCCGTGATGCCGTGCTCCACGGTCACGTCCGCCAGTGGGGAACGTCCGAGCCGCCAGGCGTCGGCACCCTTGTCGAGCACGGCGACTCGCTGCCGACAGCGTGTCTTCCCACACTCGGCGAGCAGCGCGAACCCACTGGCGTCCCTGGCGAAGTCGACGGCGACCGAGCTGCCGGGCAGGTCCGTCCCGTACGGAATCCGGGGGACGACCGCCGCCTCTGGGGAAGCGGTGCGCTCACCCGCCTGCGCGCCCCCGTCCTTGCTCCTGTCCGTGTCCATCTCGACGCATGCCGACACCCAAGCCAGCATTATCAGAAGGATGGCGGCCAAGATGCCCCAACTGCACCTGCCCTTACCCCCGCGCCACCTCATGGGAAGCCCCCGATCCGACCGGTATGCCCGGCCCGCGATGCACCGTCATCTCTGGTACACCGCTCGCCGTGCTCGGGTTCCCACTCTCTCGCGACGACCACACGGCGTATACCTGTCGTCCACCACGGACTACATGTACGACCCGGTCGACCGGCTGGCGAAGGAAGGCGGTGAAGACCGGCAACGGCGCGGGGACGGAGACGTACGTTCACGATGACAACGCCAACGTCATCAACCAGACGGTTCAGGGCATCACGACCGCGTTCAACTACGACCGCGACCGACTGCTCACGGCGATCACGTCCGGAGCCACGGCCAACTACAACTACGACCTGTTCGGCCGCCAGGAGTCTGTCACCACTGGCGGTCAGATCGTCCAGCGGAACACGTACGACGGTTTCGACCACGTCATCAAGTCCGAGAAGGCGGACAGCATCGGGGCGCTGAAGGCGACCACGTACACCTTCGACCCGCTCGACCGCACCACCTCCGAGACCACGGCCGGCAAGACGACGGGCCACGAGTACCTAGTGTCTCGTAATCCGGTTTCTGTCAGTTGTCATCGTTGTTGACGAGTTTCCTGACGTTGGCCGTGACGAGTCGGACCTTGGCGAGGACCTCCCCGGCGGTCGCGGTCCAGGTGAAGGGTTTCGCGTTCTCGTTCCAGGAGTCGATGTAGTCGTGGATCTGCTGGACGAGGACGCGGACGCTGGAGAAAGTACCTCGGCGGATCGACTGTCGGGTGATGATCCCGAACCAGGTCTCGATCTGGTTCAGCCACGAGGAGCCGACCGGGGTGAAGTGGAAGTGCACGTGCGGGTTTTTCGCCAGCCACGCCTTCACGTCCGGGGTGGTGTGCGTGGACAGGTTGTCCAGCACAATGTGGATCTCCTTCCCCGCGTGCGGCTTGACCGCCTTCTTCAGGAACGCCCGGAACGTCGCACCGTTCCGTTTCGGTCTTGCATTCCCCGAGCACCTGGCCGGTGGCGACGTTGAGCGCGGCGAACAGGTTCGTGGTGCCGTGCCGGATGTAGTCGTGGGTGCGTTTCTCGGTCGCGTCGAAGGTCACCGGCAGCACCGGCTGGGTCCGGTCCAGGGCCTGCACCTGGGTCTTCTCGTCGAGCGACAGCACGACCGCGCCGCCGGGCGGGTCCAGGTACAGCCCGACGATGTCGGTGACCCTCTCCGCGAACGCCGGGTCCTTCGAGATCTTGAAGGTGCCCGACCGGCGCGGCTTGAGATTCTCCTCCCGCCAGATCCGCGCGATGTAGTGCCAGGACACGGTGACGTCCTCAGTCCGCTTCAGGTACTTCGCCAACTCGCGTGTGGACCAGTGCGAAAGACCAGTGCCGTCCGGCGGCGTCATACGCGTCAGCGCAATCACCCGGGCCCGTACCCGTGCCGGCACTTGCTCCCGGGCCCCGCCGGGCCGGTCGCCTTCCAGCCCGGCCACGCCGTGCTCGGCATAACGGCGCTTCCAGCGGTCCACCGTAGGCAGCGACACTCCCAGCAGCTCGGCGATGTCCTTGCGCCGACGCCCCTCAGCCGACCACAGCACGATCCGGCCCCGCGTGGCTATATCCGCAGGCACGTCCCGACTGCTCACCAACTCCCGCAGCTCGGCGGCCTGTTCCATGGAAAGCTCCATACCAATAGAACGAGACACACAAGATCAAGTAACGCTGACAGGGTCACGAGACACTAGACCTGGGCAAGAACCGACGGTCAGGTCCGCTCATCGTGGCCTGTCCGTTGCCTTCTGCTTGACGGCGGCCGGGTCTAGGCTGGATCGCGTGACTCCCGGTGAGTTGGTGCGGCCCGGACCTGACAGTGACACGACCGACCTCGTCTTCCGCGAGACCGGCGGTTCGCGCGGCCATGCGGTGCTGATCGCGCTTGCTTCTCTGGTGCGGATGCTGATTCTGTTCGGCTGCGTGGGAATCGTGTTCATGGTGTTCATGGCCGCCTTCGGCGTCGACTTTCCCGAGGGCCTGTTCGTGGCCGGCCTGGTCGCGGTGGCCGGCTCTCTCGTCGCCGCCCCCTTTGTTGTGGCCGGCGCACTGCGTCGTGTCCGTCGAGTTCGGTTCGCCCTGGCTCAGGCCCCGCCCCGGTTTCGCTTGATCCGGGCGGGTCGCCCGGAGCCCTGGATGCCGATCGCCGACCTGGCGCGCATAGATCTGGTCGAGAGTATCGTCGAGCCGTACGAGGGCGACCCTCTGTCGGCCACCCGAACGCTGATGGTCGTATTGGTCAGGGGAGATGACGTGGCCAAGCTGGCTTGCGGTCAGCCGAGGCATACGGACGGGCGGCAGCTTAAGGAGACCCTGGACGCGCTCCTTTCGGATGTCGGGGTCCCCGTTCAGCTGGAGACATCGCGCACCCGGCGGCCCAAGCCTCCGCCGAAACCTCGTCGGTCAGGTTCGGCTCATGCCGGCGTGATCGCCAACAACGGGAGGTCTGGCGGTCCGGGATCCGGCAACGCGGCCAACTTCTGAGGACCGCTCCCGAACCGGCCGCGGCTACCGACGGTCCCCGGCGTGAGGCCGAGGTCGGTCAGCGCGGCACCGCGTCGAACGGAAGATCTACGACATTCTCCCAAAGCCGCCGGAAGTACCTGTCTCACCCGCGGGGAGGTCGTCGAGGCGAACGCACTGACCGACGATCTACTCCTCAGGAATCCTCCCACGACCAGCGTGAGCACCCCGAGAACCGTTCACACCAGCCCTTTGACCTGCGATCGGTGCATGGCAGCCGGGCGGGGCTCTGGGTCAGTGCCCCACCCGTCGCCAGTCCGTCACAGGGCCGGGGTCTGTGTGGTCCGCAGGGGTGACCCAGAAGGCTTTGCCCAGCTCAGCGCTAAAGTGGGCGCCTGTCCGGCCGTCGCCGGAGGAACGGCCGGTCAGGCGCCGCCCTATCCACGGCAGCAGATGCTGCCGGGCGAAGCGGGTGTCCTGCACCCGGCGGTCGAGCCAGCCCGGACGCGCGGTCGCCGCCATGGGCGTACGCCACTCGGCGTCCTCGGGCTCGTAACCGAGCGTCTGCCATACCGCCTCGGCGACCCGGCGATGGCCCTCGGGGGTCAGGTGCAGCCGGTCCACGTCCCACAGCCGGGGGTCGGCGAGCGACGGCGCCCCGTACAGGTCGACGACGAGCGCGCCGTGCCGTGCGGCGAGCTCGTCGACGCAGGCGAACAACTCCTCCATGCGCGGCCGGAAGCGCTCCAGGACGGGGCCCCGCCGGCCGGGGCTGCGCATCAGCACCAGCCGCTCGCACGACGGCGCCAGCCGCTCCACGGCCTCCGTGAGCAGCCCCGTGACCCTGCCCATGTCGCACTTGGGCCGCAGCGTGTCGTTGAGGCCGCCCACCAGCGTCACGACGTCGGCCCGCATGGCCGCCGCCGCCTCCACCTGCTCGTCGACGATCTGCCCGATGAGCTTGCCGCGCACGGCGAGGTTGGCGTACCGGAAGCCGGGCGCGCGGGCGGCCATCCGCGCCGCGAGGAGGTCCGCCCAGCCTCGGTACGAACCGTCGGGCAGCCGGTCCGACATGCCCTCGGTGAAGGAGTCGCCGACCGCGACCAGGCTCGTGTACGTGGGATTCGTCTGCATGGCGTGAGCGATCGTATCCGGGCGGTCCGGTGGCGTACCAAGCGGTCGGTCGGTGTCGCCTCAGGCCGTCCCGGTCACCCCCGCCGGTCCGAACAGCTCTCGCAGCACGTCCTCCATGGTCACCAGGCCCGCGAGCCGGTCGTCGGCCCCCAGGACCGCCGCCAGGTGCGTACGGCTGCCGCGCATCGCGGTGAGCACGTCGTCCAGCGGCGTGCCCTCGCGGACCCGGGCGATGGGCCGCATGTCCCGCGGCCGGAACGGCTCCTCCCGCGGCGAGGCGTCCAGGGCGTCCTTCACATGCAGGTAGCCGACGATGTGGCGTTCCTCGTCGACCACGGGGAAGCGCGAGAAGCCGGACTCGGCCGACAGTCGCTCCAACTGCTCGGGGGTGATTCCCACCGACGCGTGGACGACCCGCTCCAGCGGGAGCACCACGTCACGCACGGGCCGGCTGCCGAGCTCCAGCGCGTCGTGCAGCCGCTCCTGCGCCCGGTCGTCGATGAGGCCGGCCGCGCTGGCGTCCTTGACGATCTGGGCCAGCTCCGCGTCCGTGAAGGTCGACGAGACCTCGCTCTTGGCCTCCACCCGCAACAGCTTGAGCAGGCTGTTCGCGAACGTGTTCACCGTGAAGATCACCGGGCGCAGGGCCTGGGACAGCGCGACCAGCGGCGGTCCGAGCAGCAGCGCGCTGCGTACCGGCTCCGCGAGCACGACGTTCTTCGGCACCATCTCGCCGAGCAGCATGTGCAGGTACGTCGCCAGGGCCAGCGCGATCACGAACGACACCGCGTGGCCCGCGCCCGGTGGCACACCCATGGCGTGGAACGCCGGCTCCAGCAGGTGCGCGATCGCCGGCTCGGCGACCACACCGAGGACCAGGGTGCACAGGGTGATGCCGAGCTGCGCCGCGGCCAGCAGCGCGGACACGTGCTGCAGTCCCCACAGCACGCTCCGGGCGCGCCGGTCGCCCGCCTCGGCGTACGGCTCGATCTGGCTGCGGCGCACCGAGATCAGCGCGAACTCGCCGCCCACGAAGAAGGCGTTGACGACCAGGGACGCCAGCCCGATCAGAATCTGCAAACCGGTCACCGCCCGGCCCTCCCCTCGTCCTCCGCGCCACCGCACGGCCGTTCGTCCTTCGGAGCGGGCCCGTCACCGTGCCTGCCGCGCGTGCCTTCCCCGCGCTCCTCGGCCTCGTCGCGCTGCACGCGGTCCTCGTGGTCCCCGCCGTGCCCGCTTGATCCGCCGTGCTCGCGGTCCCCGCCTTCCTTGCCCCGCGCCCCCCGTTCGTCGTCCAGTGGCGCGTGCAGGAGTACGCGCGCTGCGCGGTGGCCGCTCGAGTCCACGACGTCCAGTCGCCAGCCGGCGGTCTGGAGGATGTCGCCGGTCTCGGGGATCCGGCCGAGTTCGGCGGCGATCAGGCCGGCCAGCGTCTCGTACGGCCCCTCCGGCACCCGTAGCCCCACCTGCGCGAGCTGGTCCACCCGCGCGGAGCCGCCCGCCGAGTACAGGGCGCGGCCCTCCTCGTCGGCGCCGGCCGGCGCGATGTCGGGCGTCTCGTGCGGGTCGTGCTCGTCGCGCACCTCGCCGACCACCTCCTCGACGATGTCCTCCAGCGTCGCCACGCCCGCGGTGCCGCCGTACTCGTCGATGACGACCGCCATCGTGCGCTTGCCGGACAGCCGGTCAAGCAGCCGGTCGACGGTCAGCGACTCGGGGACCAGGAGCGGCTCGCGCATGATCTCCGAGACCTGTGTGCGGGTGCGGCGCTCGGCCGGTATCGCCAGCACGTCCTTGATGTGGGCGGTGCCCACGACCGAGTCGAGGCCGCCCTGGTGGACGGGGAACCGGGACAGCCCGGTCGCCCGGGTCGCGTTCGCCACGTCCTCGCAGGTCGCCCGGGCGTCGAGGGCCACGACCCGGACCCGCGGGGTCATCACGTTCTCCGCGGTCAGGTCCGCCAGGTTGAGGGTGCGTACGAACAGCTCGGCGGTGTCCGCCTCCAGGGCGCCCTCCTTGGCGGAGTGCCGGGCCAGGGCGGCGAGTTCCTGGGGCCCGCGAGCGGAGGCGAGCTCCTCGGCGGGCTCCATGCCGAGCCGGCGCACCACGCGGTTCGCCGTGTTGTTCAGGTGGGTGATGAAGGGGCGGAAGGCGGCGCTGAACCAGCGCTGCGGGCTGCCCACCCGCCGGGCCACCGCGAGCGGCGAGGAGATCGCCCAGTTCTTGGGCACCAGCTCGCCGACGACCATCAGGAACACCGTGGACAGGGCCGTGCCCAGGGCCAGCGCGACCGAGGTCGCTGCGGACCGGGACAGACCGAGCGCCTGGATCGGCCCCGCGATCAGCTTGCCGATCGACGGCTCGGCGAGCATGCCGACCACCAGATTGGTGACGGTGATGCCGAGCTGTGCCCCGGAGAGCTGGAAGGTCAGGTTCCGTACGGCCTTCAGCGCGCCGGCAGCGCCGCGCTCACCGCGCTCGGCGGCCCGCTCCAGGGCACCGCGCTCGACGGTCGTCAGCGAGAACTCGGCCGCGACGAAGGCGCCGCAGGCGAGACTGAGCAGCGCCGCCACCAGCAACAGGAGCACTTCGGTCATCGGGTCACCCCCGTCCCATGGTCGGGCAGGGCAGGGGCTGGCGCGCTGTGTCGCGCTCGGGAGGCTCGCCCATGGGCGGACGCTCACAACCTTTCATGCAGGAACGGATGTCCCGCAATGGTAAAGGAAAGGCAAAGGAAGGTCGTTTTCAGTCCGTCAGGGGCTTCACCCAGCGACGCCAGCGCTCCTCCGGCGCGTAGCCCGCCGCCCGCCAGGCGTGGTGCGCGTTCTCGTTTCGGGTGAGCACCATGGCGTCCCCGCGCCTCCCGCCGAGCCGCACGAACCGTTCCTCGGCGGCCGCCAGCAGGGCGGAGCCGATGCCCTGGCGCCGCCGGTCCGGGTGCACGGCCAGCCGGTACAGATGGCAGCGCCAGCCGTCGAAGCCCGCGATGACCGTGCCGGCCAGTTCGCCGTCCCGTACCGCCAGCAGCAGGGACTCCGGGTCGCGGGCGATCAGGCGGGCCACGCCGTCCCGGTCGTCGCTGATGCTCGTGCCCTCCGCGGCCGTCGTCCAGAAGGCCAGTACGGCGTCTAGGTCGTCTGCGGTCGCCGCGCGTATGTGCAGATCGCTCATGCGGCGATGACACCACGCGCCACCGGGCGCCGGGCGCAATTCCAGTATCCGGACGCGGGGCCCGCCGCGACCGGGTCACTCGTGCGCGATCGCCGCCAGCACGTTCATCCGGGAGGCGCGCAGCGCCGGCAGCAGCGCCGCCACTACGCCCACGAGCGCCGCGCCGATCACCACCGCCACGATCGTGCTCCAGGGGATGGCCAGCGCCCTCATGCCCTGAAGTGCCAGCACCCGCTGGGTGCACAGGCCCCACACCAGGCCCAGGGACAGTCCCAGGACCGCGCCGAAGACGGCGATCACCACCGACTCCAGCCGGATCATCCGCCGCAGCTGACGGCGGGACAGACCGATGGCCCTCAGCAGACCGATCTCCCGGGTGCGCTCCACCACCGACAGGGCGAGGGTGTTGACCACGCCCAGGACCGCGATGACGATCGCGAGGCCGAGCAGCGCGTAGACGAGGTAGAGCAGGACCGCGATCTGGTCGTGGACGAGCTTCTTGTAGTCCGCCTGGTCGCGCACCTGCACATTGGGGTACGGCACGAGGGCCTTCTCCAGGTGGGCGCGCAACTGCCCGGCGCCGGTGCCGGGAGCGGCGTTCACGTACAGGGCGGCGTCCGGGGTGTTCGGCACGTACTTCTCCAGGGTCCCCATGCCGAAGTACACGCCGCCCTCGATGCCGAGCCCCTCGGCCGCGTCCTGGTTGGTGAGCGCCGCCACGGTCAGCCGTGCCTGCCGTCCGCCCTGGAACTCGACGGGCAGCACGGTCCCGGCCCGCACCCCGTGCTTCCCGGCGAAGCGCGCGTCCATGGCGATGTGCCCGTCGGCGAGCGCCGCCGCCGTGTCGCCGCGGACGTACTTGATGTGGGCGACCGAGTCGAGCCGCGGGTCGTACCCGGAGGCGGTGGTCGCGACGCGCTTGCCGTCCGGCAGCCGCAGGGCGACGGCCGCGAGGCGCTGCCGTACGACGGTGCCGGCGCCCGGGGTGTCGCGCACCGTGTGCGTGACCTCCGCGGAGAACGGCAGGAAGTTGCGGTTCTGCACCACGTAGTCGGCGCCCAGCACCCTGTCGATCTGCCGATCCAGGGAGTTGGTCATGGAGGCACTGGCCACGGACAGTCCGCCGACCAGGGCAAGGCCCACCATCAGGGCGGCCGCGGTGGCGCCGGTACGGCGCGGGTTGCGCAGCGCGTTGCGCTGGCTCATCCGCCCGATGGACCCGAACAGGGCCGGGAAGGCCCCGCCCAGCACCCGGATCAGCGGGCGCACCAGCAGCGGCCCGGCGACGACGACGGCGACCAGGGTGAGGACGATGCCCACGCCCAGCAGGGAGGCGGCGGTCGCGGTCCGGTGCGCGGCGGCGCAGCCCGCGAGCGCCGCCGCGCCGGCCGCGCCCACGCCCGCGCCCGCCAGCGCGCGCACCCGCAGCGGCCGGCCCACGCCGGCCACCTCGGTGTCCGCCAGGGCCGCCATGGGCGAGACGGCCGCGGCGCGGCGGGCCGGGAGGTAGGCCGCCAGGAAGGTGACACCGATGCCGACGCCGTACGCGGCGACGGGCGTGCTCCACCTGACGACCATCGCCGAGGTCGTCAGGTTCATGTCGAACGAGCTCATCAGCTGGATCAGCCCGGCCGCCAGACCGATCCCGGCCGCGAGTCCCACCGTGGAGCCGACGACGCCGAGCAGCACCGCCTCGGCCAGCACCGAGCGCCGGACCTGCTGCCGGTCGGCGCCCAGGGCGCGCAGCAGACCCAGCTCGCGGGTGCGCTGGGCGATGAGCATGGAGAAGGTGTTGACGATCAGGAAGATGCCGACGAGGACCGCGATCCCGGCGAACCCGACCATGACGTACTTGATGATCTTGACGAATCCGCCGAGCCGGGCGGCGGCCGACTTGGCCTGCTCACCGGCGGTCCGCAGGTCGTAGCCGCCGCTGCCGACGGCCCGGGCGACGCGTTGCTTGAGCTGGGCGTCGGTGACGCCCTTGGCCGCGTCGACCGAGATGCTCGTCGCACGGGCGGTCGAGCCGAGCAGCCTGGCCTGGGCGGTGGGCGTGTCCAGGAAGAGCCTGGCCGCACCCGGGTTGGTGGTGGTGAACGTGGCGATGCCGACGACCCGGACGCGGAACGAGCCGGGCTGCGCCTGGACCGCGAGCATGTCGCCGATCCGTACGCCGTCGTGCCGGGCGGTGTCGGCGTCCAGCAGGGCCTCGCCGTCACCGCGCGGGGCGTGTCCGGAGGTCAGCCGCACCGGGCTGCGGTCGGTGACCTGCCAGTTGGAGACGACGGTCGGGGCGCCGGTGGTCGGGCCGACCGCTTCGTTGCGGCTGTCGACGACCATGGCGTTCCGGACGGCCACGTCCACGTGCGTCGCCGCCACGCCGTCGACCCCGGCCACCCGCTGGGCGAGGGACGCCGGCACGGTCTGCACGACGCCGGTGGGCAGTGCGGACGTCAGCTCCTGCTTGGGCGCCACCGTCACATCGGCGGCGGTCGAGGCGAAAAGCTGGTTGAAGGTGCGGGCGACGGTGTCGGAGAAGATCAGGCTGCCCGTGACGAAGGCCACGGACAGGATGACGGCCAGGGCCGAGAGCAGCAGCCGCCCCCTGTGGTCCAGGAAGCTGCGCAGGGTCGCCTTGAGCACCGGATCAGGCCTCCTCGACGGCGAGGCCGTCCCCGCCGAGCCGGCCGTGGAACGCGTCGAGGCCGGGATCGAAGCCGGGATCGAAGCCGGGGGCGGCGGGGACGACCGCTCCGGCGAACAGGCGCATGCGCTCCAGCACGGCCTCCGCGGTCGGATGCTCCATCGCGTCCACGATCCGGCCGTCCGCGAGGTACAGCACCAGGTCGGAGTGGGCGGCGGCGTTCGGGTCGTGGGTCACCATGACGACGGTCTGCCCGAGGCTGTCGACGGCGTCGCGCAGGAAGCCGAGCACCTCGAGACCGGCCCGCGAGTCGAGATTGCCGGTCGGTTCGTCGGCGAAGATCAGCTCCGGACGGGAGGCCAGGGCCCGCGCGCAGGCCACACGCTGCTGCTGGCCGCCGGACAGCTGGGACGGACGGTGCCCCAGCCGGTTGCGCAGCCCCAGCGTGTCGATGACCTCGTCCAGCCACTTCTCGTCAGGCCTGCGGCCCGCGATGTCCATCGGCAGCGTGATGTTCTCCAGCGCGTTCAGGGTGGGGATGAGGTTGAACGACTGGAACATGAAGCCGATCCGGTCCCGGCGCAGCCGGGTCAGTTCGCGGTCCTTCAGTCCGGTGATCTCGGTGTCCCCGACCCAGACCTGGCCGGCCGTGACGGTGTCCAGTCCGGCCAGGCAGTGCATCAGCGTGGACTTCCCGGAGCCGGAGGGACCCATCACCGTGGTGAAACGCCGGCGTGCGATGTCGACGTCCACCGAGTCCAGCGCGAGCACGGCGGTCTCGCCCGATCCGTACGCCTTGGTCAGCCCGCGGGCGCGGGCCGCGATCCCGTCGGCCGACGCCCGGCCCGACGGCGCAGCAGGTATGGACACGGGGCCTCCTCGGGGGTCCTTCGACCCGTTACGTCTGGCTCGTGACAGCTTCGTCCCCAGCCGAGCGTAATGTGACCCGGCCCACAGCCGGTATCCGTCAGCGGGCCGGGCGGCGCTCTCAGGGCCCCGGCAACCGCGCGAGGGGCATGCGCGCAGCGCTCTGTGCCTGTGTCCGCACGGAGAGTGGCACACGTGGTCGTCCGATCGGCTGATCAGGTGATCGGCCGCCTGCCGGGGCCCGTGGAGAGCGGACGCCAGGCCGTGCCCAGCACGCAGTACGAGGAGGGCAGGACCGGCCCCTTCTCCGGAATCAGCATTCGCCGGTAGGGGCCCAGCTCGAACCCGGCGTCGCGCAGGGCGGGGACCGCGTCGCGGGCCAGATGGCAGCCGCCGCACAGCAGGGGCCACACCGTGAGGTCCAAGGTGCGCTGGGTCAGGGCCATCGCCCGGCCCCCGCCGCGGCCGTGCTCGAAGAACCGCACCTCGCCGCCGGGCTTCAGCACCCGCCGCGCCTCGGCGAGCGCGCGCGGCACGTCGCGCACGCTGCACAGCACCTGCGCGAGCACCACCGCGTCGAACGCCTCGCTCTTCACCGGCAGCGCCTCCGCACAGCCCGGCACCACGTCGACCGGGACCTCGGCGCGCAGGGCGGCCTCGAACGCCCGCTGCCGCAGCAGCCGCTCCGGTTCGATCGCGACGACCTCCGCGACCGAGTCCGGGTAGCGCGCGAAGTTGAGCCCGGTGCCCGCGCCGATCTCGATCACCCGCCCGGACAGCCCGGCCAGCAGCCGCCGGCGCACCCCGGCGATGCCCATGCCGGTCTCCGCGCCCAGGGCGGCCCGGGCGTAGTAACGGGCGAACACCGGATGCCGGACGGCCTCCCGCGCCGCCTTCCCGCGGCCGCCGGACCACGACACCATGGCACCCTCCCGACCGTGACAAACCCACGGTGAGTGTCCCCAGCGCCTGCCCACCGCACGCCCCGCCCCACACTTCCGCGAGGCCGGGCGGCCCCGTCAGACGCCGCCGGTGAACGGTGCGGGTGCCTCGCGGCCGGTGAAGACCGACGCGTTCCACGTGCCGTCGAGCCGGGGGGCCAGCCAGGTGGGGGCCAGGGAGCGGAAGGCGGGCGGGGGCAGGGCGCCCGCCGCTTCGGGGAGGGCGCCCAGCAGGGGGGCACCGGCGGTTTCGGGGAGGTCGGTGACGTTGCACCGGCAGGCGAGGTCGGGCTCGGCGGGCCAGCTGCCGATCACCACGCCGAGCAGGTCCAGACCGCGGGCACGCAGTTCACGGGCCGTCAGCTCCGTCGTGTTCAGCGTGCCCAGACCCGCCGTGGCCACGACCAGCACCGGAGCGCCCAGCAGCCGCGCCGCGTCCGCCAGGGTGCCGCCGTCCGCGTCGAAGCGGACGAGCAGCCCGCCCGCGCCCTCCACCAGCACCAGGTCGTGCTCGGTGGCCAGCTTGGCGGCGGCCTCGGCCACCTCGTGCGGGCGCACCGGCGCCAGCCCGGCCCGCAGGGCCGCCGTCGCGGGCGCCAACGGCTCCGGATAGCGCGCGAGTTCACGCGCCGTGACATCACCGGCCAGCCGGGCGACCTCGTCGGCGTCCCCGCGCTCGTCCGGCCCCACACCGGTCTGCGCGGGCTTCAGCACGGCCACCGACCGCCCGGCCGCGACGGCCGCGGCGGCGACGGCGGCCGTCGCCACCGTCTTGCCGACCTCCGTGCCCGTGCCCGTGATCACCAGTACCGGCATCTCAGCCCTCCCTCGCCGCCGCGCACACCGCGCGCGCGATCCGTGCCACGTCCACGTCGCCGGTGACGTACGGCGGCATCGTGTACACCAGGTCGCGGAACGGCCGCAGCCACACGCCCTCGCGCACGGCCGCCCGCGTGGCCGCCGCCATGTCCACCGCGTGGTCGAGCTGGACCACTCCGATGGCGCCCATGACACGCACGTCCCGCACACCCGGCAGCTCCGCCGCCGGAGCGAGTCCGTCCCGTAGCCCCGCCTCGATCCGCTTGACCTCCGCGCGCCAGTCCTGGCCGAGCAGCAGCTCGATCGACGCGCAGGCCACGGCCGCCGCCAGCGGGTTGGCCATGAAGGTCGGGCCGTGCGCGAGCACCGGCACCTCGCCGCGCGAGATCCCCTCGGCCACCCGCGCGGTGCACAGCGTCGCCGCCATCGTCAGATAGCCGCCCGTCAGCGCCTTGCCCACGCACATCACGTCCGGCGTCACGGCGGCGTGCTCCGCCGCGAACAGGGCGCCGGTGCGCCCGAACCCGGTCGCGATCTCGTCGAACACCAGGAGCACGTCGTGCGCGTCGCACACCTCGCGCAGCACCCGCAGATAGGCGGGGGAGTGGAAGCGCATCCCGCCCGCGCCCTGCACCACCGGTTCGACGATCACGGCGGCCAGTTCGCCGGCGTGCCGTTCGACCATCTCGCGCAGGTGGGCGGCGTACGCCTCCTCGTACTCGGCCGGCGGTGCGTCGGCGAAGACCTGACGGGGCAGCACACCGGTCCACAGCTCGTGCATCCCGCCCTCGGGGTCGCACACGGACATCGGCTGCCAGGTGTCCCCGTGGTAGCCGCCCCGCCAGGTCAGCAGCCGCCGCTTGTCCGGGCGGCCGAGCGAGCGCCAGTACTGCAGGCACATCTTGACCGCGACCTCGACCGACACCGAACCGGAGTCGGCGAGGAACACGTGCTCGAGTCCCTCCGGTGACATGTCGACGAGGAGCTTCGCCAGCCGGACGGCGGGCTCGTGCGTGAGCCCGCCGAACATCACGTGGCTCATCCGCTCCAGCTGCTCCCGCGCGGCCTCGTTCAGCACCGGGTGGTTGTAGCCGTGGATCGCCGCCCACCACGACGACATGCCGTCGACCAGTTCGCCCGAGCCGTCCGCGAGCCTCAGCCGGACCCCGCTCGCCGACTCCACGACGAGCGGTTCCTGGCGGCCGGGCATGGGTCCGTACGGG
This sequence comes from Streptomyces sp. NBC_01788, assembly GCF_035917575.1. GTDB lineage: Bacteria > Actinomycetota > Actinomycetes > Streptomycetales > Streptomycetaceae > Streptomyces. The sequence continues at coordinate 1,435,320 of NZ_CP109090.1, read as the reverse complement.
TGCCACACGTGCCGCCGGTCGAGCTCCAGCAGCTCGGGCACGTCCGGGCCGGGCGTGTTGTGGGGATCAGGCATTGGGCGCGAGGTCCGTTCCGGCGCCCCGGCGGCGTACGGCGACCAGGTCGGTACGCGGCTCGTTGCCGGCCGCGGGCTCCGGTACCGGCGCCGATTCCGGTGCCGGTGCCTCGGCTGCCGGTGCCTCGGCGGAGCCGCAGACTCCGCCACCCTGGTGCGACCCGCACCCCGGCTCCTCGTGCGATCCGCAGCCCGAACCTTCGTGGGACCCGCACCCGGCGCCGTCGTGCGACCCGCACGCGCCCCCGGCCGCCGACCGGTGCTCGGGCAGCGTCACCTGGTCGGCGCCCTCCACCTCGAACCCGGCGTCCGCGATCATCTCCAGGTCGGCCTTGCCCGCCTGGCCCTCGCTGGTCAGGTAGTCGCCGAGGAAGATCGAGTTGGCCAGGTGCAGCGCGAGGGGCTGCATGGTGCGCAGGTGCACCTCGCGGCCGCCCGCGATCCGCACCTCCACGTCCGGGCAGACGAACCGGACCATCGCCAGGATCCGCAGGCAGCGCTGCGGGGTCAGGTTCCACTCCTTGGCGAGCGGTGTGCCCTCGAACGGGATCAGGAAGTTCACCGGAACGGAGTCCGGGTCCAGCTCGCGCAGCGAGAAGACCACGTCGACCAGGTCCTCGTCGCTCTCGCCCATACCCGCGATGAGCCCCGAGCAGGCGGACAGCCCGGCCGCGTGCGCCTTGTGCACCGTGTCCACCCGGTCGGCGTAGGTGTGGGTGGTGGTGATGCCGCCGTACGTCGCCTCGGAGGTGTTGAGGTTGTGGTTGTAGGCGTCGGCCCCGGCCTCGCGCAGCCGCTCGGCCTGGCCGTCGGAGAGCAGACCGAGGCAGGCGCACACCTCGACACCCTCGTTCTGCTCCTTGATCGCCTTGATGGTGTCGGAGACCCGGTCCACGTCACGGTCGGTCGGACCGCGCCCGCTGGCCACCAGGCAGACCCGCTTGGCGCCGCCCGCGAGCCCGGCCGCGGCGGCCTCGGAGGCCTGGTCGGGCTTGAGCCAGGTGTACTTGAGGATGTCGGCCTTCGAACCGAGCCGCTGCGAGCAGTACGAGCAGTCCTCGGGGCACAGACCCGACTTGAGGTTGACGAGATAGTTGAGTTTCACCCGCCGGCCGAACCAGTGGCGGCGCACCTTCCCGGCCGCGGCCACCACATCCAGCAGGTCGTCGTCCGAGGTGGCCAGCACGGCCAGAGCTTCCTCGCGGGTCGGCGACTCGCGCCGAAGTCCCTTGTCCACCAGCGTGTTCAGCAGGTTCATGAGAGCTGATCCTGTCCTACGGCCCGGTCCGCGGCCAAGGAGACTCCGCACAACGACGGGCACATCGACATGTGGGTATGGCCACATGAGGGGCGGCAGGCCTTGCCGCTAGGGTCTGTGCACTGCCTACACATGCCCCGGAGGACCCATGGCGTTCGGCTGGATCGAGGAGCAGGCGGACGCACGCCGCCGGGCCGGACTCGTACGGACCCTGCGGCCCCGCCCCGCCGACTCGCCGCTGCTCGACCTCGCGGGCAACGACTACCTGGGGCTCGCCCGCCACCCGGAGGTGACCGAGGGAGCCGCGGCCGCGGCACGCACCTGGGGCGGCGGCTCGACCGGCTCCCGGCTCGTCACCGGCACCACCGAACTGCACGCCGAACTGGAGCGCGAACTGTCCGGTTTCTGCGGCTTCGAGGCGGCGCTGGTCTTCTCCTCCGGATACGCCGCGAACCTGGCCGCGGTCACCGAGCTGGCGCCGCACGGCTCACTCGTCGTCTCCGACGCGGGCAACCACGCCTCGCTCATCGACGGCTGCCGGCTGGCCCGGGGCACGACACAGGTCGTCGCGCACGCCGACCCGGACGCCGTGCGCAAGGCGCTCGGCACTCACGAGGGCCCGGCCGTGCTCGTCTCGGACACGGTGTTCTCGGTCGACGGCGACGCGGCCCCGCTGGCCGAGCTCGCCGCGGTGTGCCGGGAGCGCGGCGCGGGACTCCTCGCCGACGACGCCCACGGGCTGGGCGTCCTGGGCGCCGGCGGCCGCGGCGCCGCGCACGCCGCCGGAGTGGCGGGCGCCGACGACGTGGTCGTCACGGCCACGCTGTCGAAGTCGCTCGGCAGCCAGGGCGGAGTCGTCCTCGGGCCCGCACGGGTGATCGACCACCTCGTCAACGCGGCCCGGACGTTCATCTTCGACACCGGCCTCGCCCCCGCCGCCGCGGGAGCCGCCCTGGCGGCGCTGCGACTGCTGCGCCGCGAACCGGAGCGGGCGGCACGCGCGCGAGCGGTGGCGGCCGAACTCCACGCGCGCCTGACCGCCGCGGGTCTGGAAGCGGTGCGTCCGGACGCCGCGGTGGTCTCGGTGCGCGCGCCGTCCCCGGAGCAGGCCGTGCGTTGGGCGGCCGACTGCCGGGCGGCCGGCCTCGCCGTGGGCTGCTTCCGTCCTCCCTCCGTGCCCGACGGCATCTCTCGGCTGAGGCTGACCGCCCGCGCGGACCTCTCCGGGGCGCAGATCGAACGCGCTGTACGGGTGATCGGTGGGACGCGACCATGAGTCGGCGTACACGGCCGCGCGTCACCGTGGGCGGATGTGACCGGATGGTGCGTCAGACGCGGTGCGCCGCGGCCGTGAAGCGGGCCCAGCTCGCGGGGGAGAAGAGCAGCGCCGGCCCGGCCGGGGCCTTGGAGTCGCGTACGGCGAGCAGCCCGGACCACGGTCCCGTGGCGGGCCGGGCCGTCTCGACGCAGTTGTTGGCTCCCGTGCTGTAGCTGCTGCGCAGCCAGCGCACGCCGTGCAGATCGATGCTGGAAGATACGTGCCGAGGCAGAGCGGACATGGTGCCTCCTCAGGCGGTACGCGGTGGTGCGCCGTCAGGGTCCTGGCGTATCCCGGCGATGAAGTCCAACGAGTCCTCGGGCGAGAGGGCGTGGATCCGCAGGGTGTCGAAGGCCTCCGTGTAGGCCTCTAGGTCTTCTTTCCGCTCGAGATGGAAGCTACTCGTCAGGTGGTCGAGAACCACCACGTTCAGATCAGAGGTGTTCGAAAACGAGAAGATTACGAAAGGCCCGGTGATGCCGATGTGCGCGCCGGCGGCGAACGGCAGCACCTGGAGCCGTACCTGGGGCAGCCGGGCCGCCTCCGTCAGCCGCTCCAGCTGCCGCCGCATGATCTCCGGACCGCCCACCTCGCGGCGCAGCACCGCCTCGTCAAGCACCGCGTCCAGCTCCAGCGGCGGTCGCGCGCGCAGCACGTCCTGGCGGGCCAGCCGCACCTCCACCAGCGCGTCCAGCCGGTCCTCGTCGAGCCCGTCCACGGCGGCCCGGGTGACCGCGCGGGCGTACTCGGGGGTCTGCAGCAGTCCGGGGACGACCGAGGTCTCCAGGGTGCGCATCCCGCTCGCCTGCGACTCCAGGCTGATGAAGTCCCGGTAGGTCGGGGGCAGCACCCCGCGATAGGCGTGCCACCAGTGGTGCCGGCCGTCGCCGTCGTCCAGTCCCGCGAGGACCAGGAGCAACTCGCGGAGCTGGGAGTCGTGGACCGCGTACGCGTCCAGGAGCGAGCGCACATCGGCCGGTTTCACCCCACTGGTACCGGTTTCGATCCGGCTGACCTTCGACTGGTGCCAGCCGACCAGGCGGGCCGCCTCACCACTGGTGAGGCCCGCGCCGGTGCGCAGCGCGCGCAGTTCGGCGCCCAGTTTCCGGCGGCGCACCGCGGGACCGTGCTGCATGGGTTACTCCCTCGCTCCCTCTGAACGCTCCACGCGACCCGCTTCACATACGGTCTTCCGTCGCAGAGTTCACCGCATCGAGCGACAGATATATGCATATCCCGGTGGATCGCCACCGAGAGCGGAGCACTGATGGCAGTCTGACGGCGAAGCACCAGTCCGGGACCGTACTCGAACCATCCGCTCAGTGTCGGACTCCGCTCCCGTGGGAAAGGGACGACGTCGCCATGGCAGACCATCTGGAAGCATCCGTCACTCTGCCGAGCGATCCCGCCTCGGTCTGCGCGGCCCGTGCCTATGTGGCCGGCACGCTCGCGGAGTGGGGCCTGCCGCCGGCCACGGACACCGCCGAGACGGTGCGGCTCATCGTCTCCGAACTCGCCACCAACGCCGTACAGCACACTTTGGGGCAGTCACCCACCTTCACGGTGGACCTCGTCCTCGTGCGTGACGAACGGTTGTGCATCGGGGTCACCGACAGCCACCCCCGGTTCCCGAAACGACTGCCGGCCGCTGTCCAGCAGGACAACGGCCGGGGCATGGTGATCATCCGGTGGCTCACCGCCGAGTGCGGCGGCAGGCTGACCGTGCGGCCGACCCGGGAGGGTGGCAAGACGGTCTGCATCGAACTTCCGTGGACGGCTCCCGCCCGACCCGTGACGGCCACGGGCCAGGAAGCGTAGGAACGTGCGGTGACGACGCCGCGGCGCCGCCACCGCCCCGCACGGCGGCCGGGTCAGCTGACCCGGCCGTACCAGACGCTCTTCGTCCAGATCTTCTGCAGCTTCACCACGTCCCCGGTCTTCGGGGCGTGCCAGATCTTGCCCGCGCCGGCGTAGATGCCGACGTGGTACACGTACGAGCCCGAGTGGAAGAACACCAGGTCCCCGGCCCGGCGGCTGCCCGCCGAGATGTGCCGGCTCTTGTTGTACTGCTGCTCGGCTGTGCGGGGCAGCTTCTTGCCCGCCCTCTTGAACGAGTACAGCGTGAGCCCGGAGCAGTCGAACCTTCCCGGCCCCGTGGCGCCCCACTGGTAGGGCGACCCCTTCTTGGACGCCGCGATCTTCAGCGCCTGGGACGCCATCGTCACGGCCGAGGCCTCGGAGGCCACACCCGGCACCACGATCGAGCCGCCCACGGCGGCCAGGGTCAGGGCCGAGGCCGTGCCGGCCCGGGCCATCAGCGACGGGACACGATTGAGCGCAGTCATGCGCAACCCTTCGTCAGCCGCCTGTGAAGGATGACCTGTCGGATTCGGGCTGGCGAAGTTGCCCGGCCGCGTTGCCGCGGCTTCACCCCAAGGGCTGCTCGGGCCGGCCATGGTGTGACCGTTCCGGCGACCCGTCGTGCTTGGGTCCTCCACTCCTGCCGATCCACTCCTGTCGACCGGTCATCCGGGCGGCGGCAGGACTCGGCGTCCGCCCGGACCGCCCCGCCGTTGTGGCGGGGGCTTGTCGTCAGACAGGGATCTTCACCCACGGATGTCCGAAAATCCCAATGGAAGCGAGTGTTTGTGTTGTTACTCACCACGCGCCCTTTCGGGTGGACACCTTCGCGATCGAACGGATGCCCCCTCACCCGACGACCCCCGGACCAGCACCGGAGCGCCTTGTTCCGCCGTTCGGGGAGGCGTGTTGCGCAACTGTGGCGGTCCCGGAAAGGGAGCCGAACCTACACCGAAAGGCGGTCGGTCATTCGGGGACATTCCGCGCCGCGTGTCGCGGCGCGCCGCCTCCTGCGCCCGTCGCGCCCCCGGTGGTGGATGACGTCAACTTCCGCAGTTTGGCGGCGCGGTGAAGGGGATGGTGCGCGGCTCGCCGTCCGGGACCCGTAGGGCCCGCGGGGCCCGGTGGGTGCCCCAGGGCCGACCCGGGTCGGCGCGGTCCAGCCCGCCGGTCGCCTCCGGGTAACGGCCGATCAGCTCCGCCTCGGCGCGGGCCGGGGGTCGGCGGCTCGTCCCACGTCCGGCGTGGCACGCGTTAAGCGGCAATTCGGGACGATCTGGTCAAGCAGCCTATATTTCATGACTCCTGGAGCCCCCGACGCCGACCGCCGCGCCGGCCCGGCCCGCGCCCGCCACGCGGACCACCCCCGAGCCTCCCGCCCCCCGTGCGGACCGCCGCCGGTCTTCCGGGCGACGCCGGGACCCTCGGGGTTCCGCTCAGCGGGACACGTCGCGCCGCTTATCGGATTGGCAAAGAAGGTCAACGACCCCTGTTCTCAGGGACCTCACAGCCGCAAAGATCCCCGTACCGAATTCGCAACGACGTACGGGGAGGTCCCCCTTGAGGGACATGAGACCCAGGAACCGAGTGCTGGCGCTCGGTTCGGCCGGTGCGCTGGTCACGGCGACCCTGATAGCCGGCGCGGTGGCGACGCCCGCGGCCGGCGCGAACAACGGCCAGGGGCAGGACCGCGAGACCCGCGGCGCGGCGATCGCCGCGGAGCGTGCCGCGAAGGCCGGCATCGACTGGCAGGACTGCCCCGCCGACTGGGGGCTGGCCAAGCCCATCCAGTGCGGTTACGTCTCGGTGCCGATCGACTACGCCGACCCCTACGGCAAGCAGATCAAGCTGGCCGTCGACCGCATCGGCAACACCGGCACCAAGGAGGAGCGCCAGGGCGCCCTCCTCTACAACCCGGGCGGCCCCGGCGGTTCGGGCCTGCGCTTCCCGACCCGGGTCACCAACAAGAACGCCATCTGGGCCAACGTGGCGAAGGCCTACGACTTCGTCGGCTTCGACCCGCGCGGTGTCGGCCACTCGGCGCCCATCTCCTGCGCTGACCCGCAGAAGTTCGCCGAGGGGTCCAAGCTGGACCCGGTGCCGGACTCCGAGGCCGACAAGAGCATCCAGCGCAAGCTGGCCCGCGAGTACGCGCAGGGCTGCCTCCAGCGCACCGGCCGCGCCATGCTCCAGCAGATGACCACGCCGAACACCGTCCGCGACCTGGACGTCATCCGCGCCGCGCTCGGCGAGCAGAAGCTCAACTTCCTCGGCGTCTCCTACGGCACCTACCTCGGCGCCGTCTACGGCACGATGTTCCCGGGCCATGTGCGCCGGATGGTCGTCGACAGCGTCGTCAACCCGGCCCGCGAGAACGTCTGGTACCAGGCCAACCTGAACCAGGACGTCGCCTTCGAGGGCCGCTGGAAGGACTGGCAGGACTGGGTCGCCGCGAACGACGCCACCTACCACCTGGGCGCCACCCGCGACGCCGTCCAGCAGCAGTGGCTGAAGCTGCGCGCCACCGCCAAGAAGAGCCCCATCGGCGGGGTCGTCGGCCCGAACGAGCTGATCTCCTTCTTCCAGAGCGCGCCGTACTACGACTCGTCGTGGGCGCCGGCGGCGAAGGTGTTCAGCAAGTACGTCGCCGGCGACACCCAGGCGCTGGTCGACGCCGCCGCCCCGGACATGTCCGACATCGCGGGCAACATCTCCTCGGAGAACGGCAACGCCGTCTACACCGCGGTGGAGTGCACCGACGCCAAGTGGCCCACCAACTGGAAGACGTGGGACCGGGACAACACGCGGCTCCACAAGACCGCCCCGTTCATGACGTGGGCCAACGCGTGGATGAACCTGCCGTGCGCCACGTGGCCGGTCAAGCAGCAGAACCCGGTGGACGTCAAGACCGGCAAGGGTCTGCCCGAGGTGCTCATCGTGCAGTCCACGCGGGACGCCGCCACGCCGTACGCGGGCGCCGTCGAGCTGCACAAGCGGTTCAAGGGCTCCCGTCTGATCACCGAGAAGGACGCGGGCTCCCACGGAGTCACCGGCCTGGCCAACCCGTGCATCAACGACCGGGTGGACACCTACCTGCTCACCGGGAAGACCGACTCGGCGGACGTGACCTGCGCGCCGCACGCCACGCCGAAGGCGTAGCGATCGGCCTCGGGTGACGAGGGGCGGCCGGGATGCCCGGCCGCCCCTCTCTCGTGTCCGGCGCGCCCGGCGGCGTCAACCGAGCGGTGCCCGCGGGAACCTGCGCCTGTCGCCCTTCGCCTCGGACTGCTCCGCCTTGGCGACGGCCGCGTACTGGTCGACGTACTCCTGCTCGGACAGCGTCAGGATGGCGTACATGATCTCGTCGGTGGCGGCGCGCAGGATCGCCTTCTCGTTCTCCATGCCCGCGTAGCGGGAGAAGTCCAGCGGCTTGCCGAAGCGGATCACGATCGGGTGCGGCCGCGGGACGGTCTTCCCGGGCGGCTGTGCCTCGAACGTGCCGATCATCGCGCACGGCACGACCGGCACGCCGGCCCTGAGCGCCATGACCGCGACGCCGACCTTGCCCTTGTACAGGCGGCCGTCGTGCGACCGGGTGCCCTCCGGGTAGATGCCGAGCAGCTCGCCCTTGCGCAGCACCCCGAGCCCCTCCCGGATCGCGGCCTGCCCGGCCTCCTTGCCGGACCGGTCGACCGGGATCTGGCCCGCGCTGCGGAAGAAGGCCGCGGTGAGCCGGCCCTTGATGCCGGGACCGGTGAAGTACTCGGCCTTGGCCAGGAAGGTGATCCGCCGTTTGAGGATCGCGGGCATCACGAAGTGGTCCGAGAAGGAGAGATGGTTGCCCGCGACGATGGCCGCCCCCGAGGCCGGCACGTGCTCCAGCCCTTCGATACGGGGCCGGAAGACCAGTCTGAGCAGTGGTCCCAGCAGAACGTATTTGAGCAGGTAGTAGAACACGGCTCGCCCTTCACTCTACCAGGTCCGCTTAAAACCGGGGTTTTGCCAGGTCAAGACCATGATCCCGGGAGTTGGCCCACGTGCATCTGTAGTCATCTGTAACCGCGTTTGATCGGGCTCATGCTGACTCTTTGCTGACTTTACTGACACGCCGTCAGTCATGTTTGCGACAAGTAGTGGACGGCGGCTAGCTCGGGAATGGCATGCCCGCCGCCACAGGCGCTGCCCCGTCGGCCCCGGGGCAGCCGGCTCTATGAGGTTGCCGGTGCAGCACGACCTGTACTGAGGCTCGTGCTGTACCGGCATGACTCGCCGCTTGTGCTTCGGCCATGTTTCGGTACCTGAGCGAAGTGCGCAGCAGGTTCTTCGTCTGCTGGTGGTACATGAGTGTCGCGCCTGCTGACCTGACCCTATGAGGGCCGGGCCCCCTTCCGTGCTCAGCCGGGCGATGCCTATCGTCCCGGGTATCGACGGGCTCGGGAAGGAGGCCCTCAATGTCTGTCTACGTCGGTATCGATGTGCACCGCAAGCGTTCGCAGATCGCGGTCCTCGACCAGGACGGCACCGTCCGGATCAATCGGAACGTGCCCAACGGGGTCGGGCCGGTCCTGGGCGTAATCGGGGACCTGCCGATCGGTACTCCGGTCGCGTTCGAGGCCGCTTATGGCTGGGGCTGGCTGGTGGAACTGCTGGAGGACTACGGCTACCAGCCGCATCTGGTGCATCCGCTGCAATGCAAGGCCATCGCCTCCGCCAGGCTCAAGAACGACAAAGTCGACGCAGCCACGCTAGGCCGACTGCTGCGTGCGGACCTCCTGCCGGAGGCGTGGATCGCGCCGTTGGAGGTGCGCCAGCAGCGGGCTCTGCTGCGCCACCGCTTCCAGCTGGTACGCCTGCGGACACTGCTGCGCAACCGGGTCCACGCCATACTCGCGGATCTCGGCCACGACCGGGCCGGCTCAGTCTTCACCGGACCAGGGCGGGTCTGGCTCGCCTCGCTCGAGCTGCCGGACGCCTCCCGCCACGTGGTCGACGACCTGCTGCAGCTGATGGACGCACTGCAGATCCCGATCAACGCCCTGGACGCGCAGCTCGCCGCGCACGCCCGCGGCGACCCCCGGGTCAAACTCCTCACCGCCCTGCCGGGGGTGGGCCCGCTCACTGCGCTGGTGATCCTGGCCGAGGTCGGCGACGTCACCCGCTTTCCCTCCGCCCGCAAGCTCGCCGCCTGGGCCGGACTCACCCCGACCGTGCGCGGCTCGGACCTCACCGTCCGGCACGGCCACATCTCCAAGCAGGGAGACGCCTGGCTGCGGTGGATCCTGTGCGAGGCCGCACAGACCGCCAAGCGCCACCCGGACTTCGCCGACGCCTACCACGCCATCAGCGCCCGCCGCGGCAAGAAGATCGCCACCACCGCCATCGCCCGCAAGCTTCTCACCCGCGCTTACCACCTCCTGCAGGCCGCCGAAGCGCAGCCACAGCGCAGGAAACGAACCGCGCGATGAAGCCCTTGCGCACCGGTCGCCCGCAGACTCCGGGGTGAGCTCGCATCTTTTGCATGAGACGGCCACGCCGCGCTCGATGACCTGACTGAGCAGCCCCGGCCCCCGGACCACGGTCATGGCGCCGACCACGCCGGCCAGACGCCGAATGGGTGCATGTGAACCCCACGCCGACCAGGTCATCCCGGGAGCCCAGCCAAACGCGAACGACCAGTCGCCGGCCACAACTTCACGCCAGGAATATCCAACGCCCTCGGACTGACTCCCACGCCTAAAACACGAGGTCAGGGACCCCTGCCGCGCTTGACAAGCCCGGCCCTCATGGGTGCAAAAAAGAAGGGGGACCGAGACGGCCGGTAGTGCGTTGGCCCGCGACTGGTCCGGATCTTGGATCTGGGGGGAACGTCGCGGGATCGGCTCCTGCCGTAGATGAGACAGGACACCCCCGCGTCGGCGGGGAGGACTTCGTCGACCAGGCCCTCGGGGTCGTCGTCAGCCGGAACACCCCCGCGGACGCGGGGGTGTTCCGGGGAGAAGGGGGACCCAGGAGGGGGGCGGGGGCGTCCTCCCCGCCGACGCGGGGGTGTTCCGGCGGCCCCGGAAGGGGGCGACGATGGCACGGGGTCCTCCCCGCCGACGCGGGGGGGTCCGCGGGAGTACCGCTATACGGCAATGCCCCGGGCGTCCCCTCTGCGCTCCGCGTCATAAGTTGCCCGCCGGTTCCGGAAGGATTTGATCCAGACGCCTATCCTGTGACCACTCCACTCTTCCCTCGCCTTGATGCTGTCGACACTGCGCTGGGTCTCGGCGGCGAAGTTCTGAAGGATCACGGCCTTGGCCAGGAACCCCTCCTCGAACGGGTCCCAGCTCCAACCGGGTATCGATGCCAGCGCTTCGAGCTTCCATGCGGGCAGGTCCTCGCTCTGATCGGCCAGCCGCTTGCGGGTCATACGAATGTTGTTCGCCCATACGGTCGCCTCTCGCGCTTCCATCGCGCCGTGCTCGTTTAGGACAGCGGCTCGGTAGCTGTCGCACTGTCGGCGGAATGACGCGTCGTGGGCATTTTCGGTCGACCACGAGTCGATGGCGGACAGACGCCGGGCACGCTCGTCATCCAGAGCGCCACTGGCCGCCATGGCACGCTGTTTTCGGACCCAACGGGCCAGATTGACGCCGTCGACTGGGACTTCCCGATCGCTCGGGTAGCAATGGCCCTCGATGGCCTCGTAGTCAACGAGCGCGGCATACCTCCGCGCCCACCGCTCCTTGTGCAGGTTCCGCTCGACGCGAAGCGCGGCTTCCCCGAGGCGGTCGCGAATCCACTGCGCGGCAAGAGGTCGGTTCTGTGCACCAGTGAAGGAATCCTCTCGATAGCGATAGGCTTCGACCTTTCCTACCAAGCCCAACCCAGCCAAGTGGTTCAGCACGTCGGCGGCGGCGTCTTCGGCAGCAGCCAGGAACCCGACGACCACGTCGAACGTCGGATCCAATGGTGCCAGGGCCGCCTCGCGGATCCGCACCACAGTCAGCCCCGCAGCGCGCAGCCTGGCAGCCTTGGCTGCGTCTTTTTCCTCCTTGCCCTCATGCCACCAGACTCCGTCGAACTCCAATACAAGAGACGGGTTGCCGTGCTCATCGACGGCAACGATGTCCACGGCCGCGCTGCGCCCGTCGGCGTCCGGCACCTGTTTGTGGTCCTGATCGATGCGTAGCATGGTGGCGAGCTCAGCCTTCAGCTGAAGGCCAGCTACCAGCAGCACGGGCTGAAGTACACGGCAACACCGGGCATCGGCCTTTTGCGTCTCTACGAAGCGTTTATTGCCGGTGCCGAATGAGTCCTCGGGTGGCGACCGTGCTCGATCTGTCCCTCGGGAGCGTCAAACTCCTTCTCGACCCCGTACACGGGCGAGAACTCCCTGCTCCCAGCCCGCTCCTTCATACTGCCCCGCCAGCACGTCCATCTCGGCTACCACCAGGACTGCAGCTGCTGCCCGTGCCCGGCAAATGCCTGTCCGGACCTCCCTTCACGGTGTGCATCAACGCATTTCGCAGTGACCTGGCTCACCGCATCGACCCGACCAGCATCGATGTCCTCCACCTCCAACACCTCGTGTTCTATGTTCTGCGCGGGCGGAGGAGGCGCCGTGAGAGACTCCGCTTTATCCGCCCACGCTAGATCGAGTGCACCCGCGGTTCAGATGCCCGCCGTTGTTCCCCCGCCCGGACGGCGACGAGCGACAGAGGCCGGCGTTGGACGTTGGGCGGAGGCATTGGAATTGCGGCCACGACCTCGATCTGCGGACGCCCCCGGAGAAGGCGGGGCAGGGGGCGCCGTCGCCGTCGCCGCGAGGTCATTCAGCGTGGCGTTCACGACCGGCCAGCACATGTCGAGCGTGTCGCGGTTCGGGCTGTGTCCGTTCTGTTTTTCCGCCAAGGGATGCACGAGATTCCTGCACTGCCGGATAAGCTCCGAGGCCAGTTTGGCATCGTGCTCGATCCATTTGTTGTCGTACGCGAAGTCCAGGAAGTCTTTCAACCCCATGTTCCGCATCGGCTTCGGCATGCGTACGCCGGCGGCGCGGGTCTGCGCGGCATGCGCGAGCACTCCCTCCAGCAGGCTGCCCAGCATGATGACTGCCGACGTGTAGGCGCCGTGGTGGTAGCAGATGCGTGCCTCGTCCAGCCGGAGTTGCACGGTGGCGGCGAGTTCCGGGTCGCTCACCACCTCCGTCACAGAGACCTTCAGCTCGACTTGCCGCAACTGACGTACCTCGTCCTCGAAACCGGCTTCGCAACGGACGAGGACCGGTTGGCCTCCGTCCTCGCCGACCCGGCGACCGTCGAGCACGAGTATCTCGTTGAGCCGCCTCAGCGTGGCCTGGTACTCCTGCTGCTGGTTGTAGTACTCAAGGCGATTCGCCAAGCGAAGGACGGCTCGCTTGGCGTCATCCATACCGTCCTCCTGTCGCTCCCTGAGGAGATCCAAGGTCCACTTGTGCCTCGGCGTGCCGTCGTACTCCGGAACATCGTCCCAACCCGCTCGCTGGAAGAACGCGGCTATCTCGTACCCCTTCCGGTAGAGCAGAGGCGTCTCGTCCCCACAGATCAGGTGGGCGATCTCCGTCAGCGTGCTGTCGTCGAAGATCTCGTTCACATCAGGCTCCCTCGAGAGAGACGGACGCATCCTCATCGAGCATGGCGTCGAGTTCATCGGTGGTGAGGTCGACATCGTCCATCTCGACTGGGGACCACGTGCTCCCCGAGTCGCCCTGGGATTCCTCGGTGACTCCAGGCCGGATTCCCAGAGCGTCAAGGCGCTTCCACAGCGGAGTCAGCGAATCCTCCGGAGATAGTGCGAACTCGCTGCTGCGTATGCGCCAGAACTGCCAGCCGGCCCGGCGCAGTTCGCGCTCCCGCTCGTAGTCCTCGCGGATCTGGTCGGAAGTGGAGTGATACGGACTGCCGTCGCACTCCACGGCGAGGCGGCCCGTCTCTCCGACGACGACGAGGTCGATGCGTTTGCCACTGACCTTCCACTGGGGGACGACGTGGTAGCCGCGTTCCTTGATCCTACGGAAGACCCGCTGCTCGAAGAGGGACTCGAACGGATCACACGGCTCGTCGGGCGAGACGGCGGACAGGCCGGGAGAGGTGCCCTGGAGTTCCGGCGGCGCCTGCATGTAGGTGAGCAGGGAGTGGCGCAGGTCTCTGCTGTTCAGCTGATCCGGTGTAGCGGAGGTGAACAGCCACATCTGGTCGCGGGCCCGGCTGGCAGCCACGTTGAACCGCCTTCCGTCACCTGGGCCGTTCACGAGCCGTATGTTGTCGGCGTCGACGACCAGCGAGAGCAGGATGACGTCCCGTTCGTCTCCCTGGAACTGTTCGGCCGTGCCGACACGGATGTTGTGCCGGTCCCGGATCGGAGAGTCGATCCGCGTGTCGATGAGGTTCTCCAACAGCCTTGTCTGGAGTCCGGAACGGAGCACGATGACTCCGAAACTCCGTTTCGCGTACGCCTCGTCCTCCGCGAGTTCCAGCAGCTTGGCGACGATGCGTTCGGCCTCGGGCCGGTTGACCAGAGTCTCTCGCCGTCCCTCACAGTGGCCTTCCTGGACATGGACGACTTCGAGGGGCCGCAGCCGGTCCGCTCCGTACTGGCGCAGCGGCACGAGTTCGTTGTCGGGATAGAACTGGGCGGAGGACCACTTGATGATCTCCGGCATGCACCGGAAGTGCTCGGTGAGCCGGATCGTCTCGCTGAAGCGCGCCGACAGCAGGTCGTAGAGGTTGGACTTGGGGCTGAGCCCGTCCCGCTGCCAGTCGGTGAGATGGGGCAGGAGCGAGTCGAGGAGTTCGTTGAGCCGCTCGTGCTTGCCGCCTGTGTAGAACGGGACACACTGCTTGTCGTCGCCCACGACGATGATCCTCGGAGCGAGCCACAGCAGCATCAGCCCGTCCAAACCGACCTGGCTCGCCTCGTCCACGATGACGACGTCGAAGGCGTCCGGCTCGGGATCGATCATTTCGGCCACCTGCTTGATCGGCATGACCCATGCCGGGACCGCGGCACGCGCGTCACGCATCGCGGAGCGGGCGGCCTTCAGGTGCCGCTTGCCGAGTGCCGTCATTCCCCTGCCCGCGTTCGCTGTGGCCGACGCGTAGGCGCTCAGTGCCTGTTTCTGTCCGGCCGTCATCCGGTCCAGGCAGTGGTACAGCGCCCGGTCGGCCGCCAGTTGGGTCACGGTCCTCCGCAACTGCGCCTCTGCTGCTTGAAGTTCTCCTTCCAGCTTGGCTTCCCTGCCAGGTGCCAGCATCGTGTCCTGGAAGGTGCGCGCTCGCCGCCACGCCCAGGCTCCGTTCAGGTCCATGAGGCGGGTCTCCCAAGCCGTCTCGGCCGGGGACTCGGCGAAACGCCGGGCCAGTTCGGGATGGTCCTCGGACAGCCGGTCCAGGAGTTTGCGGGCCTGACGGCGATCGGCCTCCCGGTGGAACGCCTCGGTCAGCGCGTCGATCGCGGACGTGTACGCCCGCGGATCACGGGCGGTGACGGCCCGGTGCACCTCCGCCAGTTCGGCCACTCCGCGGGCATCGGGCCGCGGCAGCTGCTCGGTGATGGAACGCAGCCTCTCCTCCGCCGCACGAACGCGGAGCAGTTGTTCCGCACCGTTCGCCGACGTACGGACGTCGTCCCACTGCTGTGCCGTGCGTACGGTGGCCTTGATCCGGGCCTTGAGCAGGACGTCGTGCAGCTCACGCACGGAGTAAGTGAACCCGTCGACCGCGCGGAGGGTCGGCACCCGGTCCAGCAGCTGCGACAGAGCCACCTCCGTGGAGCCCTCGGCCCCAGGCACGCCGACGCTCTGCCAGCGCTCGTTCAGCTGCCGGACGCACTGGCGAGCCGCCAGATGGGCCACCAGAGCGGAGATCTCCTCCGGCGTGCGGGACTGCCGCCCGTCCACCCGGCAGTCCCGCAAAAGGATTTCGGCTTCCTTCTGTACCGGCTTGGGAGCCAGCTTGCGCAGCTTTCCGCCGCCGCGCAGGTACTGTTCGAGGTCCTTGCCAGCGGCGATCAGACGCGCTTCCTCGGCAAGCGCCACATCGGGTATGTCGAGCACGGCGAAGGGCAGGTGCTGAAGCACGCTCTGCACCTCTGCGGCACGGGCGGACGACTGGCGTACTCCCTGCCACAACTGCTGTCGCCGGCCTGCCATCCCGTCCTGCAAGGCGCCCGTGGTCCACTCCTCGGGCGGCCAAGCGGCCAGGTCTCCCGGCAGGCCCTCGCTCTGCAGCGCATGTTCCGCCGCGTCCAACAGCTCGACCAGCGTCGTGATCAACTCGCTTCCCTGATCGGCGAGTTCGAGGGCGAGCGGGTCGGACGACGGTCCGGTACAGGCGCGCAGAGCGGCGTCCAGGGCGTTGACCGCCTCTGCGAACAGCACGGGGGCGACGAAGTCCGCGGGGTCTGGGCACCGGGCGGCATGCTCGTCCAGCACTCCGGCTCCGTGCCGGGACACCAGACCCAGCAGACGCTGTGCCTCGTCCTGGCTCAGCGAAGGTTCTCGGGGTGCCGAGGCGGGCAGGGCGGGCATCCAGTCGTACTTCGGTGCACCGGCAGTGACGGTCTCCACGATCTCCGCGAGCCGCCCCCGGTAACCGGGTGCCACGTCGGGGTGTTCGTACCACTCCGCCTCACGAACAGCGCGGAGTTCGTCACGGAGCCGCGCGCGGGTGTCCGACAGTTCCGAGCGCAGCGCCTCATGGTTCTTGATCCTCGCGTCGAGACGCTCCTTCGACTGGGTGGCACTGAGCTGGGAGAGCGCGCGCACGGATTGTTCCAGGTCGTCGCTGCCGTCCTGGCGCCGGTCGCCCTGGAGGACACAAAGGCTGCGCAGTTCGGCCGGCAGTTGCTGCCGGAGGACCTTTAGCGCCTGGCCCTTCTCGCTCGTCACGAGCACCCGCTTGCCGTCTGCCAGCAAGGCACACACCAGGTTGGCGATGGTGTGCGTCTTTCCGGTGCCGGGCGGTCCCTGGACGACGACGCCCGTATCGGTCTGAAGGCGCCTCAGTACATCCCGCTGGGCTTCGTTCGACAGCAGCGGGAACAGCGGGTCGGGGCCGAGCGCGGGCGCCACGTCACGACCCCCCGCCGTACCCCACAGTCTGCGGTCTTCCGCTTCCAGCTGGTACAGCAACTGGGCCAGACCCAGGGGAGCGACGGCACCGGGCTGGGCGAGGCGGTTCGCGATGCCGTCGTAGAAGTTCACGAGGGCGCCCTGGCCCCGCTGGCGGAGAATGATCGCCGGCGCGAACCCGAGCGTGGGCACCGGCAGCATCGGGTCGGCGGACGGGCGGCCCCAGCCACGGTGGAACGCCGCCGCGCGATCGGTGCCGAACGCCCTCTCCGACCAGTCGGCGAGCACGTCCTGGCAGTCACGGGACAGCGGATGGAATCCGTCCGCGTCGACACGGTCCCGCGGCGGGCTCAGCAGACGGGTGCTGTAGCCCTCGTCCGCGCCGAGGAACTCGCCGTCTTCCAGCCGCGCGGGGTCTCCGGGTGCGAGTGCGACGGTGATGGACATGTCCGCCGAATTCACGGTGAGAACCAGCGGCGCCGTCAGAATGTGCCGGGCGATACGCGCGGACGGACGTGCGGCCCCGATGGTCAGGAATCCGGCTCCCAGTACCGCCTCGTATTCCTCGCCGTCCTGCTGAATCCTGGTCGCCATTCGGTACAGCTGCTGATGGAGTTCCCGGTACGGTCGGTCGACACGCTCACTTTCCGACCACTTGCGCCACGCGTCGAGCCATCGCCCGTAGGCGCGCAGCACGTCGTGCGCGTCCTCCCGGCGGATCTCGAAGACCTCGAACAGGTCTCCGTTCTCGTCCTCCTGCCAGCCCTGGCCCGGTCCCGACTCGGCCAGCGGCGGGGCTTCGGGCGTCGCGGTGGCGGCGGCCTCAGGGTCGACCCACCCCGCCAGCACCTCGGGCAGGGCAGGAGCCGGGCGCGGCGGGCGGTGGGCCACCTTGAGCAGCGTCCTCTCGCTGTCGGGGCGTTGCCGGAGCTTGTCGTCCGGCAGCTCGGAGAGCCAGAGAACCTCCGGATATTTCTGCCAGTCTCGCACCGGCTTGTACGACCCGCGAACAATTTCGCGCATGTATTCGATGAGTTGGCGCGTTCGGTGGACCGACTCCGGATCATTCGCACGGAGTGCAGAGTGAAGAGACATCTATCCCCCAGATCATGGCTCGACAGAAAGCCTTCCAGGATGCGGGAGAGAAGCGGCGCCCTCAACAGGGACCGGCGGGTAATGACGCGAACAGGCCACATTCCACGAAAGTTGGCTGTAACCCGGCCAAGTCAAGAGCGAATCCACGTACGGCGATCACGTGCCGCCTCGTACGCCGCCTCGGCCTTGTCTGGTCGCCAGTCGGTCTTGAGGTGCTTGAGCGCAGATATGTCGCGCTCCTGATGGACACGCACGTCCCGGAGCGACGGCACGACCTGAAGCCGCGCCACCGCGACGAATGCGAGCACCGGCTGAATCTCGACGGGAAAGCCGCACGCAGTCGTCAGCGCGGCAGCGGTCCGTCGCGCTTCGGCTCGACTCTTTCGCACGTAGGGGTACGACTGGCCGCCTATGCGGACAAGCATCGTCGCCCACTGAATCCGGCGCACTGGACGGCAGGCCGGCGCGCACGTGGTGGGCGGCCATCCAGGCGATTGACGGCCACGCGCGTTCAACTTGTCGCGGCGGGTGCCGGAGCACCCGCTGTCGACGGCCGCTTCGTCCGAGGTCGCATTTGGACCGAGCCACAGCATGCGTTCGGTATGAGCCGTCCGGGTCCGAAGACGCCCGGCTGGTTGCACCGGAGGGCCGGAGGGCCGGATGCATCGTCGTGCGACGGCGCACGCGTCGGCCCAGCGGTCGCGGATCGTGCTGGAGTGGGCCGACGGACGCTCGATCATGGAGGCGTCCCGTGCCTCAGCGTCGGCGTAGACGCTTGTCGGTGATCGGCGGGGTGGGATCGATGTAGAAGTCGCCGGGGTTCACGTCGACGCCGGGCGGAACGATCTCGTCGATGCGGTCAAGAAGGTCGTCAGCGAGCTCGACATCGGCCCCGGCGAGGAGGTCGGCCAGGTGCTCCGGGCGGCGTGGGCCGATCAGCACCGCGGTGACGGCCGGGTGGGAGCGGACGAACGCGGTGGCCAGATGGGGCAGCGGCAGACCCGCTTCGCCCGCCAGCGCGGAGAGCTTCTGGACCGCGTCGGCCTTCGCCCGCACGCCCGGCTGCGACAGGTCGAACATCTTCGCCCCGGCGCCCGCGCTCCGGTGTCCCATGGACGGGTCGGTACGGCCCGACAGCCAGCCGGAGTTGAGCGGTCCGAAGGTCAGCACGCCCATGCTGTGACGCTGGGCGGTCGGCAGCACACGGTTTTCCACGCCGCGGGTGAGGATCGAGTACGGAGGCTGCTCGGTGCGGAGGCGGTGATGCCCGCGGTGCTCCGCCGTCCACTGGGCCTCCACGATCTCCTCGGGGGAGAAGAAGGAGCCGCCGATGGCGCGGACCTTTCCGGCACGGACCAGGTCCGACAGGGCGCCGAGGGTCTCGTCGATGTCCGTGTGCGGGTCGGGGCGGTGCATCTGGTAGAGATCGATGCAGTCGGTGTCCAGGCGGCGCAGACTGTCCTCCACCGCCCGGTGGATCCAGCGGGCCGAGCCGCCCCGCCGGTTGGGGTCCTCGCCCATGGCCAGCCCGAACTTGGTGGCCAGTACGACGTCGTCACGACGGCCCTTGAGCGCCTTGCCTACGATCACTTCCGACTCGCCACCGGAGTACACATCGGCAGTGTCGATGAGGTTGATGCCGGCGTCGAGCGCTGTGTGGATCATGCGGACCGACTCGCCGTGGTCGGTGTTGCCCATGGCGCCGAACATCATCGCACCGAGTGCGTACTCGCTCACCGAGAAGCCAGTGCCACCCAGAATCCTGCGTTTCATGAGGTCCTCCTGATGTTTGATCGCTCGGGCAGAAGCCAAACACCGTCGGACGCACCCGGGGGAGACCCGCCCGGACCGGGGGTCCAGCAGACCCCCTTTGGGGCAGGCATCCCCGGACCGGCCCGGTCTACCGTGGTGACATGGCCAAGGAACCGAACCCCGAGCTGCGTGACTTTCTGCGCACGCGCCGCGCGAAGATCACCCCGGAGGAGGCGGGACTGGTGCCCCAGCCGGGCGTCCGTCGTGTTCCCGGCCTGCGGCGGGAAGAGGTTGCCCAGCTGGCCGGTGTCAGCGTCGACTACTACATCCGTCTCGAACGCGGCCGGCACCTCAATGTCTCCGCATCGGTTCTGGACGCGATCGCACGCGCCCTGCGGCTCAACGATCTGGAGCGCGCTCATCTGTTCCGGATCGCCAAGCCGTCCCGCACTCGTCCCCGCCCGCTGCCCCCGCAGCGCGTCCGCCCCGGCCTGCGGCTCCTGCTGGACGCCCTGACCGATGTCCCCGCCCTCGTGTACGGCCGCCGCATGGACGTCCTGGCCGCCAACCACCTCGCCCACGCCCTGTATGTGGACTTCGAGGCTCTGCCCGTTTGGAGCCGTAACATGGCCCGTCTGGTCTTTCTCGACGACCGCTTCCGCACGTTGTACGCCGACTGGGAGGGCGCTGCCCGCGGCATCGTCTCCTCTTTGCGCCTGTACGCGGGTCGCCATCCTCACGATCCCTCCCTGGCCGAGCTGGTCGGTGAACTCTCCCTCCAGGACGCGGACTTCCGACACTGGTGGGCCGACCATGATGTGTTCCAGCGCACCCATGGCACCAAGCACTACCGCCATCCCGTCGTCGGTGACCTCGTACTGGGCTACGAGGCCTTCACACCGGCCGACGACCCGGAACAGACCTTGGGCGTCTCCACCGCAGAACCCGGATCTCCCTCCGCGGAACGCCTGAAACTGCTCGCCAGCTGGGCTGACCCCACACAGCATCTGGACCCAGCCGGAGCCGTGAAGGCTCAGCACGCGGACGGGTATAGATCTTCCTAAGGGCTCGCAGAAAATCAAGGTGTTGCGTGTTGCTTCGCCTCATGCGGCTCGTTGTCGTGCCACGAGCGCCTCCGATGCGGTTCGTGGTCAACTCGCTGCACTGGACGACCTCCTCGTGACCATCGGTCATCGCTTCGACCGTGTGGAACTCCACCGCCGCATGCGTGACTACGCGCGCGGTCTGCTCGCTCCGGTCACCCGCAAGAACCTCTGGGTGCGCCACGAGGCGCCATGTGACCGAGTGGGGGTGGAAGACCTCTACCGCCGGGCCGTCGCAGCGGCCGGGTAAAAACTGAGGGCAGTCCGAGCCGGGGAACGCCGGTGAGAAGGCGTACGTGAGGAACCCGTGTAAAGCCCCGCAAGTCTCGCGCCGGGCTCAAATCTGGCGGATATGGGCCCGGGGTGCAGTGCGTGACCGCTCGCTTCGACAGGGGTGGTCAACTCCGAAGCCGGCCTCCAACTGCCGGTGGGGAGGCCACGCTGAAGGTCTGCGGCGTAGGTGTGGTGATGCTGCCGGGGTAGTAGCTCTGGGAGGTCGCGGCCCCGGCCCTGATCGTTGCCGAGGCGGGCGGTGCCTGGACCGACATGTCGGGTGCCCGGGACCTCCGGGCGGAAGCCTGCTGACCACCAACGGCGAGCTGCACAACGAGCTGACCGCCGACCTTCGACTCTGCCCGATCCCGCCGAACACCCTGATGAGTGACTGATGCCTGAGCCAACGTCCCGGACAGCTGACACCTACCGGACGCCCGACCTGGCCGCGAAGTTCCACACCATGTGGGGCGATGCCGAGCCCGCTCTCGCGGAGGGCACTTACAACGCCGACTCCATCCCCCGCCACGGCGACCCCCGCTGGGGGCTGAGTCTGGTCGTGCCGGTCGACGGCGCGATCCGGGACGCGATCGCCCAGGATCTGGGCCCGATCGCCGCGGCCCTGTCGCCGCACCACTTCACCTATCTTCCCGAGAACCTGCACAGCACCGTGCGCAGCCTGGAGGGCTATCAGGACCAGGTGCCGCAGGACCAGGTGGACTACTACGCAGACCTCGTCGAAACCGCGCTGAGGGACTGCCCGCCGATCGAGATCGAGCTGTCCGGCCTGGGCGGATCGAAAGGCGGGCTATTCGTGTGCGGGGTTCCCAGTGACGGTTTGGTCCGGCTTCGGACCAGACTGCACGAGGCCGGCTCGGTCGAAGGCCCACGGGCGTTCGTCAGCAACGACTACACGACCATGCGGGACATCGCCCACGTCTCGGTTGCCGTGTTCCAGGCACCGGTCGTCCCCGAGTGCTCGATCGCCGGTGTCGTCTCCGCACGCCGTGAGAAGGGCTACGGAACGATACGGCCCGCGGCGCTGGACCTCGTCCGGTACGACTTGGCGGGCGGGGAGATCACGATGAGCCGTCTCGCCGGTATCAGCTGCGCGCGGTGAGGTCCGACGACATGGCAGCGGTCGAAGACGGGACGGAACCGGAAACGGTGCGCGGACTGGTGTTCGCGGCCGGATATGGCTCGCGGCTGGTACCCGTCACGGACACTTGCCCGAAACCGCTCCTGCCCGTCCTCGGCGTCCCGCTGATCTGCTGGGCGGTCGACCGGCTCCGGGTAGCCAGCGTCACGGCGGTCACGGTGAACGTCCAGGCGGTCCACGAACCCGCCTTCCGGCAGGCGCTCGCCGGTTTCGCCGATCTGGGCGTTGAGATCTCCTACCAGCGAGAGGAAGTCCCGCTCGGCACCGGCGGGACGCTCGCTACCCTCGCCGGGTCCTGGGGAGGGGAGGCCCTGCTCGTGCTGCCCGCCGACACCATCTCCACCCTCGACTTGACGGCCCTGCTGGCAGACCACCGATCCAGCGGCGGCGACGTCACTCTTGGCTGCCTCCGCCACCCGTGGCCGGCGGCAGAGTTTACGGGCGACATCGCCAGTGTGGCTGAGGACCGCCGCCGGGTTCTCCGCTACCAGCACAAGCCCGGAGCCGCCGCGGAAGGCCGGATCGCCGCGACAGGGACTGCTGTATTCGGTCCATCGGCGGCCGGACTCCTAAAGGACTTCGTCCAGCTGGAGACGCTTGACGCCCGAGCGGGCCGGCCGGACCCGGAGGACCTGGGCCGAGACGTGCTTGCCGGAATCGTCGCTCGCCCGGACGCCCGGGTTCTGGCCCACATCACGACGCACCGTTTCGTCGATTTCGGCACGCCGCGGCAGTTCCTCGACGGCTCGTTCATGGCGTTGACACGGCCGGCTGGGGCGTCCCCCCTTCGCCGCTCCGGATGGTCCGCTCGCGGTCGTCCATCCGAGCGCGTCGATCCATTCGGAAGCCGTGATCGTCGGCCCGGTCCGTATGGGGCGCGGTGTCCGGATCGGCCGCGGCAGCCGAGTCATCGGGCCCGCGGTCATCGAAGAAGGCGGCAGTGTCGGGCCGGGCGCGGAGGTCCGGGAGTGCGTCCTGCTTCCCAGGGCGCGTCTGGCACCCGGACAGCGGGCCTTCCGGATGCTGATCTCCGACGCTGCTGCGACACTCGTCCCGCAAGCGATACCTGGCGTCGACGGAGAGGCTCTCCGTGCGGCGCTCGATGCGGAGCTGGCCCGGTTCGGTGAGCACGGCCGGGATTGGCGCTGAGCCGGGCCAGGTCCTCGGCCACGGTGATGGCCTTGTAGCGGTCGTCCTTGGGATTGCGGGGCGGGGTGAGCAGGCGGCCGCGGCGGACGCATTCGTCGGCAACCGCGTGCAGCTGCTCGGCCACGATATCCATGAGGCCGGGGTTGTAGCGCACCCGTTCCGCGATGCGGTTGAGCCGGTGGCGGCAGGTCACGCTCGGCTTGGGCAGGCCGACCATCTCCGGCAGGCGGTGGGTGCGCAGGATCGCGGGCAGGTCGGCGGCTGTGACCACGCCCTGGTCGGCGAGGTCGGCGAGCTGCTTGTCGTCGGCCTGCGCCAGGAGTCGCCGGTGCAGCGCGGGCTTGGCCGCCCGCTGCAGGAGGGTGGACAGCGCGGCCGCGAAGGCCTGCTTGCGCGATTCGTCCCCGCTGTTGTCGACGCCGTAGAAGGCGCGGGAGGCCGTGCACAGCGCCTCGATCACTGCGGGCAGCGCTTCGTCCGGCAGTCCCTCGGTGACGGCAATCTGCTGCCACAGCGGGTACGTCCCGGCGTTCACCATGTTCGACCCCTCCCAGGTTGCAACCTTGCGTGACCGCCCGGTCACTGCATCGCCTGGAGGTGACGGTACGCGGCCACAGCGGCCCGCTGGTCCGGAACGTCGTAATGCGCCCTCATGAGGAGGGGCCACACGATGACCGCTCGATCGATCCGGGCGGCCATCGGCTGTTCGTCGGCAGGCAGTGCCGATCAGGCGCCGGCCTCATGGGGTTCATGGGGGGAGGCCGTCGTCCAGGACGATGCGAACGGTCTCGCCCTGTCCGGAGACGTCGGCGAGGTTCGACTCCGACGCGGTGACGCGGGTCGCTGCTGGTGCGGATGAAGACATCTGCCGTTCTCCCCCACCAGCAGGTTGGCGGCTACGACAGCAACGTGCGCACGTTCGTCTCCGACCACTGGGCTCTCGAGTACCACGCGGCACGCTGTGACTAGCGTGACCAGGACGGTGTCGAGCTGGACCGGCGCAGCGAGCAAGTCCGCAGGCAGCGCCTCGGGGCCCTCCAGGCGGCGCTGCTGCACACCATGAGCCAGCACGGGCTCCAGACCTGCATCACCTTCCATCACCACACGACAGAACGGCGATGCCCGGCAATCCTCAGCGCATGCGCTGTCTCGCACGCCCCCACGGCCCACCGATCCCGGAACGCTTTACTCAACGCGGAGGGCCCGTCAGTAAACTGACGGGCCCGTGCGAGAGTGACGCTACGTCAGCTTGTGTTGCCGTCGCGCCCCCGCGTGCCCTGACCGCGCATTCTTAGTGCCAGCCAACCGAAGGTGGCGCTTTGCAGGAGCAGCCCCAGAGTGCCCAGCGTTGATACACTCTCGGTGACGACAAAGTACAGCAAAGCAGTCAGGGGGAAAGCGGAAGCGAGAACGCACAAGCAGAACAGAGCGCTTCGCAGTTTCGAGTTCACCGTCACGAGTACGTCACCGTCGGCCCAATCCAGTAGTAGTAGTTTACGTAGAGCCATGGCGTCGTCTGATTGTAGCTGAACCAGCCGTAGCCGAAGGTGACCTTCGCCTGCATCTGGTACTGAGCGACATTCCGCTCCTGGTAGTGCCTGTTATAACAGCGCCACTGCCTCAGGGAGAGGATTCGGTTCCGGAACTGTATATCCGTAATGAATCCGCGGAAAATCAGTGTGACCATGCCTCTCTGCCAGGCGGGTGCGCGCCTGTACCAGGAACTGGGCCTGCTGTGATTGTACTTCTTCAGCGGGAACCAGCCTGTGGTAACTGGGTACGCTATTCCGCACGCCTTGACTGTTGTACAGCCAGTCAAATCGTACCGGTTGACTGGATCGCCCAGACCATACTCGTAGGGGTTGGCGTTGCCGCCGTACACGGGGTCAATTGAGAGGAAGCGCCCCGTGGTGGGACTGTAAAGACGAGCGCCCATCAGAGTGACACTGTTGAGCGTTTCGGTGGAACGTTGTTTCGCTCCAAGCCAGTTGTAGCGAGTTGCAGCCTGACCATTGCGGGGCTTGCCGTATTCATCGCTGTCCAGCAGGATAGGTTCCTGACCTGCGCTGAGCGGGAGTTGGAGAGCGATGTCACCGTGGATATTGGTGAACTGCAGGACAACGTCCCCTGCTCGGCTGGTCGTCGCAGAAAGGTCGCCGAAGGCTGAGATGACGTTACGAGTCAGAGCTCCAGTTGCGAGGTCTTCAACGATCCAGCGAGGGTTGTCGCTGTCACCGCCGTAGTGATTGAGCTTGGAAGTGGTCTGGGTCCAGCTAGTGCCACTGCCAGTTTCGACCTTCCAGGAGCGGTAGCGGAGGTCGGCGTCGAGTTGCCAGGTCTGACGCTTCCCGTTCTCAGTCTGTTGCTGAATAAGGTCATTGACGAAGTAGCTGACGGTGCCGCCAGGCAAGGCAGTCGTGCGACCCATGGCATCGTAGACATAGCCGGTGTCGACGAGTCGGTCGGCGCTGTCGTAGACGTAGTTGGTGGTGGTGCCTCCGGTGGTGGGGCAGTCGGCCCCGGGGGTGCCGGACGCGCTGGTCAGGGTCTTTCGGTTGGTACGGTTGTCGAAGGTATATGTCCGCTTGGTGCAGACGGTGTCCGTGGTGTCCCACACGGTTGTCAACCGACCGGTGCGGTCGTAGCTGTAGGTTTGCTCTGACCAGCCGGCTTGTTCGGTGAGCTGGTCGTGTATGGACCTACTCACGGAATTGGAGTAGACGAGAGTTCCGTCGCTGTCACGGGTGTAGGTGCGGTTGGTTGGCGTGCCAACGGTGTCCAGAGTCTGCTTGAGCGTGTAGCCGCCGGGCAGCTTCTCCGAGTTGACGGTGCCGTCCGCGTCATAGGTGGCCTGGAATGCGCCGGCGACGGAGTCGGTGGTCCGGGTCGCCAGGCCGCGTGGCTCGGCGTTGTGG
The DNA here is from genome assembly GCF_035917575.1 of Streptomyces sp. NBC_01788. Taxonomy (GTDB): domain Bacteria; phylum Actinomycetota; class Actinomycetes; order Streptomycetales; family Streptomycetaceae; genus Streptomyces. The sequence goes on along the minus strand of NZ_CP109090.1, from coordinate 1,409,270 downwards.
TCGTAGGTGTACGTGACCGTCGAGGGGGCAGTGTCGGTTACCTTGACCGGGCGGTCGAGAAGGTCGTACTCGGTGGTGGTCTTGCCGCTGTCCGCGTCTGTGTAGGAGATCAGCCGGCCAAGTCTGTCGAACTGCTTGGTGATCGTGCCGCCGGTCGGTGAGACCGTCTTCACGGCCTGGCCAGTGGTCGGGTCGTACTCGGCGGTCGCTTCCGGGACCGACTGCCCAGCACCTCCAGTAATCCCGATCTTGATAGGTCGGGACGCGGCGTCATACGTGGTCGTAGTGGTACGGGCGACGCCGTTCGCGGTCTTGGTGACCTTGGCCGGGCTGCCCCACCAGCTGTACTCAGTGGTGGTTGTCGGAAGCTGTGACGGCTGGGAGCCGCCGCCGGTGATCGCGCCCGCCGGGCCGGTGGAGCAGACCAGGTCGGCCCACTCCGGGCGGCCGGCGCAGGCGCCGGTCCCAGTGGCGGACCAGTACGTCGTCACACGCGTCGCGGCGTCTGTGCCGGAGGCACCGGGAAGGAGCTGCTTGGTGACCCGGCCCTGGGCGTCGTACTCGGTAGTCTCGGTGATCGCGAGCCCACCCGGGTCCTTGACCGTACGGACCGGCATGCCCTTGGCCCAGTCGTACACCGTCTGAATGGCACGGGCTTCGCCTATGACGCCGGGGTGCTCGCGCACCTCTGCCCCCGTGGTGGCCTTGGTGGCCTGGTCCTTGACGATGGCGGTGCCGTCGGTGGGGCGGCCCGCGTCGTACTCGGTGACTGTCCAGGAACGGGCGGTCACCGAGGTTCCGGCCGGAACGAGCACCGAAGAGCCGGACTTGAGATCCTCGGTGAGGTCGACCCTACGTAGCGGGCCGAACTCCTCCAACGCGCGGGTGCCGTCCTCGTTGTAGACGGACCTGGTGGCGAGCAGGTTGGCGCGTTCGGCGGAGGGGAGCTGGGTAATGCCCAGGTCCGCCTGGACGTCCCGGTCAGCAGTGCTCAGGCCGAGGGCGATGGCCCGGTTGGCGGCCGACAGTTCACGGACGGTGTTACCGAAGCGGTCGTACTCGGTGGTGAAGATGTGCCCGCCGGGGGTGGCCGAATTGACCTCGCGGCCGGAAACCCCGAGGTAGTACACATCGGCCCGCTTGTAGGCGCTTGCGCCGAGCGAGGGGCCGGAGTGGGAGGTCGGGATGGAGTCCGCCGGGAAGACGGCTGTGGCATCCGTCGGCGCGTCGAGCTGACCCCATGCCTTCACATCCGAGGCGCCCAACTTGTTCGGGGCGGCGGTGCCGGTCAGCGGCACGTCGTAGACGATGCTGGTGGTCGCGGTGCCCTCCTCGACATCGGTGGTGCCCTGCTTCAGCCCCGCGCGGGTGGACCTGAGGAGCATGCCGTCACCGGCGGTCGCGGCGTTGCCCGCCTTGCCGTAGGTGAAGGTCCAGGGCAGTTCGCCGGGCGGGGTGAACTTGGTGACCCGGCCCGCGGTGTCGTAGTCGTACTCGGTCTTCAGTGAGGGGCTGATCTGCGGGTTCCAGGCCTGGCGCAGGCAGCTATTGCCGTCGTACAGGTACATCTGGACCGACTTCGACGTGGCCACGGAGGCCCCGGGCGCGGTGGCCCACAGGCGGATCTCCTTGACCTGCCCCGTCACGTCACCGTAGGAGATGTCGGTGGCCGTGGTGGATGTCGCGTACACGAACTCCAGCACCCGGCAGCCCTTGGTAGCCGGATCGGACGCGCAGGCCGCGGTGGTCGTGGCCGTGGTCGGTGCGATGACCCACTTGGGCTGGGCGACGGTCTTGCCGTTGTAGGTGGTCTTCTGCGAGATCACCGTGGTCGTGGAGTTGGACAGCCCGTTCAGCAGGGTGCTGGAGACCTGCCAGGTCGGCACGGCCGGGTCGGGCTTGGTGAACTCCGTGACCGTGCCCTCGGTGTCGGACAGCGTAAAGCTGCCACTCACGCTGCCCTTGAGGGTCAGATTCTCGGAACCCGGCTCTGGAATCCAGCCCGTCTTCGCCGCGTTCGAGGTGAAGTGGATCTCCTCACCATCGGAGTCGACCACGGCCACAGCCGTGTCGGAGATCCTGCGGATGTGGGAGTATTCGGAATTCGTCAGCTCGGCGGTGGTGCCCGACGCCCACTCCTTGCCGTAGATCGGCGCCTGTCCTTCCTGAGTGGCGCCCTTGTCCGGTGTGCGAGACGAGGCAGTACGCGTGATGGACATGTCAAACGCCGATGCATCCGTGGCCGACAGGCCGAAGTCACCAGTCAGCATGTTCACCGTGCCGGGGCCGACCTCCTGGGCGGCGGCGCCGTCGGCGTTGCGGTCGACGACGACGGTCAGCGGCTCGGTGCTGCCGGAGGCGTTGCCTGGGCCGGTGAAGTCGGCCTTGATCTGTACCGAGCCGTCGGGGTCGACGGTTTCGGTGGCGCTCCAGACCAGTTGTGCGTTCTTGCCGTTGGTCAGCGAAACGGGCCAGGAGGTCAGCGGGGTGCCGCCGGAGGTCACGTGGCTGGCGGGGATCCTCACCCACGGGTCGGCTTCGGAGCGGCGCCAGGAGAAGGACACTGCGTTGTACTTGGTGCCGTCGGCTTCTGCGACGAGGGGGAGCCGGCGTGCGGTGCGTTCGCCGTCGTTGGGCTGGATGAAGCCGCCGGGGCCTGCGTGGAAGGTGTACTCGGCCGCCTCGGACTTGTTGTCCGCCTTGTCCACGGCCCGCACCTGCAGGGTGTGGGTGCCGTCCTTGGGCGGGGCGATGCTGATGGCCTTGTTGGCGCTGGAGCCGCTCGTGGTCACCTTGGTCCAGGTGACGCTGTCCAGTGACCATTCCAGCCAGTTGTGGTCACCGCCGGCGGGCGGGGTGACCGTGAACGTGCCGGCCTGGCCGGTGCCCTTGACCCACTTGTCCGACGGGTAGTCCGTGGAGACGATCTTCGTCGGGGCGGAGGGCGCCTTGGTGTCGACCGTGAAGGTCTTCCAGGCCGACCAGCCGGTGTTGTAGTGCGTGCCGTCGTACGGGCTGGTACGGAACTTGTACGTCTTCCCCTCGGCCAGCACCCCGGCCGGGACAGTCACCGACGCGACCTCCCCGGAGGGCACGTACTTGGACACCAGGACGTTGCCGACCTGTGCGTTGGTGGTGGAGTCGAAGATCTGGAAGGTGCCGTTGACCTTGTCACCGTCGGCGTCGACGAAGGTGTCCCGCAGGGTCGGGGTGGTGGTGTTGACGACGTAGTCGCCGCCGTAGGAGAAGTACGGGGGGCCGGCCTCCTGCTTGGTGCCGGTGCGCGGGCGGTAGTTGTAGTTGACGTGTGTGACGGTCGACCAGTCGTCCGACACGGAGCTGGACTGGGGCAACCCCGGTACCAAGAACGCCGACGGCACCCCGCGCACCGCGCAGACCTTCATCTCCTGGAACACCACACCCATCCAGGACGCGCTGGTCCTCGACGCGAAGCTGTCGCTGTGGAACTTCCACTCGGCCAACGAGGACTGCACGACGGTCCCGTGGGAGGTGTGGTCCTCCCCAGCTGCCTCCACCTCCAGCCGGTGGACCAACCGTCCGACCATGACGGCCCTGAAGGCCACCTCCTACGAGACCCGCGGCAACACCAAGTGCACCAGCACCCAGCCCGCGGGCTGGATCAACGCCAATGTGACCGCGCTGACGCAGGAGTGGGCCTCGGCCAAGACCACCCGCGGCCACATGGGCATCCAAGCCACGAGCGAAGCGGTCGTGGCCCAGTGGAAGCGCGTCAACTCCGCCAACGCGGCCACGAACCCGCCGAAGCTGGTTCCGGGCTCCTGCGGCCCGGCAACGCCGGAGCCAACACCGCCACCGACCACATCACGGTCCTCGACGCAGACCTGGTGATCACCCCGGACACCGGATTCCTCGCCGACCCGGACACCAAGTACCCGGTCACCGTTACCCAGACGGTGGCACGGGCACCGGCTCGCCCGCGCCCGGTACGGCGTTGACGTACTCCGCCCGCGTACCGCGCCCGGAGTGGCCGGCCTGCAACCCCGCCTCGCGGCGTTCTGGTAGGCGGTGTGGACGAGGTCGCGGTAGCTGCGGCGGATGTTGTACTCGGGGTCGGACCCGCCGTGTCGTGACGCCCGGACCGGGCAAGGGCGCGCAGCATGCTCATCATCGGCGTGACGCCGATGCCGGCTGCTCACCGCGGGCCCCTCGGGCACCGGCTGGACGGACTACGTGGCCAACATCGCCGTTTCTTTTACCTCTCGTTGCCACCGCACCGGTCGGCATCGTCTGACGCCGGATGGCACCTCGAGCTCTTGGTGTGCGGCGGGGGCGCGGCGGGGGCTGGCCGATCCGACCTCCCGGGTGTGAACCGGTCCGGTGGGCGCGGCGACGGACGAGCCCTTCTGCACCACCTTCAGGCCGACCCTGGCCTTGCGGGTGTGCTCACCGGAGCGCTCGTCGACGGTGGCGTCCCACATCACCGGCGCGGGCATGACAGCCCGCTTCTTGTTCTTCTTGTCGGTGAACAGCACACTGCCGTCAGCCAGCTGCTTCGCCTTCAGGCCCTTGGCCTTCAACGGCAGCGTGTAGGAGTAGCCACCCGCATCACCGGTCTCGGGACGCTGCTTGAGCTCGACGAACTGCTCGAACCCGGACCGGGTGGCCAGGTCAACGTGATGGGCATCGTGGACGGCCTCGGGCGGGGCGCTGTGGCCGACTGTTGCCGTGCGCGTCTCCGCGATGACTGCCCACCGCTGAAGTAGCAAGGCGCCGACGGCCGTGAGTTCCCAGGCCCGCCCGCTGGCGGCGCGACGCGCGCCGCCCTTCGCGACGGCGGCCTTCCTCGCGGGATAAAGGTCTACTAGCCTCGCCGTTTCGCTTGAGCGGCGTCCGGATCTTGGGCGAGAACACGAAAGTGCCTTCTGACCTGGGACGATAGGGCTTGTCGAAGGCCCCGGGGGCGTGTCCGGTACCCCGTGGCCGCAGCCTGCGCAGCACGTCGTTGAAGGCGACGGTCAGGCCGGTGGCATCGGCCAGATCGGCTGCCTGAGACCGGTGCGGTCAACGCTCCCTGTGGAATGGTTCTCTCTTTCGACCACGGGGACTACGTCTTTCACGTCGCGGCGACCAGTGAACGGCACCGCGCACAGATCGTGCGTCATGAGCTAGCTCACCTGCTGCTCGGGCATGCCGGAAGTAACGAGAGCGTCGTCAAGTCTCTGCTGGGCGTCCTCCCCGACGGGGTCAATCCCTCAGCCGTGGTCTCCGCTCTCGGTCGGACGAGCTACGACAGCGAGACCGAGTACGACGCCGAGATGGCTGCCTCCTGCTTGGGGGAGCTTTTCCACGACCTTGCCCACTCGGGCCGGGAGCGCGGCCGGTCCGGCGCAGCCTCCCGGCTCGACGACGCGTTGGTCCATCCCCGGAGGAACCGCCGCTCATGAGCACATCCACCATCGTCGCCGGCGCCCTCTGGCTAGTAGCTCTGTGGCGATTGCCATCCATCCGGCACTCCCGCAAGCAGCGAAGCCTGGCGCTGACCCTGGCAGCACTCGCCGCTGCCATGACGTTCGAGGTGCCGCAGGTCAAGGACGCAGTCAACGCCGCCATCGGCGCCGACGTCAGGCTGCCCCCGCTGCTGAAGCACCTGCTCGGCGTCACCTCGGCGGCCTACCTGCTTGACTTCGTCATCGCGGTCGTCCGACCGCAGGGCCTGGCGGCCCGCACCCGACTGGTGGCGGCCGGCGTGACGCTGCCCCTCATGTTCACCTTCTACGCCTTGGCCAACTGGACGCCGGGAGGGCCGGTCCGGCTCGGCGAGGGCCGTGGCGCCCTCTTCCCCATCCTCTACATGGCAGTCTTCACGCTCTACATCGGCATCGCCATGGTCGTAGCGACGTGGCTGTTCCTCGGCGGCGTACGGCACAGCCGAACACTCCTCGGGAAAGCTGGCCTCGGACTCCTGGGCTTGGGCACTCTGCTCGGAAGCGCGTACGCCCTCCAGCGCATCGTCTTCGTGACGGGTCACCTCTCCACCGGCACCGCCTACCCAGACCTGGAGAACCTTCTCTCCACGACGCTCAAGCAGACCTCGATCCTGTCGATCGCGCTCGGGGTCTGCTTGCCCCCTCTCTCCGTCGCCGTGGACTACGTTGCGGCGTGGAGCACCCTGCGCCGACTGCGCCCTCTGTGGGCGCTGCTCACGGAAGCAGCCCCGTACGTGGTGTTGGCGACGTCCGTACGCAGAAGGCGCATCCCCTTCCGGCTGGAGCGCTGCGTCATCGAGATTGAGGATGCCTGCCTTGCGCTTCGCGAGTACGTGTCAGTCGACGTATACGCAAGGGCTCAGAAGTTCGTCCGTCAAGAGGCGGTCGACGAGCAAGAATCTGACGCGGTCGCGGAAGCCTGCTGGCTGCGCATAGCAGTCCAGCGCACCCGAAGTGGGGAACGCCTGCGGGGAGTTGAATTCCCGCCCCTCGGTGTCACTGGGAGGGATAGGGCGAGTGAACTCTCATGGTTGCGCACCGTTGCCCGTGCATACCTCTCCTCGCCCGTCGTCGCGGAATTCTCCCGGCAGGAGCAGCCGTCCATTGTCCATGCGCAGGGCGATTCGGAAAGGGTCTCCTCATATGACAACTGATGTTCGCCCCAGCGAGTCGCGGCTGGCTCGCCGCATTACGGACTGGCTTGAGCCGAAAAACTGGATCATCGCCGTCACGCTGCTGGTGGGTTGGCACACAGCGCAATGGACAGGCGTGGCGTGGGGAGTGGTTGGTGCCCTTTTCGCGGCTGTCATCCCAATTACCTTCATCAAGTACGGGATTCGAAAGGGACACTGGGGTGACAGACACGTCGGTGCGAAGCCGGCGCGACTCGTCGTGATGGCCGTCATCCTGCTCTCAGTAGCCACCGGCATCGTCCTGATGCTCGTCGCAGGGGCACCGCGCACTATGGTCGGCCTCATCGTCTCGATGCTGGTGACGCTGGCGATCCTCACCGCGATCACCTTCACCTGGAAGATCTCTGTCCATCAGGCCGTATCTGCGGGCGCCTGCGCGATGCTCGTGCAGACCTATGGCCCGTGGATGGCCCTCGGTTTCCTCTTGGTCATCGTCGTCGGCTGGTCCCGCGTCGAACTGCGTGACCACACACGCAACCAAGTGATCGCAGGCACGATTCTTGGCACCATTGTGGCCGCGGCCGTCTTCTATCTGGCGCGCTGATCCGGCAGTGGGGGCACGCTGCTCCTCGCGAGCTACTGGGGCGAGTCCGCGAGGGGCACTTGCTGCAGCCTAGTAGGGCTTGCTCAGGTCGGCTGGGGTGATGCGTGTCCTGCTGGCCCGGTGTGGCGTTGAGAGTGTGTGACTCCGGACGAGATTGCTGCGGTGCGTGGTGAGTTGGAGGCGTTCGTGGCGGAGGTGTTCGAGCCGTTCGCGCGCAAGGATCAGCGCCGGTGGGGGCAGGTCTATCTGCGGGGGCTGCTGACCGACGGACAGCGTAAGTCGGTCGAGCCGATGGCCGCCCGGCTCGGGGAGGGCGGCAATCGTCAGGCCCTGGCCAACTTCATCACCACCAGCCCCTGGGACCCGGCACACATCCGGGCCCAGCTCGCCTGGCGGATGTAGGAGGCGATCGGGCCCGAGGCCCTGGTCTTCGACGACACCGGGTTCCTCAAGGACGGGAGCGCCTCGGCATGCGTGTCGCGGCAGTACACCGGCACCGCGGGCAAGGTCACCAACTGCCAGGTCGGCGTCTCGCTCCACCTCGCCTGCGACCACGCCTCGGCGGCGGTCGACTGGCGGCTGTTCCTGCCTGAGGCCTGGGATCCCGCCTCGCCGAAGGCCGATGCCGACAAGATCGCCCGCCGTGCCGCCTGCGGCATCCCGGACGATGTCGGGCACGTGGAGAAGTGGCAGCTGGCCCTGGACATGCTCGATGAGACCCGCTCCTGGGGACTCGAAGTGCCGCTGGCCATCGCGGACGCCGGATACGGCGACGCCGCCGCCTTCCGGCACGGACTGCAGGCTCGCGGTCTGAACTACGTGGTGGGGATCTCCACCACGCTCTGCGCCCAGCCCGCCGAGGCGGTGCCGGTGGCCGAGCCGTACTCGGGGATGGGACGCCCGCCGGTGGCGAAGTATCCCGACAAGCCGCGGTCGGTGAAGGAGCTGGTCATCGCGGCGGGGCGGAAAGCGACCAGGCCGGTGCAGTGGAGGGAGGGCTCCCGGCCCGGCACCGGCCGCTCGGGCCGCAAGCGGGTGTACTCCCGCTTCGTGGCCCTGCGCATCCGGCCCGCCGGACGCGAGGTCCGACAGATGGCCGACGGACCGGAACTGCCCGTGTGCTGACTGTCGGCCGAATGGCCCGCCGACGAGAGCGAGCTGGTGCAGTACTGGCTGTCCGACCTGCCCTCCGGCATGCCCCTGACCACACTGGTCCGCCTCGCCAAACTCCCCTGGCGCATCGAGCACGACTACCGGGAGATGAAACAGGCCCTGGGATTTGCCCACTTCGAGGGCCGCACCTGGAACGGCTGGCACCACCACGTCACCCTCGTCTCCGTCGCCCACGCCTTCTGCACCCTGCAACGACTGACCCGGGCCCCAAAAGACGCGGCGCCGGCCTGAGCCTCTACCAAGTCGTCCGCGAGCTCCAGGCACTCCTTGCGACCTGGACCGGCGCCTGCCCCACCTGCCACCGCGACATACCCACCCCAATACGAACCTGACCGAGCACTACTAGCCAGCGTGTCTGCGGTGAGGCCCAAGGCCGGGGCACGTGACGGCTGGTCGGCGCAGCAGGTCGGGCAGGCTGGCGATCAGGCGGCCGACGTCATCGGCCGCCATGCCCAGCGTCGGCGAATCGTGCTGCAGGCCAAGCACACCACCGTCGGCGGCGGAGTCGACTCGAAGGTGATGTACCAGGTCAAAGGGACCGCCGGCCCGGTCCACAAAGCCGATGTCGCGGGTCGTGGTCACCAACGGCGGCTTCACCCGCGATGCCAAGGCATGGGGCGAGCGGCACCACATCCACTGGGTTGACCGCGAACGGCTACGGCAGTGGGCCGAAGACGGAGTCCCGCTGCACACCCTGCTTCGCCTGCCCGCCCACAGGCCACGCAGGACATCAGTGCGACGGACCGCATAGCGCGGGGGTCGCCGAGAGGCCAGGTCAGGGTAGAGAAGGGGGAACGTTGTTCGACGAGGACGGGTCGCTGGACCCGGTGTTGAAGGTCACCCTCTGGTTGATCCTCGGCTTGGCCATCGCCAAGGTCGCCTGGCAGTCGCTGACTGAGGACGCGTGGCCCTGGCTGCGTGACGATGTGGGTGGCTGGTTCACGGAGGACGTCCGGGGATGGCTCATGGGGCATCCCTGGTGGTTCGCGCTGATCATCCTGGGCACCCTGGTGCTGCTGTGCTTCGTGGTCTTCTCTGACCGAGGCGGCTACGTTGTCGTCGCCTACAGCGACACCGAAGACGTGGAGGAGGAGCACGCCACCGCGCCGGTCGCCGATGCGTCTCCGGATGAAACAGCTCACCGCGATGAGCGCGAACGGCTTCGAGCAGGCGTGCGCCGACCTGCTCGCCCGGGACGGGTTCGTACGGGCCCGCCGGGTCGGCGGCTCCGGAGACTTGGGGGCGGACGTCGTGGCCTGGGATGTAGACGGCCGCAAGATCGTTGCGCAATGCAAGCAATACACCGCGCCGGTCGGGTCCGGGGCGGTGCAGAAGTGCAACGGCACCGCGCGTCCCGAGCACGGTGCCGACGTCGCCGTCATCGTCGCTCTCAACGGATTCACCAAGCCCGCAACCGAGTTCGCCGAGCGGCACGACATCGCCCTCATCGGACGGCCGGAGCTCAAGCGCTGGGCACATGGCGAGCACCTCTACGCCGTCGTCGACGAACAGCACTCCCCGGCGTAGCCGGCCAGCCCGGTTTGCGCTGGCCGGCAGTCAGGAGCGATGCAGATCAGTTGCGCCGGAGTTCGCCGCGGAGGATGCCGCCGATGAACGCGTCGTATTCGGCGTCGGTGAACAAGTGCGGCGGGACCTTACCGATGTTCTTCGAGTCGCGCAGGGCCACGATGCCCTGGTCGAGGAAGGCGACCTGGACGCAGGTCTGGCCGCCGCTGCTACTGGTCTGCCACTGGGCGTCGCGCAGCTGGGACTCGACCCAGGACGGGTCGAGCTCGTTCTTGTTCATGCAAGATCCTTGGCGATGATGGTGAGGAGTGGAACGGACGCCTTCTGGGAGAGGGCGTCGGACTTGAGCAGGTCGCTGGTGGTGCGGTACACCTCCGCCGTCTCCGGCTCGTTGAGGTGGAGCAGGGCCCGGATGGACTCGATACACACGAGATCCCGGCCCGTCGGGAAGGACATGAGCATGAAGTGCCCGTCCATCCCGGCATGTGCGCCAGCCCGGTACGGCAGGACCTGGATGGTTATGTTCGGGTCCGTCCGGGCAAGCCCGATCAGGTGCTCGATCTGGGCTCGCATGACGGCCTTGCCGCCGACTTCCTGACGCAGGAGCCCTTCGGGAAGGACCGCCCAGATCTTCAGCACTGGGTCGCGCTCCAGCATGTTCTTCTGGTGCTCCTGGCGCATGGCCACGAAGCGGTCGATGTCCTCCGGGGTCTTCCAGGCACGGCTGCCCTCGGTCACGGCCCGGGCGTACTCGGGCGTCTGCAGCAGACCGTGGATGGCGACGGGGTTGAAGACGAACAGGCTGCTGGCGCTCTCCACCAGGGAGAGGTAGTCGCCGAGCGGGTCGTCGACAACGCCCTCGTACCGCTGCCACCAGTCGGCCTCGCCGGCGCGGCGCACAAGGTTGCGCAATTCGTCACGCAGGGCCGGGTCGTCGATCTGGTAAACCTCGAAGAAGTGCGGCAGTTGCTGGATCTTGAGTCCCTGCACTCCCTTCTCGATCTTGCTGACGGTGGAGAGGGACTGATACCCGAGGCGGCGAGCTGCCTCCTCCTGCGTCCAGCCCAGGGCTTCGCGGATGCGCCGGAGCTCCGCGCCCAGGCGTCGGCGTCGCGGGGTCGGCTCAACCGGCATCCCCTACCTCCTTGTGTTGGACGACAGGCTAGCGTCTGCGCCCAGTTCGGGAATATGCCAAATCCCTGAAGGGAAAGACTTTCCTCAAAGACCTTCTTGCTGTGAGGGTAGTTGGCGGTCCATTATCGAGTCTCGCCTACTCGGACGGTGGCGTACCAGTTACGTGGCGCCACCGCGTTCGGGAGCACGTCCGCGCCGCTTGGAGGGCCAGTGCCTGGGATGGTGATCAGCCCGGTCCGGCAGCACCACATGGTGTTGCCGGAGGTCAGCCCGGATGCGATGGAGCCCGTGCGCGAGATCGTGCGGATCCTGCTGCGGATGTGGCACAAGAGCGATCTGAGCTTTGTGGCCGAGCTCGGCGTCACCGAGCTGCTGACGAATGTCTGGAAACACACTCCGGGCGACTGCGAGCTCCTGATCCGTGAGATGCCGGACGGCGTCCTGGTCGGCGTCACGGACTTCGACGATGCGCTCCCCGCGGTGAAAGAGCCGGTGGACGACGCCGAGTGCGGCCGGGGCCTTTTCCTGCTGGCCGCGCTCACCGAGGAGCTGCAGACGGAGCCCCTGCTCACCGGGAAGCAGGTGTGGTTTCGCCTCGGACGCCCTTTCGTCGGCGGCGAGGAAGAAGCGAACCATGGCTGAGCGATCACGAAAGATCCGCGCGGCAACACCGGTCCCGTCCTGTCAGGAGAGCGCTCATGCAGGCTGTTCCCGCCGTCCAGGCCGATCTTCCCGCATGGCTGCGCCTGGCGGGCGAGGTCGAGGATCTGTTCGGTCCCATGGTCGACGATCCGCAGTTCCGGGAGGCCGTGGAACGCAACATCAAGCGCGGGACCGCCCTGTGCGTACGCGATACGCCGGACGTGCCCGGCGGCGCGCTCGCCGGCGGGCTGCTGATGTCGGTTCATTCCCCGCGGTACGAGATCAGCTGGCTGGCGGTCGGCGGCGCCTGGCGGGGCCGGGGCATCGGTGGACTGCTGGTTCGCTCCGCCCTACGCGACCTCGCTGTCGCTCCGGGCACGGTCGAGGTGACGACGTTCGGGCCGGACCACCCTGGCCGGGACGCCCGTGGCTTTTACGAACACCTCGGCTTCGCACCTGTCCTGCCCCTGTCGGCGGACGGCACGCGCCAGACCTACCGACTCCGCCTGTCGGAGGGGTGACGTCCGCTCCCGGGCCGTGGTCCGCGGACTGCCGCCTCCATCAACTCCAAGAGGACAACAGGCCGAGAGGCGGCACCGACTGAGTTCCGGCCGCGCGAGGAGGAGAGTGTCGTGAAGAGCACCAGAGCAGGCACCGCCATCCCGGTGGTGATCTTGGGTGGGGGACCGTGCGGACTCGCATGCGCTCACGAACTCCAGCGCCTCGGTCACCGCGACTGGGTACTGCTGGAGGCCGCGCAGACGGTCGGGGGCTTAGGATCCTCGGTCGTCGACGAGGCCGGCTTCACCTGGGATCTCGGCGGTCACGTCGTGTTCTCCACGGTGAAGAGCTTCGACGCGTTACTGGACGAGCTGTTCGCGCCGCATGAGCTGCTGCGCCATGAGCGCTCCTCGTTTGTCCGGCACAGCGGACGGTGGGTGCCCTACCCCTTCCAGCAGCACCTGCACCACCTCCCCGTGGCCCAAGCCCAGAAGTGCCTGGACGATCTGGCCATGGCCCAGGCCCGCGGCCCGGCCTCTTCGGGAACGGACTTCGGCGTGTGGCTGGAGGCCACCTACGGTCCGGCCCTGGTGAAGGAGTTCTTCGCCCCGTACAACCACAAGGTATGGGCCACCGCCCTGAGCGAGATGTCCTCCTCCTGGATAGCGGAGCGGGTCGCGCCCGCCGACACCAGTGCGCCGCGAAGGAGGGCGGCGTCGGGAACGACGTCAACGAGCCGGTGGGGCCCCAACGCACAGTTCGCCTTCCCGGCGTTGGGCGGCACCGGCGCGATCTGGAAGCGGCTGGCCTCCCGCCTACGCGGCGATGTCCGGACGGGCCAGGCTGTCCTGCGCATCAATGAGGCGGCGAAAACCCTGCTGACCTCTGACGGCAGCATCCTTTCCTACGGGAGCCTGGTGGCCACCGGCGCGCTCGATCAGCTCGTCGCGATGACGGCCGGGGCACCCGCGCAGGTACGCCAGGCCGCCACGGCCCTGAAACACACCACCGTGGCCATGGTGGGCCTCGGCTACGAGTCGCCGACCACCGACCGGCGTTCGTGGCTGTACTTCCCCGGCGGCGAGACACCGTTCTACCGGGCAACGAACTTCTCCCGGTATGCACCGGCCAACGTCCCGGACTCCGACCCGGGCCGGTACTCGGCCTGGATGACCGAGACGTCGCTGCCCGCAAGAACCCTCCTCGATGCGGCCGGCCTGGTCGAGGAGTGCGACACCGCCCTGCGGCGCTGCGGCCTGGTCCCCGACCGTGCCCAGCGCGTCAGCAGCCACGTGGAGCTGATCCCGTACGCCTACCCGGTCCCGACCACCGGCCGGGACACGGCCCTCGCGCGCATCCAGCCCTGGCTGGAGAGCCACGAGATCTACTCGCGCGGACGCTTCGGCACCTGGCGCTACGAGATCGGCAACATGGACCACGCCGTCACCATGGGCCAGGACATCGCCCGGCGGCTCGTCCACGGTACCGCCGAGAGGATCTACGCCGCTCCCCGCCCGACGGCCCGGGAGGCGATGCATGGGCGCTGAACTCCGCCTCGACGCCCATCCGGTCACGAGCTGGCTCCTGCTCGGCGCCGCGCCCGACAGCACACGCGCCGTGGACGAGCTCCTCGACTGGGGCGTCACGCACGTCCTGGCCTGCCGGACCCCGCGCCCGATGCCACCGCCCGCGGCCATCTGTCCCAGCCTGGTGTGGTGTTCGGCGCCCACCGAGGACGACGGCGCCTCGCGCGGCACCGACTGGTACTCCGCCTGCCTGGCCTTCGCCGAACGGGCAGCACGCGAGGAGAACGCCCGGCTGTACGTCCACTGCGCGGCCGGAGTGAACCGCTCCCCGGCCGCCGCGTACACGATTCTGCGCTCGCGCGGATGGACAGCGTCCGCCGCACGGTCCCGCATCCTGGCCTGCCGTGCCCAAGCCCGCCCCCGCTACTTCGAGGACGCCGAACAGTGCCTGGCCGAACTGGGCCTCGTCGAACAGGAGAGAGCGTGATCCGCGCCAGCCGGCTGCTCGCCGCCGCCTACACCGCCAGGGCCCTCTACATGACGGCCTCCCTGGCCCTGTCCTACCGAGACCTGCGCACCGAGGCCGACCGTGCCGAGGAGGAACTTCCCGAGGAGACGCCGGGCCTGACGGTGATCATTCCTGCGCTGCGGGAACAGGCAGTGATGCCCCGCTCGCTGGAGCACTTCGCCGCTCTCGCCGCCCGGTGGCCGACGTTGCGCGTCCTGGTCGTCACCGCGGCACGCGAGGCTGCCGAGACCCCCAGCGGCCGGCCAACCACCGAAGACGTGTGCCGGAACCTGGCTCACCAGCACAACACCAGGCTCGGCAGGGAGGTCTTCGCCGTCGTGTCCTACCCGGGGCAGGGCCGCCGGGCCTCCCAGCTCAACTACGCCGTGGCGGCGTTGGACAAGCTGTCCCCGCCCGCCGGGGACTACGTTGCGGTGTTCGACGCCGACGCGGTTCCCGATGCCCGGCTTGCCTCCCAGTTCGCCCGGGCCGCGAAGGGGCGGCCCGCGATGATCCAGCAGCCGATGCTGCCCGCATTCCCCGGCAGTAGCAGTGGGCGGCGCTCGGCGGTGATGTCCGGCCAGGATCTTGCCGCGTTCCGCCGTACCCTGGGCATCGAGTACCGCCGTATCCGAGTGGCCCGCTGGTGTGCTCCCGGCAGGCGCCCCCGGCTGCTGGCCGCGCTCGCGCGCCCGATGGTCTACGGGGTGGGCTCCGGGCTCATCGTGCGCCGAGACAAGATCGAGGACATCGGGTTCTTCCAGGAACCGCACGATGACCTCGCCGTCGGTCACCGCCTGAGCATGGCCGGCGAGCCGATCGCAGTTCTGCCCTCGGTCAACATCGTCGAGCCGTACCAGAGCGTGGGGGCGATGGCGCGGGCGTTCAGCAGCGTGGCCTTCGCGAACGCCGCGACCCGCCACGACTACCGCTTCGCCAAAGCGCACCCCACCCGTCTCTCGGCTGCCGGGCAGCGACTCCTGGCGGCCCGCGCCCTGGCCGATGGTGCGGCCTGGGCGCTGGGACCGGCGGTGATGGGCGCCGCCGCCACCCACCTGGTGGTGAAGCGGCGGTACGAGCCGCTGGTGGCCGCCGCTCTGGCAGCGGGCCTCCTCGAGCCGGTTGTGGCCTACCGGCTGCGCGGACGCGTCCTCGACGACTTCCGAGCGCCCGGCCCTGCCGACGGGACATGGCGGCAACCGCCCCCCGCCGCGGCCGTCGCCACCTACATGCTGCAGCCCGCGGTGAGCGCGCTGGGTCCGTGGCTGCTGGGCGTGCGCGCGAGTGCCGCCCAACTGACCGGACGGGAACTGAGGTTCACCAAGACCGAGCACCTGGGCGAGATCGCCCCCGAACCCCGAGGAGGCACCGTTCATGGGTGATCTGGACATCGGCTGGGCCGTGCCCACCGCGTTCCCCGAAACCGGCTTGAGTCGCGCGTTGATCGACGAGCACCTCGAACAGGCCCGGGGCGAGATACCGGCGTGGGACGACCCCGAGCAGACCCGGCTCGGCTTCGCGATGGCCGCCCCGCATCCGGAGGCGGTACGTGTCCTGGGCGACTGGTCCGCGCTCAACACCAACAACGTCGGCACCCACACCCGCTTCGGGGAGGGGAAGGCGGGCACCCGGCGGCTGGAGAAGGAAGCCCTGGCCGCCCTCGCCGGCCTCTATCGCGGCGGCGCCCTCGACGGACACCTCACCGGCGGCGCCAGCGAAGCGACCCTTGCCGCCCTGCGGATCGCCCGCAACCTGCTGCGCGCCGACGGCCACCAGGTCCGTGTGATCACCTCCGACCTGTGCCACGCCTCGGTCGGCAAGGCCGCCGAGATCCTCGACCTCGACCTGGTCCGCCTGCCTGCCGGGCCCGCCTGGACCCTGACCCGCGAGCAGGTCCGCAACGCCGCGCAGGAGGCGATAACGGCCGGGATCACCGGCATCATCGTGGTGGCCACCGCCGGCTACTACAACAGCGGCTTCGCCGACCCCGTCGACGAGATCGCCGCCGACCTGCGCGACCTCGCCTTCCAACACCCCGGACAGGCGGGATGCTTCCTGCACGTCGATGCCGCCCACGGCGGATTCGTCTTACCCTTCACCGCCCCCGATCTTCCCTTCGACTTCCGCAGCCCTGGCGTGCACTCCATGGCCGTCGATCCCCACAAGGCCGGTCTCATGCCGTACGCGTGCGGAGCGCTGCTCGTGCGCAAGGGACTGCTCGAACACGTCACCCGCATCGACCCGCACACGCGGATCCCCGACGAGACCGTGCTGGGCTCCCGCCCCGGTGCCACCGCAGCAGCCCTGTGGGCCACGCTGCACACGCTGGGCCGTTCCGGCTACACCGCCCTGACCACCCGCTGCCTCGAACACCGCGACCAGCTCACCGCCGCCGTACGGGCCGCCGACCCCGACGCCCTGCTGATGCCCGCCCCGCACGCGCCCGTTCTCTCCGCCGCCTTCAGCCACCCCGGCGGACGGCTGCCGACGGACTTGTGCGACCGCTACCGGCTCGTCCCCCTCAGCCTCCCTGACCCGCACGGCGGCGGGACCCGCCTCTTCTACCACTTCTACGCCTCCGCCTCCCTGACCGATGCCCAGATCACCGCGTTCGCCGGGCACCTGGCCGAGGCCACCGCCCGAGCCCGCTCGACGGCTTCCGACGGCAGCGGCAGCCGCAGCGGGCGGAGCATCACCTCCGAGGTGGTCGCGGACACCCGCACCCACACCGACTGCTTCCGTCACTTCGTCGTCCACCCCGAAGGACGTCGTGACCCGCAGGTGCCGGGCTACTCCTTCCACACCTTCGCCCACCGGCGCGCCACCGGCGAGCAGATGCAGGACATCCGCTGGGGTGAAGCTCGGGCCGGCGGCGACCTGTGGATCTACGCTCCCGACCTGAAGAATCCCTTCGCCAATGAGCTGATGGGCGTACGCACCGAGGGCTACTTCCTCGAAGTCCTTGACCTGCACCAGCAGCAGTTGTCCCTGGTCGGCGCGATCCACGCGACGATGCTGCTGCCGGGTTCCCTGCGTGTCCTGCTGAACTTCGAGGCGGACGGCACCTTCCGCTCCGCCGAGTACAAGGCCCTGGGCGAGACCGGAGCCGACGAGCTGCAGATCTTCCCCGATGCCATCACCGCCAAGATCGGCAAGGACGCGGCGGGATTCCTCCGTCCCCACAGCGACGACTACTCCTTCTCCATCGACACCTCGGCCGAGATCAGGGTGCGCCGCACCGACGGCGCTGCCGCACCCGTCGTCCAGATGGCCCGTCACAACGCCGATGTGCTGCTGCCGCGCCGCCGGCACCTTCGGCGCGAGCAGTTCCGGCGCTTCCCGAACCGGTTCTTCGACACTGAGCTGGACATCGAGGCCGGCCGGACCTGGACCGGCACCGCCTACCTGGCGGAACTCCTCGCCCCCACCAGCATCGGCACCGTACTGGCGGCACGCTCCGCGACCGCGGGACTGTGCGCCGTAGACGGCAGGGTCAGCGACAGCGGCCTGCACCTGGCGCTCACCGCGCTGTCCGAGCCCCGGACCGATGCCGTCGAACTCGCCGCACCTTGGGACCTCGGCCGTCATCTGCACGGTGCTCTGCCCCGCCTGGACGTTCGCGACCCGGACCAGCTTGGCGTCGAGCAGGTCATCGACTTCGCCGAGAACGTCCATGCGGTGTTCATGCGCGACGGACTGCCCGCTGGCCTCATCATCGCGGGAGCCGGACGATGACCACAGCCACGCTCGACCACACGGCCCTCAGGCGTCTCCTGCCCGGCGCCGGACCCCTCAGCGCCCGGCCCTTGCCTCAGGGCCGCTTCAACACCTGCTGGCACCTTGCCGACTCCGACCGCGCCTATCTCCTCAAGCTCAACGACCGTGAGGGCGAGGCTCATCTGCGTCAGATGGCCGCGGCCATGAGCGACGCGAGGGCGGGCGGCGTCGCGGTCCCGCAGGTCCTGCGTGTGGGCGCCGACCCTGACCTTGGCCCCTTCCTGCTCCAGGAATGGCTGGATGGCCGCACCTTCGCCGAAGCCCGCCAGGACAACGCCATCAGGGCGGACCTGTGGCCGCGACTCGGGCACCAGATCGCCCTGCTGCACTCCATCCAGCCGCTACGTCCCCTCGTGGCGACGCCGGCCTCCCGTGCCCGCCATCTTTCCGACCTCCTGGACGTCCTGCGCCGACACCGGCTGATTCCTACCGCGCTCGCCGAGGAAGCCCGCAAGCGCGGCCTGGCTCTGGCCGAAACGCTCGGCCACCACGAGTGCGTGAATACCCATCAGGACATCCACCCGGATAACATCCTCATCCGTCCCGGCGGCAAGATCGCCCTGCTCGACTTCGACCACGCCACCACAGCGGAATACGCCAGCGACTTCGTCAAACTCGACCGCTGGTGCCTGCCCTCCACCCACGACCGGCGACAGATGCTGGACGCCTACTGGCAGCAACGCGGGGAAGTGGCCGACCCGTTGTTCGAGCATCGCCTCGCCTTCCACCGCCTTGTCATCACCCTGTCGTACTTCCTGTACTGGCACGGCCGTGACCCCACCCAGGTCCCTGGGTGCACCGCGGCCCTGCGAACCGAACTGGAGCGAACATGACCGCCAACGACACCGCCACCACTGCCGTCCCGGCTCCCGCACCGGTCACCGGGCCCGGTGTCCAGGTCGTCGCCGCACTGCTGCGCCGCGACGACCACATCGTCCTCGTCCAGGAACAGCGTGACGGAAAGGAGATGTGGTCCGTCCCCGGCGGCGGCGTCGAGCGCGGTGAACTCCTCACCGAGGCCCTGGTCCGCGAGGTCAAGGAAGAGACCGGCCTGAACCTGAGGGCGGTGGGCCCGCTGGCCTACCTGGTCAACACCACGACCGACCGGTACCCCTCCACCGTGGTGTTGACCTTCGACTGCACCGAGTGGGACGGCGAGATCGCGGTGCACGACCCGGAAGACAAAGTGACCGGCGCGGTCCTGCTGCCGCTGACCGAGGCCAAGGCCGTCCTGGCCTCGTCGACCGCGACCCGGCCCGAGATCGAACCCCTGCTGGACTACCTCGACAGCCTCAGCGCCGGCCGCGTGTGGTCCTACCGGGACGACCTGCCCATCGAATGACCGCGCCCGGGACACCGGGAGCCGGGAGAGGACCTATGACGCTCACCCACGACCTCGACTCGATCACGGCCACGCTCGACCCGCTCGGCGCCGACGCGGTGATGAGGGCCTTGCCCCAGGCCAACATCGCGGCCGACACCAGGTGGCTGCACACCCGAGCCGAGCACCTCTCCCGGCACGCCGCCTCGATCCGTGACGTCGCCCCCGCCAGGGCGGCGTTACGGGACCTGGGCATGATCACCGCCTCCCTCGCCCGCCACACCTCCCGCCAGGTCCCGCCGATCGCCGTCGAAGCCGCCCTGCTCCACCTGGGCGTCACAGCGGACGAGGTCCCCCGGGAGACCGTGTACTCCTACGCGACCCGCAACCCCCGTGGCCCCCGAAGGCGCTCCTTCACCGACACCCCGGGCGAGCACGTCTTCATCGACGAGGTCACCGACGCCAGCCACGCCCTCGACGACGCGATCCGGCACTGCGCGGGCATACCCGAGGCGGCCAACCAGGAAGCGGCCGACGAACTCGCCGCGACCGTCCACGAGCGGCTGCGAGCCTTCGCCGCGCATCTGCTGACGGTCAAACGCTCGCTCACACCCGAGTACTTCACCGGTCTCCTGCGTCCGTACTACCCGCCCCTGGACATCGACGGGACCACCTACTACGCGCCGGGCGGCGCCCAGATGCCCCTGCTCGTCCTCGACGTGATGATCCTCAACCAGGCCGCCACCGGCAACCTCGCCGCCTGGTACGAGCAGTACCTCACCGACAACGTCCTCTACCTGCCGCCGCACCACCGCGCCATGGTCGACGCAGCCCGCCGGACTCGCGGTCTCGCCCGCCTCGCCCGCCACCGCCCGCACCTGCGGCCGGCCGTCGCCCTGCTCATCGATGACCTGCTGCGTTTTCGCCTGCCCCACCGCCAACTCGCACGGGACAACATGGCCGTCCGAGATAACGGAGCCCTCGGCAGCGGCGGCTACACCACCAGCGCCCTCGACCGCCTGCTCGACGTCACCGAAAGCGCCCGCGCCCTTCTCAGCCCCGGGAGTCCCGTATGAGCGCCTCCATCGACAGCGACTTTCCGCCCTTCCCGCTCGGTGCCCCACGCTCCCCGCTCGCACTCGACCCCAGGCCCGGCAACCCGCCACAGCCGGTTGCGGATCACGTACGCCTGGACTACCCCAGCCGCATCAACGCCATGGCCCTGGACTCCAGCAAGATCGTTCCCAGCCAGGGCGCCTACCTCGCGGGCGAACTCCTCTTCGCCTGCGACCTCATGCGCCGCGTCAAGGTCGAGATCGTCGGAGACGGACCCGCCGTGCAGACGACCCCCGACTGCGACCACCCGGTCCTTGCCCGGCACGCCGCGCTGCTGATGCGCACGGCACTCGGCACCCGAGAGCGGCTGCGGGTACGGGTGAGCACCCCGGACCTGCCCGCGCACCTCGGACTCGGCTCGAGCAGCGGGCAGATCGCCGCCGTGGCCGCGGCCGTCAACGAGCTCTACGGACATCCCGTCCCGGCCCGACGGCTCGTCAAGTTCCTGGCACTCAACCACGGTGAGGAGATCGACAACGACGACGCTCACCTTCTGCCGGTCCAGTGTCTGGGCGGATCCGCGACGGCCGGGCTCATACCGGGCGCGGTCCAGGTGATCGCTGGCGCGCAAGTTCCGCTGCTGCAGGCCGCCCTGCCCGAAGACTTGCGCATCGTGCTCGGCATGCCCCACGACCCGGTGATCTGGGACGCCCGCGACAGCCTCGCCGCCGAGGCCCGCCACTTCGACGCCTTCACCACCACCGGCCGCACGTACGGCCCCGAGATCGCCTACCGGCTCCTGCACGACGCCTGGCCCGCCCTCCTCGACGGCGACCTCCGCCCACTCGGCAGCCTGCTGTTCGACTACCGCTTCCGGATGGGAAGCCTCGCCAACTGCGCCTTCTCCCATCCCGACTTGCTGACCACCGGCGAGAAGGTCGAGCACATCTTCACCGAGCAGCTCGCCGAGGTCCTCACCCTCTCCTCCGTCGGCCCCACCTTCGCCGCCCTCACCCGTACCCCCGACAAATGCGAGCAGGCGTTCGCCGACGCGGGACTTCGGACCGTGCACTGTCGGCCGTGGAACAGCGGCTACACGCTCCACTGCCAGGAGGAACGGTGACCCACTCCGGGCCGGCACCCACCGGTACCTACTGGAACGACCGCGCCACGGTCGCCGCTTTCGCCGAGCTGCCCGCACCGCCCTACCTGACGGATCTGCTCGCCGCCCCGGTACCCGAAGCCGCCCTCGCCCTCGACGCGGGCTGCGGTGCCGGCCGGAACCTGCCCGCCCTGGCCGCCGCGGGCTACCGCGTCCTCGCGATCGACCGGCACCCCGGCATGCTGAACCAGGCCCGCCGCCACACCGGGCCCCGGACCGCCTTCGTCGAAGCCGACGTCGCCAGCCTCCCGCTGGGCAACCGGCGGGCGTCCCTCGTCGTGTGCCACGGCGTCCTGCATAACCTCCACCACCGTGACGCTCTCGCCACGGCGCTACGCGAGCTGTACCGGGTCCTCGTCCCCGGCGGAACACTGTCGCTGAACCTCTTCACTGCCACTCACCTCGATGCGTGCCTGACTTCCCTCGGCGACGACCGGTACGCGCTGCCGAACGGCCAGCACATGACGCTCCTCTTCCCCGACGACCTGCTCGGTCTCATCCATGCCTCAGGACTCGTCCCGAGCGGGGAAGCCGTGCAGTACCTCCGCCCGGGAGACCCGGGGCAGCGCTCCGTGTGGCGCGCGATCCTCACCCGGCCGTAGCTCATCCGAAGGGACCACTCGTGCTTCTCGTCGCGGCCACCACCGATTCGCCCACCGACCCTGGCATCGCCTACACCCACCTCAGCGTCCCCGTATCCGGCCCCGCCCTCGTCCTTGACGGGCCGACCCTGCGCCGTCAGCTGTGGCATGGGCCCGAGCCCGGTCGCCCGAAACAGGCCGTCCTCGGGTTGGTCCACGTCCCCTTATGGGCCTGCCACATCGACAAATCCACCGGTGAGGCCCTCTTCTTCGTCACCGCGCAGTGGCGCCCGGACGCCGTCGTCCTGGCAGCCTTCCACCGCACCACCACGTCCGCCGACGCATCCGGAGACGTCACGGCGTGGGCCAGCGCCATCGCCGACGAGCGCGGCGCGGTGAACTTCCCGCTACCGCGCCCCGGCCATCGCTCCGGCCAGGGCCCAGAGGCCGAGGAGAAGATCACCCTCACAGTCCCGGCCAATCCCGCCGCAGTCGCACGTCTGCTGCGCGACCTTCTGCCCGCTACCGGTGTGCCGGTCTTCGGCGCCACCATCCACCGGCGGGTCCTGCGCTCGGACATCTATCTGCCGCCCGGCACCGGGCGGCGCGAGTACGCCGCTCTGACACCCCGCCCCGATGGAACCTGGTGGGCCAAGGCCAAAGTCCTCAAGGCCGGCCGTCTCCACAAGAGCATTCGCCCCGCCGCCACCCGTGACGAGGCCCTGGCCCAGGTCGCCGAAGCCCTCGGCCACCCGCGCCTCGTTCATACCGGCACGCTCCACCGCGCCACCTGGGACCTGCCCTCGCCGGCCGACGCGGACGGCCACTGGTCCACCGTCACCGTTGACACCACCACCCTCGCTCCGCACCCCGGCACCCTCCAACAGGTCGAGATCGAGTACGGGGCCTGTTTCACCGCCACCCCTGTCACCGCGACCGCCGCCCGGATCCGGCACTCCGTGACCGAGACCGCCGACACCGTCGCCGCCGCCCTGACGGCCCACCACATCCCGCACGTCCGCAACGGCCAGAGCAAGATCGAACACTTCCTCGCAGCCGGAGACGCCGATGCCCGCCACTGATCAGGCCATACCCGTGCTCGACGCCTTCCTCGACGGCGACGTCAACGTGGCCGCCCTCGACGCGTGGTGCACCGAGAAGATCACCGTCCAGCTCGGCGGCCTCACGATCGAGGTACTCGCATCGACCAGCATGGCAACGACCTACGTACAGCGCCTGTTCATGCCGCCCAGCGACCTGTGGAACGTCGTGCGCCCCGACGCCGCGGCCACCGGCAGCAGCGCGACGATGCGCGCTCTCGCCCTGCCCCGTGCCCGCGTCGCGGCCCTTGCCGAGCGTGTCCGTTCAACGGGCACCGGAGCTCCACGCCACGTACGGATGCACGTCGGTGCCCCGGCAGCATGGCACCCGATGCCCGGCGGCCCGGTGCTCCTGACCGATCCCGATGCCGGGATCGCGCCGCAGCTCATCGTCCGCCACCCCGGCAACTTCACCGTCATCACCTGCGACGACACCGACGCCACGATGAACGCCGCCCGGCATCTGCGGGAGATCGGCTACCGGCGGGCCGAGGACGACGGCTGGGTGTGCCTGCACGCCTCGGCCGCCACTATGGACGGCCGCGGCATCCTGGTCGTCGGCGACTCTGGCGCCGGCAAGTCCACGCTCGCGCTCGCGCTGGCCGCGACCGCGAAGGGCGCCTTCCTTTCCAACGACCGCACCATGATCACCGCTTTCCCAGGTGCGGCTCCGCAGGCTGTCGCCATGCCCGGCCCGATCCGGCTCAACGGCGGCACCCTGCAAGCACTCGGATACGCGAGCGCCGAGCAGTGGGACCTCACGCGCCCCCAGTCCACGATGAACACCGACTGGCAGAACTTCCGCGGCTCCAACAAACTGCACATCCTCCCCTCCGAATGGCACGAGCGCACCGGCACGCCACTGGCAACGACCGCAACCGTGGATCTCGTCGTCTTCCCACAGGTCATCCAGGACTCCCAGGAGCTACATCTGCAGGCGATGCGCCCAGAGTCGGCCCGGGAACTGCTGGGCGCTCAGCGCATGTCGCCGGGCGACAACATCTACGTCAGCGACTGGCTCGGCATCCGGACGAGCAGCCCCGACGCCCTCGCGCGCAATGGAGCCCGCGTTGTCGACGCCCTCGCCAGTCAGCCGGCCGTCAGCCTGCGCTTTGGCACCCGTGTCCCGTACGCCGCCGTCACCGAGACCGTGCGCGCGGCCTTCAGCAGCCCCGCTTCAAGCCGATGAGCGCCACAGTGATTCCCCCGAGCAACCGGCTTCTCCGCCTGCCTGGCGCCGTGGCCAAGGTCTACCGCGAACCCTGGCGCGCACACACCGAGAAGGCAGCTCTGCAGAGGCTTTCCGAGGCCGGCATACGAGCCCCGTCCGTACTCGCGGGCGGTTCCGTCCGGGGCCGCCGACTGCTGATCCTGCGACGTCTGCACGGCACGGCGCCGGGCAGTGGTGAGGAGGCGCTGCGGCGGGTCATCCCCTACCTGCATCGCGTCCACCAGATCACCGGCCCCGGCTTCGGTCGTCTCTTCACCCCGGTGGCCGCAAGCTGGGGAGACTACCTGCGCGAGCGGCTCCTCTCGTATCAGGCCGCGCTCGCCCGCCACGGATTCCACGAAGCCGCCGCCACCGCCGAGGCACTGGCGAGTGCGTCCCCACCCGAGCCGGACGCGCCTCGTCTCCTGCACAACGATCCGGAACCCGGGAACTTCCTGTTCGGGCCAGCCGGTACCGCGGGCCTCGACTGGGAGCTGGCGATCTACGGGGATCCGAGCCTCGACTACGCCCGGGCCGCTCATGCCTTCGTTGTCCATCCGGTCCAGATGAGCCGACTCCTTACCGACCACGGCATCCCGCACTCAGAGGAGACCTTGGCCGTCTACCGCTCCGTTCACCTGCTAGGACGTCTCATGTCAGCGGTCACCGCCACCCCGCCCGACCCCGTGGCTGCCCAGCGCCACGCACGAGACCTGATCACGAAGACCACTTGACGACGCGACAGCGAGGCCCCCATGCAGGCACGTCACCCCCGAATCGGCCCGCCGGCCGACCAGCACTCGTCCACCTCACCACGCGAACGCGACGCGCTCGGCGCCGCTTCACCACCCGACTCCAGCTGCCCGGCACCCGGCACCTGCGACCATGGGAATCCTCCGGACCCGGACCGCTACGACGCGGTGCTCTTCGACTGGGACGGAACGCTCGTCAACAGCCATCCCCTCAACTTCCGCGGTCTCTCGCGCGCCTGCACCAGATGGGGTCTCACCATGGACGAGTCGTTCTACACGTCCAGGATCGGGACCTCCGGTGCAGAGCTGATCAGCGAACTGGCAGCCGCCACGGGGACCCACGTGCCGATCGACGAGGTTGTCGCTCAGTGTCTCGACCTGATCCTCGACGAGATCGCCGAACTGCAGACATACCAACCGGTGGTCCAGCTTGCCGAGACCCTGCACGGCCGCCTGCCCCTGGCCATCGCCTCGGGCGGTGCACGCCGAGCCGTCCACGCCGGCCTCGACGCCACCGGCCTACGCCCTCTATTCACCGACATCATCACCGGTGAAGACGCCCCTCGGGGCAAACCGGACCCCGGGCTGTTCCTCCTCACCGCGGCCCGCCTCGCCGTCGCACCAGCCCGCTGCCTGGTCTACGAAGACTCGACCGAAGGTGTACAGGCAGCCAAGGCCGCAGGCATGGACGTCGTGGACGTTCGGTGTTTCCGAACATAATCCAGCCGAGCCCCCGAAGGGTGCACCGACGGGCACTCGAACGCGCAGAACCGGCACGGGCCGCTTCGCATAGAGAAGGATCCGTGCCTGTAGTGGCGTCGCCAGCATCCCCAGACATCGCTGCTCGCGTAGCGTGACGCAGGTGATGGTGGGCACAGAAGAGACGCGGCTGGTGATCGTACGAGGCAATAGCGGCTCGGGAAAATCGAGCATCGCGGTCGGCATGCGTGAGAGGTTCGGGCGCGGACTAGCCTTGGTCAGCCAGGACAACCTCCGCTGTGTGGTTCTGTGCGAGCACGACCGGCCCGGGGCGGCGAACATCGGCCTGATCGACGTCGTCGCCCGCTACGCCCTCGCTGCGGGCTATCACGCGGTGATTGAGGGCGTCCTCTACGCCGAACACTACAGCGACATACTGGCCCAACTACGTGCCGACCACCGTGGCGTGAGCCACGGCTACTACCTGGACATGCCTTTCGAGGAAACCCTGGCCCGCCACGCCACCAAGCCCGATCTCGCTCACATCAGCGAGGCGCAGCTCCGCTCCTGGTACCGGGAACATGACCTGCTGCCCCGCGCTATGGAGACCGTCATTGGTGCCGACAGCACTTTGGCCGGGACAATCGACCGCATCATGTGTGATACCGGTCTGGCAGACCTTGCGGCTCCGGAGTAGCTGGCGTAGGAAGGTGTCAAGCCCCGGGGATTGATGTTCAGTCTCTACTAAAGGGGGACCATGCTGTTGCTACTGGACGGCGCGACAGCACCGCATATGGCTCATGGCCGCAGGACCCGCCCGGCATAGGGCTCACGTGCCGGAGGTGGCTGCTGATCGGTCGGGCAGGCGGCGGGCATGGATGAGCTGCTGGATGACCGCGGCAGAGTCGTCTGGGTGGTGCAGCAGATCGGTGGCCTCAACACGGATGCACCTCCGTGGACGGGGCGCGGCCGTGCAGGTCGGTGTGCAGGAGCGAGAGGATCAGGGGGGCGCCGGGACGCAGTCCGTCGCGAAGTGCCGCGGCAGCGAGCGGTGGGGGTCGATGAACCCCAGCGTCCCGATCGCGTACGCGGCGTCGAACGGCTCGGCCTCGGCCAGGTACTCGGCCACGTCTCCTTGGACGAACTCGACACCTTCAACGTCCGCGTGGGTGGAGATGGCGCGTTCGTGCTGGGCCGGGGACAGCTCGATGCCGGTGACGCGGGCGCCGTGCGCCTGGGCGAGATGGACGGCGTGGTGGCCGGCGCCGGAGACGATTTCCAGGACGTGGCGGCCGGTGACGTCACCGAGGACTTCAGCTTCCGGCCCGATCCCTTCCCCAGGACGTCCAGGACAGCCGGTCGGGGATGGACGGTGTGAAGGCGCGGGCCAGTTGTCGCTGGCCGTAGATTAACCAGGCTTGGGTGTTGGTGTCCTCGGCGGGCACGACTGCCTCTTGGGTGGGCGGGCCGGGGATCAGGTGTGCGTGATGAGGTAGGCGGGGCCCTCGCCGCGACGGGCTCGTTCGATGGCGTCGAGACGGGAGAAGGCGCGCGGCGCCATCAGCTCCTGCCAAGTGGCGAGATCGTGGACGGCCCACATGTCGTGTTCGGCGGGATCGAGGCGGATCCGGCCGAGCTGGTCCGCGGTCAGCCGTCCTCCGTCGAATACAAGCCCTACTTTGTTCAGCGGCAGGCGGGGCCCGGCGTGCAGGAAGTGCGTCAGGAGCAGTCTCGGCGTGAGCAGGCCGAGCTCGAGGCCGGTCTCTTCGACCGCTTCGCGGCGGGCGGTCTGCAGCGGGTCCTCTCCTTGGGCGTCCAGGTTGCCGCCCGGGAACTGCCAGAGGCGCGAGCCGTAGACCGAGCGCAGTTGGACAGGCCGGTCGTGTTCGTCGCGGATGTACAGGCAGCCGTACACCGTGTGGTGGGGGACGGTCTGCGCGTACTGCGCGGGCGTCATCGGCATGGGGCGGCCCGGACGGGCAGGACGGTGGTCGAATTCGAGGGCGAGGGCGCCGAGCGCTTCTTTGGCCGGCGGGTAGATGCTGCGGAGGTTGGCGAGCAGTTCTCCGGGCGGCCCGTCCGGGTCGATGCGCGCGGGATCCTCCGAGCTGAGCAGATCCTCGAAGGTCGGGTATGGGGTGATCCGCTGCACGGTGACGTCGAGTTCCCGCCCGGTGTCCCGGTCGTGGAAGACGACCGTGTCGCCGGCTGCGACGGTGCGCTTCTGCGGGGTGGCCACCCTCACTTCGATCGTCTTACGGCCATGCCTCCACTTGGCGGTAGTACCGCGGGAGCAGGTGCATGTGATACTCCCGCGGTTCATCTCCTGTCGCCGGACTCGGGACGGCTGGAACCGCCTGTTGGGTGTCGTCAGGCACGCGTGCCTCCGTTGGATGCGGTGTGTCCGTTGCGGTCTGTTGAACCGGGGTGCTCCATGACTCAGGCTCCGGGGCGGCCGGTCACTGGTTGCGGCCTTGGGTTCGCAAGCGCGCCAGGGTGCGGTGGCTGCGCTCTTGCGTTTCCGCGTCGACGTGGGTGGCGCCGTACTGCCTGCTCGACCGCCGGGGTGCGGATGTGTCCGGCAGTGGCCAAGTGGTCGGCCAGCAGGTGGCGCAGGAGGGTGGCTTGGTCGAGGTCCGTGGTGGGGGGCGTGGTCACGGTGGGCCTTCCGGTCGAGCGGGTCATACCTGGTCCGAGACGGTGGGCGCAGCAGGGTTCGGGATGATCGCGGTCGGGGCGTACTGGGCGGCCTGGGCGTCGAACATGGCGGCGTACCGGCCGCGGGCGGCGATGAGCTCGTCGTGGGTGCCGTGCTCGGCGAGGTGCCCGCTGTTGAGGACGTAGATGTGGTCGGCATGGCGAACGCCGGACATGCGGTGGGTGACCAGGACGACGGCCCGGTTCGGCGCGGCGAGACGGCGGATGCGATCGAAGGCTTCGATCTCGGCTTCGGGGTCGAGGGCGGAGGTCGGCTCGTCCACGATGAGGACGCCGTCCGCCTGGGAGGTCGAGCTACGCCAGTGCGTGCGGGCCAGGCCAACTTTCTGCCATTCGCCGCCGGACAGTTCGATTGCGCCGCGGAACATGCGGGCCAGCAGACTGCGCAGTCCGTCGGGGAGTTTGGCGATCACGGGGCCGGCGACGGCGTAGTCGACCGAGGGCTTCAGGTCGTCGTCCGTCGCGGGGTGGTCGGGGCGGCCGAGGCGGATGTTCATCGCGGCGGTCACGGGCCAGCGCTGGAAGTCCTGGGTGAGCAGGGAGACGCGCTCGAAGACCTGGGCCCGGTCGAGGCCGGTAAGGTCCGCCTCGCCCCAGCGCAGCGTGCCGGACTCAGGCAGCAGCATGCCCGAGAGGATCTTCATCAGGGTGCTCTTGCCGGAGCCGTTCTCGCCCACTACGGCGGTGACCGATCCCATCGGCAGCGTCAGGGAGACCCCTTCCAGGGCCGCGGTGTGCCGGTCGGGGTAGCGGTAGGTGACCCGGTCCAGAACGATCTCCTTGACCCGTTCTGGTACGGGCGCACCGCCGGCGGGCAGCGTCCGCTGGCCGGCTTGCGTGAGGAAGCGGCCGTGGTCGCGGACGTAGAGGCTCTCCTCGTGCAGCTGGTTGATGTTCATGACCAGCGCCCCCAGGCTCGCCGAGCCGGTCCGTACGGCGATGACGGCGGTACCGGCGACGGCGAGGCTCATGTGCCCAGCCATGATCAGCCAGAACATGGCCGCGTAGGTCGCGGCCATCGCCAGTCCCGACAGCGCGGAGGCGACCCACTCGGTCAGGGCCTTGCTGGAGGCAAGGCGCTCCTGTTCGGCCTCGGCGCTCTCGGCCATGCGCTCGTAGCGGCTGAGGAGGAAGGCGCCGACCGCGTGGAGACGGACTTCCTGTGCGGCGGTGCGTTCGGTGAGCAGGTTGCCGATGAGGCGGCTGGCCCGCACGTGCTCGATCCAGCTCATCACCGACACGTACCGTTCCTGGGCCACGCGCATGGCGCCCCAGCCGCGCGGGGCGGCGATGAGGATCAGCATGGGCAGCAGCGCGGGGTGCAGTACGGCGAGGACGCCGGCGGTGGTGATCAGGGAGATGAGGCCGTTCAGCGCAGCGACGCAGGCGCTGATCATGCGACGGGCGGAGCCGGGGCCGTGCTGGGCGATGTCCACGAGCCGCCGGAAGTCGGGGTCGTCGATGGCTTCCAGTTCGACGCGGGCTGCGGCGGCCAGGTACTGAGTGGTGGCGATCCGCTCGACCTTGGGTTCCAGGCGTCCTGCGCGGGAGGTGGACCAGGCGGACAGGGCGGAGTTGACGACGCCGATGACGGCGGCGGCCAGCAGGCCGGGTAACAGGGCGTGGAGCCGCTCGGCAGCGGTGCCGCTGCCGGCGAGCAGGGCGTGCATGACGGCGTTGACGGCGAGCAGGCCGGCGGCTGCGGCGATGCCCTGGCCGATCTCGCTGATTCCGACGGAGAGCAGGGCACGCTGGTCAGCCTGCCAGGCCATGCGCAGCGTGGCGCCGACGAGTGCGGGCATGGAGCGCAGCGCGGACATCATGGTCAGGTCCAAGGTCGCGTGCTCGTGCTGGGACCAGCCCATGTCGTAGCGCAGTGGTCCGCCGAACAGCTCGTGTTCGGCGTCGGAGACTTGGGGGTCGGCCATCGTGACCGGGCCGAAGAACCTCTTCACCGGGCGCCTCCCGCAGGCCAGTTGGTGGCCCGGTAGGACGGGCCATGGGTGAGCAGGTGGAAGATCGTGGCGGTGTAGGGGTGGCAGTCCGGCGACGGTGTCTCCATGGGCACCCAGAAGAGCCCTTCGTGCTTGTCCGGCTCGGCGTTGTACGGCTCACCCGTCCAGGACTGCGCGACGAACACGGCGGTGATCCGGTCCGGGCCACCGTCGGGGTCGTGGTGGTGGATGAGGCCGCAGAACTCCTGCTGCTCAGCGCTGATGAGGACTCCCACCTCCTCCTTGGCCTCGCGTCGCGCAGCGTAGTCGAGTGGTTCACCGGCTTCCAGATGGCCGCCCACGACAGTGAGCTGTCCCGGCGCGAGGGCGGCCTCCGGTGGACGGCGCACGCACAGGGCGGCGCCGTTCGCACGAAGCAGGACCTGCGCGACGTCGGCGATCAGCTGGTGAGGCGAGTCGCTCACAGGCCGCCCTCCTGTACCAGGCGTTCGACAGTGCGCCGACCACTGGTCACGAGGGCATCGCCGTGCCGGAAGCTGTAGGTAAGGACGGACGACGGGAGACGAGTGGGCTGCGTCATGCCAGGTACCTCGTATCCGGTCGTGATTCCTGCGGCGAGCTGGGAGTTGCGGCCATCGGCAGTGTGAAAAGTGATGCCCGAGGAGGCGGAGGTGTTTTCGAACGCAGGACGAACGAGGGCAGGGCGGCGTACGGGATGCATGGGGACTCCTCGGGGCGAGATGCGGACGGGTGATCGGGTAACGGGGGTTCTGGTGTCGCCGTAACGGGTGGGAGCGGGCGAAATCTAGAACTCAAATTCGAATACCGGGTCCTTTCCTTGTGTGGTCGTGTGCGGCGGTTCGTGATGCTGTGTTCGATCACTCACGTGGGTGGCGGTACCTCCTTCGGGGGACTGCCTGCTGTTGCCTTGTCGCCCTGCAGGAGTCGCCTCAGTTCGGCTTCGCCGAGGGTGACGGACTTCGACAGAGCCTGGTGGTCGGCAGCGGGCAAGGTGCCGACCCCGAGCCCCGCAGTCGCGATCACTCCGCAGAGCACATCTATCCTTCCCGGACTGAGGGCTGCTACAGCCGGATGGTTGAGGACCTCACGTGCCGCGTAGGCGTCGAGGCAGGCCACGTCGGCGACGGTGCCGGGCAGCATGTCCGCGGATGACCCGGTGGGGTCCAGCTCCAGGGCGGACAGGCCCGCCGGGTCTGGAACACGGCGGTCGACGGATCCGGGTGGTTCAGGAGCGCGGCGGCTTCGCTCAGCGTCCGGCCGAGGTCGGCCTGTGGAACCGAGCCGTCGTTGGGGCGGCAGTGGGCGCGCAGGATCTGGCCAACGAGGCTTTCCCAGGATTCCGTGGGCTGGGTGGTGTCGATCAGGTCGCGGGCCTGCTGGTCCAGCCCCTCTTCCATCAGGGCCATGACTTTGATCTGGCGGCCGTCGAGGAGCCGGTTGCCTATGCCGCGGTGCTGGGCCATGGCCTCGGCCGCGTCGGTCCATCGGCCGATGCGGGCGAGAGCACGGGCGCCGTCCACGAGCAGCGTGACCCACAACTCCTGGCACACCGTGCGGTGATCCTCATCCGTGCCGGTCAGGGGCGAGAGGTCGATGGTGTGTCCGTCGACCTCGGTCTTCTCCTGCTGCCGCGCGGCGTGGTTGAGGCGGACCAGCAGGTTATAGGCGGCCTCACCCTGGCCGTCGCGGGTCAGCAGCCGGGAGAGGTTGACCAGCGGCATCAGCGACATGACGGCGATCGGTCCGCTCAGGCGTCCGGCGTCGGCGAAGACCTGGTGCTGGCGCCAGCACAGGTCGGCGGCCAGGTCGGGCAGGCCGACGTCGGAGGCGATGAGCGCGGCGTAGTTGAGGACCCCGCAGGCGCGGGCCACCAGGTCATGGTGACTCGCACCTGCGGGCGCGACGGTCAGCCCGGTGAGGTGGTGGATGCGCTCCTCCAAGGGGAGCGCGGGCGCCTTGGTGCGGCGGACCAGGGGAATGCGGCTGGCTATCGCTGGGATCATCGGCTCAGCCCTTGCGCGCCCAGTCGACGACCAGTCGGCTGTAAGGCTTGTCGACGACGAAGCGGGCGTCGTCCGCCGTCAGCCGGTCACGCGAGTCCGCGACGGCCATCCGGAAGCTCGGCTCGGGTGCGTCGTTGCCGCCGGTCGCGTCCCAGGCGCGGATCTCGCTCACGACGCGCTCGGCGAGGTCGGAGCCGCCCTCGCCGTGGCCGATCACGCCAGCCTCCCAGTACCGGCCCTTCTCGTCCTCGCCCTCGCGGATGATCAGGTACGCGAGCGATCCGCCGTCGAGGGCGGCCATGGAGCCCCAGCCGAAGTGCGGGGTGAACCCGGGGCGCTGGCCCGGCAGCCGGGACAGACCGTTGGGCAGCACGCAGGCCAGGTACAGGTACAGCCACTCCCACGGGGAGCCCTGACGGAACTTCACTCCCGTGTAGATCTTGGTCTGCTGCTGGTCGAGGACGGTACGCAGGGCGTCGCGGTCGACGTCCTGTTCGCTGAACGTCTCCAGGCGCA
Source organism: Streptomyces sp. NBC_01788 (assembly GCF_035917575.1). Lineage (GTDB taxonomy): Bacteria > Actinomycetota > Actinomycetes > Streptomycetales > Streptomycetaceae > Streptomyces. The sequence continues at coordinate 1,376,183 of NZ_CP109090.1, read as the reverse complement.
CGTTGCCCTCGCCGGCCATCGGGACGAGGGTGTACACGTCGTCGCAGACGCCCTTGCGTAGCGGGATGAAGGTGGCCATCTCGCAGGAGACGGTCTTCCACGTCTCCCCGTCGCGTTCGAAGGCGAAGGAGCGGGAGATGCTGCCGCGGATGCGCATCGGCAGGACCAGGCGTCCGCCGGGGGCAAGCTGGTCGAGGATCTTCACGGGGACATCGCCGGAGCCGACGGTGAAGATGATCCGGTCGTAGGGGGCGTGCTCGGGCAGCCCGGCCGCGCCGTCGGCCATCACTGCGGTGGCGTTGTCGACGCCGGCCTCGGCGAGGTGCCGGCTGGCGCCTGCGGCGAGGTCCTGGTCGACGTCGAGGGTCCACACCTGCCCGCCGGGGGAGACGATTTTGCCGAGGAGGGCGGCGTTGTAGCCGGTGGCGGCTCCGGCTTCCAGGACCTTGTGGCCGGGCTGGGCGCCGAGCTGTTCGAGCTGGGTGGCGACGATGGACGGTGCGGAGATGCAGGAGATCATCTCCCCGTGCTCGTCGTACTTGATCGGGACCGCGTCCTCCTTGTACGCGCTCTCCAGGTCGACGCCGGGCAGGAAGGCGTGCCGGTCGGTGGTGCGGAACGCGTCGATGGCCGCCTGGCTACGCAGGTGGCCGCTGTCGACCAACCGCTGGGCGAGGGCTTTGCGCAGCTGGGTGGGTTCGGTTACGGGTGTCACGGTGGTCTCCATCCGAGGAGGGCTAGGGTCCGCCGCGGCGGACTTGCGGGTAGACACGTCAGCTCCTTCTCCGGTGGAGAAGGCGACGTGACGGCCGAGCCACGCGGTGGCGGCCTGCGCGTCGGCAGGTACGCCCGCGCGGTTGAACGCGAAGATCGCGTGATGGGCGAGGACGCCCCGGAGTCCGCGTATTAGCCGGCCGTCGGCGGCGAGCCAACGCAGGCGGCGGCCGGCGTCCTCGAACGCGGCGACCCGCTCGACCCAGCCCGCTTCCGCGTCGGGGCGCAGGGCGGCGTCCGCGTTCATCAGCCGCTGCATCGCGGAGACGGCCTTCTCCAGTGCGGGCCCCTTGGGCGGGGTGACGGTGGGCCGCAGGGCGGCCCACCGGGCGTAGACGTCTCCGGCTTCGAAAGGGTCCAGCCCAGCCTCGCGAATCATGGCGGACAGCAGCATCACGCTGCGCTCGCGGGCGCCGGGGGTGCCGGTCTCGGCAAGTGCGGCCGGGCTGTCGGCGCAGAACACGTCGTGCGCGACCGCCATGCTCTCGGGGCCGCCGAAAGCATGGGTCTCCGGCTCGTAGATGCCGCCTGTCCAGCTGGTGATCACGCGGTCGGTGACGAGCTGGTTCAGCAGGCCGGGGAAAGGCTGCTCGGTGCGCAGGCGCACGCCGGCGTCCTTGCGTAGGAAGTGGAAGCGGTGTCCGGCCAGTGTGGTCGCCAGGGCCCGGGCGGCGTCCGGGTGCGGGTCGGTGAAGGCCACGGAGGCGTGCCACCAGGGTGTGTCCACTGCGATCGGCAGGTTCTCGTCGTCGAAGGTCATGGGCAGGAAACTCCTTGCGAGGCGGCAGGGTGGTGGTCAGGTGAGCAGGAGGGCGCGGGTCCATCCGGTGGTGTCGGTGGCGTTCAGGGCGAGTTGGGCTCCGGCGCGGCCTTCCATGAATCCGGGTTTGGGCAGGTGCTCCCAGTCGGCGGCCAGCCGTCGGTGCAGGTCCTGGATGATCGGGGTGAAGCGGGCGGGTACGGGGCTGTCGGCGGCGACCGCGCGGGTGAGCATCAGCAGCCCGGCCCAGCCGTGACAGAGCGTGGAGTCGGTGATGCGGGCGAGCCGTAGCGGGTCGGCCAGGATGGTCTCGACGGTGTCCTCGGCCGTTTGGCGGCGGGCCGGGTCGCCGAGGGCGAGCGCGGCGAGCTGCTGTGCGCGGGCGATGCCGGGCTGGCCATAACACCAGGACTGGCGGGCCGGTTCCGCTTCGGAAGGCTGCTCGGCGTCCAGATGGGCTGCGGTGGAGCAGTAGCGGGCGCCGTGCCGCTCGAGCCAGGTCACGAACGTGCCGACGGCTTCCTCCTGGCCGGGGACGCTGACGCCTTCGCACAGGGCGAGGGAGAGCACGGCCAGGGGCCCGGCGATGCCGTGGGCCATGCCGTTGTTGCCGTGCCCGCCGGTCATCTCCTTTCCGTCCGGGCCGGCCGCCGACCACCACCCCGGCAGCAGCCGGCCGTCACCACGGGCAGGGCGGGCGAGCGCGACGAGGCAGGCGAGCACGTCGTGCAGCCGCGGTGCGGTCGGGCGCCGGGACAGCAGCAGTGCGGCGAGCCCGGTCAGGCCGCGGATGAGGTCCCATTCGGCGAGGTGGGGCAGCACGCCCGACGCCTGGCGGCGGTGGGCGGCGGCGAGCCGGGCGTCCACGACGCGGTCGACGGCCGCGCGGACCTCATCGCCGACCCCGTGGGCGCGGGCCAGCACGAACTCCAGGGCGGGGGCGCCGTGAAAGAGGCTGGCGTTGCTGCCGGTGCTGACCCCGGCGGTGGCCTGGGTGAGGTGGCGGCGGGCGGTGGACAGGTCACGGCGCTCGATGTCGAGCAGGGCCATCCCCAGGGCGCCCTCGGACAGGTCCTGCGTTCGGGGCACGGTTGTCGTGGTCATGAGCGCCTGGCCAGGGGGATGACGATGCTGTGGGCCCGGCCGCCGATCCATTCGTCGGCGTCCGGCGGGGGCGCCTCGTGCAGGGTGGCGATGCCGAAGGCGCTGGCGTCTAGGTGCGCGCGCAGGAGGTCCAGGTCGACGTCGCGGGTGAGGTCGAGGGGAAGCTGCTGGTCGTCCTCGGCGAGCAGGACCCGCTCCGGCACCCCGAAACGGGTTCGCCAGGCGTGGAGTTGGTCGGCCCACTGCTGGAGAGGGGCGGTCCGGGCGGGCAGCGTGCGGCTGCGGATCTTCCACCGGGCGGCGGTGAGGATGGTGCGCCGGTAGGTGAGGGCAGGGGTGAAGGGCAGGGCCCAGGCGGCGCCCCAGTCGAACCAGGTCACCTGCGGGGAGGCGGCTCGGCTGATTTCGCCGAGGAAGCGGGCCATCGGCGGGGTGTAGTTGTTCCACAGGAAGTTGATTGCGGTGGGGGCCAGCAGCTCCAGCGGCTTGCCCGTCGTGGACTCCACCAGCTGGGGGCGGCCACCGGTGACGGTGATCGCGAGGTCGCGGGGGAAGAGGACGTGCGGGGCGGGACGGCGGAATTCGCCGACGCTCACGATCCGGGGCAGGGCCTGCGGTGCGCGGGTGAGCAGGTCGGCCGGCACCCGTCCGGCGTGGAAGGTGAGCTGCGCGAGTTCTGCTTCCGGATGGACGGTGGGCAGGTTCGCGTACGCCGCCTCGATGCCGGGTAGGAGGTGCCAGAACCGCCCGATCATCGATCCGGCCGAGCGGGAGACGGTCAGCACGCGCAGCCGGAAGTTGCCCCGGTCCAGAGCCGGAACGGAGGAGGCGTGGACCTGTGCGGCCAGTTCGAGGTGGGGCGCCAGCTCGTGAGGCTGGTCGCCGGCCGCTGCTTCCAGTTCCTCGATCATCGCCCCGGTCAGGGCGACGCTGCGGCTGCTTTCGGCGGCGGCAGTGCCAGCCAATTCCAGCAGCAGGCGGTCACGCCTAGACATCGGGCGGGGCGGTTCGCTCGCCGTGACGAACCCTGCCGGGAAGCCCACGCCCCGGTCGGGATCCGTGGCCACGTCCACGGGCACCGCGGTGCTCTCGCCGTAGCGCTCGGTGAACTGCTCGATCCACCGGAGCCAGGCCGGTGTCCCGCTCGGGTGAGTGACCAGGCGGGCCAGGATGGTCGCCGCGGTCGCCGCTTCGGTCAGCACCTGCTCAGGCAGCCGCACGTCGGCGTCCAGCCGCAGGTCGCACGCTGTCCGCAAGCTGGCTGCCTGGGTGCGCGCCGCGGGCGGTAAGACGTCGGTGGGATCGGCGATGGTGGCGGGGGCGCGCAGGGAGGAGCGCAGCAGGCGCACCCGCAGCAGTTCACCCAGGAGCTGGTCGCGCGCGGTGTCCCTTACGGCGGGGAACTCCGCGGCCAGCTTGTCGGACAACTGGCGGTACCCGATCGGTGATCGGGCCAGGTCGAGGACGAGACGCAGTGCGGGGTTGAGGGCGAGGCGGAACTCGGCGTCGCCCTCGGAGGGCACGTGGATGTGCTCATCGCGCTGTCGGATCAGGGTGTTGACGCAGACCTCGGCGTCGGCCAGGCGGGTCGGGTCGCTCTCCCAAGTGCTGAGCATCTCCTCGAGCCCGACCGGCTCGGGGCGCGTCACGGCCTGGTGTTCGTCGCCGATGCGGACGGACGTGGTCTGGCCGAAGCCGAGCGGGGCTACTCCGGCGAACAGGCCGTAGGGGGTGGAGCGTCGTGCGTAGCGGATCGCGTAGCGGGCGGTGGACAGCGCCGCCCGGCGCATCCGGCGCACCTTCAGTGTGCGGCCGTCGATGATGGCCTGCACCTGGTCCACCAGATGAGGGCTAGCATGCGACACGGTCCGGCGGAAGTCGGTGTCGGACCACACCGTGCTCAGCCACGCGCGCCACTCTTCCACAGGCGCCGTGGACGCCGGCCAGGGCGGCGTGGCGGGCTCGGTCGTGTGCACAGCGGCGCGCAGCATGGCCTGCCCCGCGGCCTCGTACAGGCTGGGCCGGTGCCGTGTCATCAGTGCTCTCCTCATCTCCTGGCATGACGGGCTGGGGCGGGCCGGACGGGGAGAGCCCCGTCCGGCCCGCGCTGCCGGGGTGACCCGGCTTACGAGGTGGTGCAGGCGCTGGGGCAGGAGCTGCCGCAGGTGTCGCCCGTGCTGCACATCAGGACCGTCTCGGTCGCCGGCGTGCCCTCGATGAAGGTGATGTCGAGCCCGAACGGGTCGTCGTCGGTCTTCACGAGGTCCGCCTGCGCGGGGGCGGTCGGCCTCTCGGCCTGGATGGCGGTCATGCATGCCTCCTAGGAGTGGTGGATGGTGCTGGATGCCGAGGCCCGGTCGGGCTCCGGGGTCTGCTGCCAGACGGCGATGGGTGGCGAAGTCGCCTGAGCGATCGCGCGTCCGGGGTCGGTGTGTGGTGTCGTCAGGCTGCTGCGGGCTGCGCCTGCGGGCGGTTCTTCGCAGCCTGGTCCAGCACCCTGGTGAAGTGCTCGGCGCGCTCGTCTCCCTCCGCCTCCTGGGCGCGGAGGTCGCCGAACCGGTTCCAGTACCGCCGGCAGACCTCGCTCTCCATCAGCTTCGCGGCATACCACGGCAGATGTCCGGCACGGACGAAGCCGAGGCGGTCGCGGAGGCTGAGCGTGCAGATGAGCTGATTGGCCTTGAGCAGCTGCATGTACTCCTCGACGTCCATGTCCTCGGGCGCCCAGAGCTTGGCGAGGTCGGCGTTGATGGACATCTGTGCCAGCCAGTCGAGCTGGTTCCGGGCGACGATCGCCTCGTTCCGCTCGGCTTGGTGCCGCCGCGCGTCCTGCCGGAGCCGGGCGGCTCCGGCCATGGCGCTGGTGAGGGATACGGCAGCAGCGGCGGCGAGGACGGCCGTGGTGAGCTTCATTCGTGAACGGTCCTTTCGTGGGGCGGGATTGTGGACGTTCGTCCCGCTGGTGGAGATTGCAGGGCTCCGCTTCTTCATACGGCTCCCGCGAACACGACGGTGGGGGCGGCTTCGGCACTGCGATCCGGGGTGTACCGGCGGCGCACCGCCTTCAGCGCGACGGCGATCGGCGGAAGCCCGACGGTGGCCCTGCGCTCGTCCAGCGATTCCGGTGCGCGCAGCGGGCACAGCTCGACGCCGTCGGCTCGGAGGAGGAGTTGGGTTCCGTACTCCTGGTCGTGCCCGTGGTTGATCAGGGCACGGTCGTGCAGGTGCGCCCAGTGCTGGATGAGCGCATCGCTGGCCTGGACCGCACGCTCCAACAGGGTGGTGGCGGCGCGCTGGAAGTCAGGTTCATCATTGCTGTGAAGTGCGATGCTCCAGGCGGCGCGGGCGGCGGCAGGGCCGACAAGGCGGTGGCCGGGCCAGTCGTGATCGGCCAGCATGCGGCGCAGAACTTTGGTGTTGGCGTGGTCGGTGTGACGGCCTTGGCCGAGTTGCACGGCGTCGAGCTGGTTGCGCACTCGTTTGGCCCGGTGCACGGCCGACGCCTCGGCGCGGGCGATCAGCTCGCGGGCGAGGTCGGGCCGCTGCGGTTCGCCGGTCGTCACGCGCTGCCCCGATCACTCGGAGCCAGCTGCGGCATGCGGACCCGGCAGCCGATCAGCGTGCTGAGCCCGGGACGGTGCTCGGCGGCGAGTTCGAGGCGGGCGACTCGATCACCGTCCCGTCCAGGGCCGGATCCGCGCACATCCCAGCCCATGCCGGTGAGGCGGTTCAGGACCCGGGCGATCAGATCCACCTTGAGAGGGCGGCGGGCAAGAGCCTCTGTCCGCACACACGGCAGGTCGAGGCGGGCGGCGAAGTCGGAGGCCCACAGGGTGATCAGCCGGATCGTGTCGTCGGAGCGGCCGGGCAGGGTGTGGATGTGGCCGAGGAAGAGGCAGGGGCCCTCGCCCCATCCGAGGTCGGGCTCGCGTTGCGGGATCATGCTGGCCAGTAGCTCTCCGTCCTCGAACAGCCCGGCTGGCTTCTTCTGCGGGTCGCGGAGGAGAGCCGGGATGTCAGCGCGGGCGGGCACGGGCAGACCGCGGAGGGTGAGCCAGCGCTGACGGTCCTGGACGAGTGCGGCGGCTTCGGCCCGTTCGGCGTCCGTGCGCAGCGAACGCATCTCGTACGCGGACACGGACATCGGCGGGTGTTGAGGAGGTGCCGGCTGCTGCTCGGCTGCCGTGGAGGCCGGCGAAGTCGTCACTACCTCGCTCCGTTCTGCACCGCGCTGGTCTGGTGGGTGGTCAGCAGGTTCCAGCCATGCGCCCAGGCCACCAGGCGGGTGGCGTCCGGCGCACCCGTGTCGGCGAGCAACTGGTCGAGCGCGGCGTGCAGGTCAGCGGGAGCGATGCCGGCGGCGCGCGCGATGTCGAGCGGCTTGCTGTGCTCGGTGACGGCCCGCAGCAGCTTCGTCTGCTCGGCGCTCAGATCGGGCGCGGGCGCGTTGGGCGATGGGGCCGTGGCTTCGTTGGCGCTGAGCAGGCGGTGGGTGACGACCGCGAGGGAGCAGCGTTCGGGGCAGTGCAGCTTCGTGCGCAGGGTGCGCATGTGTGAGCGGACCGTGTGGTGCGACAGGGTCTCGGCGTCGGCTATCTGGCGCGCCGACAGGCCGTTGAGCACGTGCTGGGCGATGCGCCGTTCGGCCGGGGTGAGTGGCGTGGCCGGGGCGGGGGCGGTCATGGTGGTCTTCCTCGTCGGTATCGGTCAGCGGGTCGTGAGGGGACGCAGGCGCACGGGGACGGTGGTGTGTCCGTTGCTGATCAGGCTCGGCAGCCTCTCCAACTCCGCGTGGCGAGCAGTGAGTTCGACGTCGGGGAAGCGTTCGAAGAACAGGCGCAGGGCAGTGGCGACTTCGAGGCGGGCGAGCGGGGCGCCGAGGCAGTAATGGACGCCGTGTCCGAAGGCCAGGTGTTCCTTGCTGGGGCGGGTGGCGTCGAAGCGGCCGGCGTCCTGGTGCCAGTCGGGGTGGCGGTTGGCGGCGGCGTAGGAGGCGAGGATGGCGTCGCCCTTGCGGATGCTCTGGCCATCGGGGAGCGGGATGTCGGTGAGGGCGTAGCGAAGTGGCAGGTGTTTGATCGCGGGATACGCTCGCACGGTCTCCTCCACGAGGTCGTCCCAGCCGGCGCGGCCGGCGCGGAGGTGGCCGAGCTGGTCGGGGTCGGACAGCAGGGCGACCAGCCCCCAGTCGATCGCGTTGACGGTGGTCTCGTATCCGGCGCTGATCATCAGGACGAGGGTGTCGCGGAGCTGTTCGTGCGTGAGCCCGGACCCATCGCCCTCGTCGTCGCGGGCGGCGATGAGCAGCGAGGTCATGTCCTCGCCGGGGTCGGCGCGTTTAGCCTCGATCAGTGCGTCGAGAGCCTTGTAAAGGACAGCGGAGTTGGCTTCGGCCTCCTCGCGGGTGAGAGTCGTCTCGAAGACGCGGTCGACCACGCCGCGGAAACCGGCGCGCTGCTCCTGGGGGATGCCCATGATCTGGCAGATCACGGCGATCGGCACCGGGTAGGCGAGGCGTTCGCGCAGGTCGACCACCTCGCCGATGGGGAGGGCATCGAGGTCGTCGAGGAGCGTGGTGATGATCTCTTCGATGGCGGTCCCGAGAGCGGTGATGCGGCGTGAGCTGAAGGCGGGGGCGATCATGCGGCGCAGTCTGCGGTGGTCTCCGCCGTACGCGGTGAACATGTTCCGAACCGAGATCCACAGGGCCAGCGGCCAGACGGGCACGGTTTCCGCGAAGGCCGGCCAGTGGGCGCGGCCGTCCTTGGAGACGTCCTTGCTGGTCAGAAGCTGCTTGAGAACAACTGGGTCGGAGACGGACCAGGCGGTCACGCCGAGGATGTCCACCGGCGTGGCCGGGCCACGCTCGCGCAGGGCTTGGTGTTCGGCGTCCGGGTCGGATCCGGTGGGGTCGAGGACGAGGATCTGCTGTTCGGGCATGGTGGGGCCTCTTTCAGCGTGAGGGGAAGGTGACGGGCAGGGCGGTCAGGGAGCGGTGGAAGGGGCCGGGGCGCCAGACGAGGTCGTCGCGGTGGCCGTCGAGGTCCATCTCGGGCAGGGCGTCGAGGATGTGGAGGATGGCGGCCTCGGCGATGAGGTAGGCGTGTGAACTGGCGGGGCAGCGGTGCGGGCCTGCGCCCCAGGCGAGGTGGGCCCGGTTGCCCAGCGGCCGGTGGGATCCCAGGGCGGGGTCGTTGTTGCAGGCGGCGTAGCTGATGACTACCGGCTGGTCGGCCGGCAGGTGGAAGCCGCTGATGTCTACTGGCCGGGGCGGGTAGGTCATCTGGAAGTTCGCCAGCGGTGGGTCGCGGTAGAGAACGGTGTCCAGGGCCTCGCGGACGGGGGCATCACCGGCGTGCAGGGCGGCGGAGAACTCAGGGTTGGTGAGCATCTCCAGGAGCGTGTTCGTGATCAGGTTGGTCAGGGGCTCGATGCCCGCCCCGTAGAGGGTGATGAGCTGGTGGCCCATCTCGGTGTCGTCCAGCCGGGCGATGTGGTCGAGCAGTCCGCTGGTCACGTCGTCGCCGGGGTGCCGGCGACGCAGGGCGACGAGGTCCGCGACGGCCTCGAAAAGGACGCGGTTGCCGATGGAGGCATTGACCCCGTCGAAGACCTTCGCCATCCCGTCGGCGATCCGGTGGCCGACCTCGGCGGGGCAGCCGAGCAGGTAACTGAGCGTCTGAAAGGCCAGCGGCCACGCGTACTGGGAAAGCAGGTCCGCCTTGCCTGCGCTCTTGAAGGCTTTGATGGTCTGCTCTGCGACCCCTTCGACGCGGGCGCGGAGCGCGTGCTGGTCGACGGCGTCCAGGGCTGCGGTGTTCGCGGCCCGGTAGCGGGCATGCTCGGCGCCGGCCGAGCGCAACGCGTTGGGGCGCCACTCCATCATCGGCAGGATCGGGCAGGTGTCCGGGACGGAGGTCTGCCACCGGCGCGGGTCGGCGGGAAAGCGCTGCGGGTCAGCGACAATGCGGCGGGCCTGCTCGTACCCGACGACCAGGGTGGCGGGCACGCCCGGGGCCAGGTCCACGGGGACCAGGGGGCCGAACTGCTCACGCATGCCCTGGTAGGCGGCATGCGGATCCCTGGCGAAGTCCGGTTCGTACAGAGGGATGCGGCGGGGCGCGGTGCTCACGGTCGTGGCTCCAGAGGGTGCGCGAGACGGGCGAGGTACTCGGTGAGCTGAATCAGTGCCCGCATGCAGGACGCTCGCTCGCGGGCGTCGCACACGGTCAGCGGCGTGTGGCCCTCCAATGCGAGGGCTTCGTGGATCTCTTCCAGCGGGTGGTGGGGTGCGCCGTCGAACTGGTTGACCGCGACCGCGTACGGGACACCGTTCTCTTCGAGGAGGCCGAGGATTTCGTGGGAGGCGTCCAGGTCACGGGGGTCGACGAGCACCAGGGCACCGAGGGCACCGATGATCAACTCCTGCCACAGGAACCTGAATCGGACCTGGCCGGGGGTGCCGAACAGATACAGCACCAGCGCGTCGCCCAAGTGGATGCGGCCGAAGTCCACGCCGACCGTGGTGGTGGACTTGTTCGGCGTGCGGGCCAGGTCGTCGACCACGGCGCTCGCCTGAGTGATGGTCTCCTCCATGCGCACGGGAGCCACCTCGGAGACGCTTCCGACGAAGGTGGTCTTGCCCACGCCGAAGGCTCCCGCGACCACGATCTTCGCGGTCTCCGTCACCGTGGGTGCGATGAACCGGTCAGGCGAGAGCGCGGAGTCCATGCAGAACCCTTTCGAGAATTGAGGTCACGGGCCGGTCGTCGTCGCGACCCTGGGCGAGGGTCATCAGCCCCTGCTCGATGAGGTCGGCGACGAGGATCCGGGTGGTGGAGGGCGGCAGGGACAGTGCGGAGGCGATGTCCGCGACGGCCAGTCCTCCACCGTGCGAGGGCGCGAACAGAGCAAGCACGCGGCGTGCGTCCGGGTTCAGGCCGGGAAGGGTGCCGGTCGCGGCGAAGACCAGGCTCTCCAGGCGCACGTCCTTGCTGGGGCGGCTACGTCCACCCGTGCGGACGTAGGCCCTGACCAGATCTGGGTCCTGCCGCGGCCCGCTCATGCCCGCGCGGCTTCCGTGCCGCCCGCGACGCGCGTCCTGGCGCCCAGCCGTTCGCCCACGCTCGCGGCCAGGCGCAGCGCGGCCTCGCTGATCACACCGATGTCCGCGTGGGGGCTGTCCGTGCGCACGGCGAGCATCGAGTTCTCGCCCGCCGGGATGACCAGCGAGATGCCGTCGACCGACTCCATGACGAACTGGCGGACGCCTCCGCCGTCCGTTTCCTGGTCGTAGGCCCTCGATGCTCCCCACAGCGTGGAGGTGATGGCCGCGATCTTCTCGGCACGCTCACGCGTCAGCCGGTCGGTGTAGGCCGGGCTGATGCCGTCCGCGGCGACCAGAACGGCGTACCCCACGCCGGCGGTGCCCTCCAGGCTTTCGAGGAGCCAGCCGATGTTCTTGTCGGTCATGCGTCCTGCCCTTGGTCGTTGTCGACGGTGGAAGTGGAGGTGTGAATGCCCTGCTCTGCACGGGCTTGCTGCGTGCCACGGGCCCAGGCGGCGATCACGCTCGCCCGTCCCGGCTCGGCGTTGGCCGGGCGGGGAGCCGGAGCGGCAACGCGAGCGGGGCCCTTGCGGCGCACGGACAGACCGCTGGAGGTCGTGCGGACAGCGGGCCCCTCAGAGGCCGGTCCGGGCTGGGATGCTGCCGGAACCGGGGTGAGCGCGGGCGGCGGGTCGGCTGGGACGGAAGCGAGCGCCGACGACGGGGCGGCCCGCGACGGCTGCGCGGGCGGCGTCTGCGGCACCGTGGTGAGGAGGTCCTGGGGAAGAGTCAGGAGCGCGCGCGTGCCAAGCAGGGAGTTGGGTGCCTGGACATCGACCCGGAACCCGTAGGTGCGCGCGAGGTCGGCGGCGACCCTGAACCCGATCTGCGGGCGGGCACCGAGCTGCGTGATGTCATCCCTGCGCTGCCCGGTGAGGATGTCCCGTGCGGCGTCGAGCTGCTCAGGCGTCATCTGCAGGCCGCTGTCGTCCACGAAGACGGTGACCCCGTGGTGACCCTGCTCGAAGCAGACGTGCACCCGTGACTCCGGCGGAGAAAAGCGCAGCGCGTTGTCCAATAGAACCGCGAGTGTCTGCACCACGGGCCCCACCGCCCGGGTGGTCACCGCCACGTCGAGCTCCTGCGGCAGCACCCGCTGGTAGTCCTCGACGTAGCCCATCGCGGCCCGCACCACATCGGTCAAGGACGCCGTGGGCCAGCGCCGGGTCAGCTTCCCGCCCGCCAGAACGGTCCATCCCTGGGCCACTAGCAGCATTTGCTGGACCGTGTGATCAATGCCGATCAGCGTCTCGAACGCGGCATCGTCCTCATGCGCACGCATCCCCTTGCTGACCTTGCGGCTGGTCCTGGCCGCCATGCCCACAAGAGCGACCGTCACACTGCGCACGGCGGCCTCCGTCGATCGCAGCGCGGTGGCACGGACACGCACGATCTCCTCCTGTGCCGCGGTATGCGCATGCCGCAACTCCTCGGCACCGAGCGCCTTCGCCCGCTCTACCTCGCCGTACGCCGCGTACTGGACGTCACGGACCACTGCCTGGACTACGCCGACGGCACACTTGACCAACGTGGTCAGCTGCTCACCGACCGCGGTTCCGGCCAGTTCAGGTGCAGGGGCCGGCACGGAGACGTGACCGCGCGCCTGGTGAATCTGCGGCAGGGTCTCGCTGACAAGCTTCCGCAGGGCATGCTCGGTCGCCTGCTGCTGTCGGCTCAGACGCTGGGCCTCCTGCCGGGCCTGCCGCCAGCGGCGGTTCGTGCCCCAGGCCGCCGCCACGGCGACCACGGCCGTGACGGCGAGCAGGACGACCAGGGTGGTGACGGTCGCGTTCATCAGACACCTGCCAGCAGGATGGCGTCGGAGGTCGCCTCGGGCGCCCCAGCGTTGAGCTGCTGCAGCAGGAGCGCGGACCCGATCACCCCGATGTGGCTGAACGCCTGCGGGAAGTTGCCCAGTTGGCGCCCGGTTGCGGGCTCGTACTCCTCGGCGAGCAGACCGAGGTCGGTGCGCAGGGCCAACAGTTGGTCGAAGAGAGCGTGGGCTTCTGGCCGACGGCCGGTCAGGGCGAGCGCGTCGACCATCCAGAACGAGCAGAGCAGGAAGGTTCCCTCGTCGCCGGTCAAGCCATCGAGGCCGATGTGGCCGCCGGCGGTCGTGTAGCGCTGTACGAAGCCCTCCGGGGTGGACAGGTCCCGGCGCACCGCCTCCACCGTCCCCAGCACCCTAGGGTCACCGGGAGGCAGGAACCCCACCCGGGGGATCAGCAGCAGGGCGGCATCGACCTTCTGCGATCCATACGACTGAGTAAAGGTGTTGCGGTCTCGATCGAAGCCCTTCGCACACACCTCGTGGTGGATGGTCTCGCGCAGTTTCCTCAGCGCGGCCAGGTCGGCGTCCAGGGCGCCGGCCTCGATCAGGCGGATCGTCCGGTCGACCGCCACCCAGGCCATCACCTTCGAATGCACGAAATGCCGGCGCTGCCCGCGGACCTCCCAGATACCCTCGTCGGGCATCTGCCACCGCTGGGCCAGGTGCTCGATCAGCCGCTGGTGCAGGACCGCGGTATCTCGGCAACGGGCGACCCCGCCGAGGTGCGCGCCATGCAGCATCTCGATCACGTGGCCGTACACGTCGAGCTGCAGTTGGTCCGCTGCGGCGTTGCCGACGCGGACGGGGACGGAGTTCTCGTAGCCGGGCAGCCATCCCAGCTCCCGTTCCTGCAGGTCCCGCTCACCGGTGATTCCGTACATGATCTGCAGGTTCTCCGGGTCGCCGGCCACAGCCCGCAACAGCCATCGCCGCCATGCCTCGGCCTCCTGCCGGTATCCCGTGCCGAGCAGGACGGCCAGGGTGATGGAGGCGTCGCGCAGCCAGGTGTAGCGGTAGTCCCAGTTCCGGCCCCCGCCGATTTCTTCCGGCAGCGACGTCGTCGGCGCGGCGACGATTCCCCCGCTGGGGGCATAGGTCATCGCCTTCAGGGTGATCAAGGACCGGATGACGGCTTCCCGATGCGGGCCGTTGTAGGTGCACTTGCTCGTCCAGTCCGCCCAGAACGCGAGCGTCGCCGCCAGGGCAGCCTCAGGATCCGGAATCTCCGGCGCGGCCCCGTGGGACGTCCCCCAACTAAGGACGAACGCGACGCTCTCGCCCGCGCCGACCGTGAATGAGCCGACGATTGCCCCGTCCTTCTCGGCCTGCTCGGAGCACGTGTCGAGCCACAGGGCGTCTTCGCCGGCCTCGGCTATCACGCGTCCGCCCAGCTCGTGAATCCACGGGCTGACCCGGCCGTAGCCGGGGCGGGCACGCAGCGTGGAGACCACTGCCACCTCGCCTGCCAGGCCCTCCACGATCCGGATCAGCTGCGGAGCACCACCGTCACGCGGCGGCATGAAGTCGATGACTTTCACGCTGCCGGAGGGCGTTGTCCACACCGTCTCCAGCACAAGGGACTCGCCGGCATAGCGACGCTCGGCTGACACATCGGCGCCGCCCTCGTACGCTGCGGACGGGGCTATACGCCACGCCCCATGCTCCTGTGTTCCGAGCAGCGCGGCGAAGACGGCCGGCCGGTCGAAGCGGGGCAGGCACAGCCAGTCGATCGAGCCGCCGTCGCAGACGTGAGCACTGGTCTGCATGTCGCCGATCAGGCCGTACCGCTCGATACGCGGAACAGATTTCATCGTGTGGATCTCCGTTAGGCCCCGCGGATCCGGGGGTGCTGTTAGGGCTGCCGTAGTGGCCGGGAACGGTCAGGAAGAGGGGTGCCGGTGATCACCGGGGTGAGGGAGGGGCGATTAGAGCTGGCGTGGAGTCCTCGTCGTCAGCCGAAGGGCTGGCCGCGCGCTCGCCGCGAAGAACCAGCCAGGCCATCGGCGCGAGGACCAGCCCGATGAGGACTGCCCCGGAGGGTCATGTCCGCGGCATCGAAGCGGCCCAGACCAAACAGGCGAGGGCGACCGCGAAGACCGCCCCGCGCAGCACGTTGATCCGGGGCTTCCACCAACGCTGCCTTCGCTTCGGGCGCATCCGCCCGGGACCGCCGCACTCCACATGCGCGACGAGTCCTTGGGTAGCTTTGGCGAGCTTGACCAGGTACACCCGGCTCTCCACATAGCCCTCGGGGACGCTGTCCGAGCAGAGCTGCTGCGCACGCACCAGGGCAGGGTCTCCCGGAGCTGTCCGCGCTCCCAACTGGCTGACGTGGCCGCGCAGAAGGCGAACGAGGTCTTCCACATCGGCAGCGCTCTCGGGCAGCGGTGAATCCTCGCCCAATAGGAGTGTCACTGTCTTCTTCGCCGCGGCCACCGCTTGATTCCGTTGCGGCGCCGGCTCGGTGACGTGCCCTCGCCGCCCGCTCTCGCCCACGCGCTGGATGTCGCCTCGGCGAGGGACCAGCGAAAGACGCATGACACAGCTCCTGTTCGGATGAGGCCAAAGTGAGCCGAGATCGCCGGGTGGCACCGACGGCTGACGTGCCAAGTGAGTGATCCGGCCGCTACGTTGAGCGAACCGTGAATCCCGCCCGAGGGGTATGCCTGCGCGGACCGGAAGGCCGTCAAAGCCGTCAAAGATCATTTCGGAACCGAGGGGCAGCCCATGGCCCGTGAACGAAACATCGCCCTCGCCGCACTCCTGCGCGAAGCAGGCTGGTCCCAGCCGCAAGCAGCCGCGGCTGTCGCCCGGGTGGCTGCGGAGAGCGGGGTGCGCGACCTGGAGGCCGTTTCCCGCTCGCACATCGCCATGTGGGTACAGGGCACGCAGCCGAGCGGACAGGCCCCCCATATGCTTCGTGAGGCGCTGTCCCGTAGGCTCGGCCGGCGCCTGACCCTGCCCGACCTCGGGCTGGGAGGTGAGCCGACAGGCCAAACCGACAGCGGTTCCGACTGGAGCGTCGACCCTCTGACCGTGCTGGCCGAGCTGGGAAGCGACGACCTCGATATGCACCGACGCAAGATGCTGGCGACCGCCGCATACTCGGCCGCTGGCCTCGCCTTGCCCACGGCCTCGTGGTGGGCAGCCGCTCCTGCCGCGGCGGCGAAGCGCCCAGCAGTCTCCTCCCGACTGGTGGCACAGGCCGATATCAACGATGTCCGCGACCTGACGACCTTCTACTCCGCGCGCGACCAGCAGCGCGGGGGTGCCTCGGGCCGCTCGGCACTCGCAGGCCACCTTCGCGACGAAGTGGTGCCCCTGCTGGGCAGCAGGTACCGCACGGAAAAGATGCGTCGGGACACCTACTCGGCAGTGGCGGAGATGACCTACCTCGCAGGCTGGATGGCGTTCGACGCATCCGAGCACCGCACCGCCCAGCGCTACCTCGCCCTTGCCGCCCGCATCGCAGCTGAAGCCGGCGACGGGCCACTCGGCGGCCACATCCTGCGAGCCCTCGCACACCAAGCAGTCGACCTGCGACAGCCCCGCCGAGCGCTCGCCTTGGCCGACGCCTCCATGTCCCGCGACCGATATGGCCAGGCCAGCCACCGTGAGAAAGCCCTGCTCGGGATCGTTCACGCCCGGGCCCTTGCGGCAGTCGGCGACCACGCCGGCACCCTCGCGGCCATCAGTCGCGCAGAGCGAGATCTCTCCCGCGCCGACGACGACGCCGCACCCAGCCGCGTCGGCTTCTTCCAGGAAGCCTCCCTCGCCCACGAGACAGCCTGCGCCCTGCGTGACATGGGCCAGCCGCTCGACGCGGAGATCCACTTCCAGCGCAGCGTCGCCACCCGTCGCCGTCAGCAATACGCCCGCACCCACAGCGTGACTCTTGGCTACCTTGGCGCCGTTCAGGTCCAGCAAGGTCGCCTCGACGAGGCATGCGCCACCTGGAGTGAAGCCCTCGACGCGATGTCCGGTGTCCAATCCGGCCGCGCCCGAGACGTCATCGTCCGCATGCGGAGCGACCTCTCGCCTGTTCGGCACCGCGGCGGTCAACACGTCGCGGAGCTGGACCGCCGCGCACGCGAAATGCTCCGCACCATAGGCTGAACACCGATCAGGACGGAGGTGCCCCCAGCCGAGGGATGCCGCCGTCCACATCCTGCCGAGCGAGAGGAATGAACGGTGGTCTCCGCGTACGAGGTCAGGCCGATCGCCACGGTTGTCGGGGGACACACCCGCGTCCTGGACGACTACCAGGGGGGAGCTCGGTCGATCATCCGTGTCCACGACGAGTACCCGCTCGAAACCCTGCAAGGGATCGAGGAGTTCTCGCACCTGACGGTGACTTGGCGCTTTCACCTGGCGCGCCCGGAAGATGTGCAGCTTCATGCCCGTAGTCCCCGCGGGAACGTGCGCTGGCCGGCCACAGGGACCTTCGTGCACCGCAACCATCGCCGGCCGAACCAGCTCGCGATCAGCTACCCGCGCCTGCTCGACGTGGACGGCCGGGATCTTCTGGTCACTGACCTTGATGCTGTCGATGGGACGCCCGTGATCGATTTGGCGCCGTACTTCCAGCAGATGGGTCCCCGAGGAGTCGTACGTCAGCCGGCCTGGCCAGGTGAGATGCTCGACCCCACGTACTGGAAGGATGCAACCGAACGACCGTGACGTCGGAGCCTGAAGGTGCTGATGGCACGCGGCCTTGAGGTTGCTTGTCATCAGCTCACCGCCAATGCCATTTCGCACCACGTACTGGCGCCATCGTCGCTGACACCCCAGGAGCCCCGTCGGGCGCCCGCGATCGCCTGCACCATCAGCAAGCCGCGGCCGTGCTCGTCTTCGTCACAGGGTTTCCACGGAGTGGGCCGATGGCTGGTGACTCCGTCGTGGACTTTGACGCGCAAGTAACCGTTGCGGAGGGAGAGTGTCAAGGTGATCTCTCGACCGTGGCTGTGCTGGACAGCGTTGGTAACCAACTCGGAGACGACGAGCACGACGTCGTCCGCAAAGCAGGACAGGCCCTCTTCGACCAGATGAGTCAGGGTCAGCCTGCGCATCTGTGCGACCTGCAACGTGTCCATGCGTACGAGGGGTTGGCCTGGACTGCGCTCCGTGATCCGGAAGGTGTGACTCAGCAGGTCAGCGCCGGCCCCGGAGGAGCTAAGCGGTGGTTCGCTAATCGTCGTCATCACGTCCTCTTGGGGGCACGGAGAACCGACCGGGCGGCGGATGTTGCCCCTCGCAGGCAGGTCCGCTCGCTGTCGGGACGAAGACGGGACGGGCATGGGCCAAACAGGGTTGTCGTGGTGCCGCGCACGTTCCTCCCCTCTCCGCAGCGACAGGGTGATCGCCGCATCCGGCCAAGTGGTCAGTGCGGTGAGCATGAGTGTGGGACTAGGACGCACCCGCGCTGATCTCTGCGGCGATATCTCTGTAGAGATACGGAATCCCGCATATCGTGTGGACGGTTGGGAAGTTCGACCCAGGGGGCCGCGCCATGAGACCGCCGAGCCGCGTATGCGAGAGGTGTGCGACCGAGCTAAGTCAGTACAACCCAGATGCCCTCTGCGCCCTGTGCGCAAAGACGGGAACGGCGCCGGGAGTGCCCGATCGTGCCTGGCGCGACGAAGCCGTTTACCGGGCCCTGGCCGCTTGGGATTTCGGCGAGCTGCTGCGCCTGGTGCGTAAGCGGTCCGGCTTATCTCAGATGGCTGTGCGCGAGCTGACGGCGCTACCTCAGTCGTTCATTTCCGGCCTCGAACGCGGTCAAAAGCAGATCGGTAGCCCCGCCACCCTTCTTGATCTTCTCAACGGCCTCGGTCTGCCCTCCGACCTGCAGCCTTTGCTGCTGACGCCCCTACGCGGCGATGCGCCGAAACCTGGTCATAGCCTCTCCACGGAGGCCGTACTGCCTTGGACGGCGGATCGTATGGTGACGTCACTTGAAGTGGCCATCGGAGGTACCACCATGAAGCGCCGCCGCGTGCTGACCGCCCTGAGCGGAGCCGCACTCACCCAGTACGTCTTGCAGTCCGCCATCGCTCCCGCGGAGGCCGTGGCCGCTTCTTCCGGCACCACGACTGTCACCGATGCCCTGATCGATTCGCTTCAAAGCACCACCGACGCACTCCGCCAGATGGACGCCACCAGCGGTAGCGGAAACCTCGCCCACACGGCGAAGACTCACCTGCGGATGCTTCTGCACCTGCTCAAGCATGGCTCCCATAACGAGAGCTACGGGCGCCGCCTGGCTGCCGTCACCGCCGACACAGCGGCTCAGACCGGCTGGTACACCTTCGACAGCGGTGACCACGACACCGCCCAACAGCTCTTCCTTGGCGCTCTGCGGGCAGCCCACGCTTCGGGCGACTCCCGCCTGCGCGCGGGCGCTCTCGGTTTCCTCGCCATCCATGGTTACTCCGCCGGCGACCCGCGCGACGCCATCACCGCCGCCCGTACAGCGCGCCAGGCAATCACCGATCATGACGCCCCTGCCCTGAACGCCATGCTCCTCACCCGCCAGGCTCGCGGCCACGCCCGGCTCCGTGAAGAGCGCCACGCCTTGGCCGCGCTTGCCGAAGCCGAAGAACTCTGCGCGCGCGGCCGGGGCGAGGACGATCCTCACTGGCTGTACTGGATCAGCCCGGGGGAGATCCTCGGACAGACCGGAAGCTGCCACCTCGACCTAGGACAGCCAACTCGGGCAGCCCAATCCTTCGCCGCGGCCCGCGACGTGCTCAGCCGGGACGAGACCCGAACCACCGCTCAGTTCCTCTCCCGAGCCGCGACCGCGCAGATGCGCGCCGGCGACGCTGACGCTGGCTGCGCCACCGCCCATGACGTCCTGACCCTCGCCGAAGGCATTCAATCCGCCCGCCTCGACGGCCACCTGAGCACCATGCTCAACGAGGCGCGTTCCTACGGTGCCTCATCAACCGCCCGAGATCTGCTGGATCGTGGGGAGAGCATCATGCGCCAGCGAGCCGCCGCATGATTCTGGTTCTCTGGGACATCGACCGCACTCTCCTCTACACCGGCGACACTGACCGGCTGGTCTATCGGGAGCTCTTCGAGGAGGTAGTGGGCCGGCCTGCCGAGCGTCTGCCCGCCCGGGGAACCGGGGTGACGATGCCCCTCGCTGTCCGGGAGCTGCTGCGAGCGAATGCAGTGAAACGCGAGCGGATCGAGGAACTCGCGCAGCGCATCGTGCAGCGTATGCCCGCGCAACTAGAGCGTCACCGTGACGATCTTTCTCGCACCGGGCAGGTCATGCCCGGTGCACCCGCCGCCCTTGCCGCCGTGCAACAGGAGCCCGGACTGGTTCCCACTGTCGTCACTGGCAATCTGCGCGGCAGCGCCGAGATCAAGCTCAAGGCTCTTGGCCTGGACGAGTATCTCGACCTCAGCATCGGCGGATACTCCTCCGACGACTCCCACCGCCCTGCCCTCGTACGCGTGGCACAGCAGCGAGCCGGCACTCGCCATGGGCATACCTTCACACGGGCGACCGTGATTATCGGCGACTCTCTCGAGGACGTCCGCACTGGACGGGAAGGAGGCGCCCACGTGATTGGCGTCGCTTCCGGCACCACATCAGTCGAGCGGTTGGCTGCCGCCGGGGCCTGCCACGTCGTCCCTGACCTAACCGACGTACAACGCATAATCCGCCTGATCAACCAATGCGCCGCGTCGGACGTCGACCACGGCTGCCCTGAGCCATGGCAGGACGCGATGCCGGAGGAGTTCAGGTGATCGAGGTGCGGCCCGGCGAGCAGATGCGCTGTCGACGCTTCCTGAAAACTGGTTCTGGATCACTTGCAGAGGGCGTTAAGTCCGTTTCTGATAGCGGCCGCGTCCGGGCTGGGTGAGGAGTCCCTGGCGGACGAGTCGTCCCAGGCGGGAGCGGGTGACGTTTGTCGAGGGCTCGTCGGTGGGCAGGCCGAGGTGCTCGTGCAGATCGCGGCCGCGGAACACCTTTCCGGGGTGTTCGTTGAACGTGGTCACGATGCGCTGGTAGACGGTGGCGGTGGCGGTCGCCGCGGGGGCGGTTGCATGGTCGGGAGGGGTGAGGCCGTCGATGACCTTGCGGGTGGCGGCGAGCTCGGCCAGGCGGACTTCGGTCTCGGCGAGGTCGGTGGTGAGCCGCTGCTCGCGCAGGTTGTCGGCGCGGGCTGCGGTCTCATCGTGTTCGGTCAGCAGCAGCCGCAGGAGTTCGCAGACGTTCACGCGGCCAGCTCCACGTCGTCGCGCCAGGTGGGGGTAGGGGTGGTGAGGCGGCGGAGCATGCCGGCGGTGGAGGCTCAGTAGACGCGGGAGGCCGCTTTGTCGGGCCGGTGGTCGTAGTCGCGGGCGAGGCGCCGCTGCAGCATGAGGGTGCCGTTGACCTGCTCGACCACCCACGCTTCGGTTGCGGGACGAAGCCTATGCCCTCGTCGTCGGGGTTGCGTCGGACCACCTCGACGGTGATGTCCTTCACCGCCCCGTGGATGACCACGGCGTCCTTGAAACCCTGGTCGACCAGGACCTTCTCCAGGCGCATCCCGCACCGCTCGGCCGCCTGGTCCAGCAGGGCGATGCCGGCCTCGTTGTCGTGCGCGCTCGCAGCCAGGACCACTACACCGATGATCAGACCCAGCACGTCGACGGCGAGTCCCCGCTTCCTGCCGGGCGTCTTCTTGTTCGCGTCCAGTCCCGCCGTCTCCTTCGGCACCCCGGCCGCCACGCGGACGGACTGGGTGTCGATGATCACGAGGGAGGGGTCCTCTAATCGTCTGGACCGCTCCCGCACCTGGCAGCGCAGGATCTCCTGGATCCGCTGGTCAAGGCCGTCCTGGCGCCACAGGGTGAAGTAGTAGAACACCGCCGACCAGGCCGGAAGGTCGTGTGGCAGGAGCCGCCACTGACAGCCCGTCCGGTTCTGGTAGAGCAGCGCGTTCACAACCTCGCGCAGGCCGCAGGAGCCCGGGTCTCCCGTCGCCGACCGCGCCACCCGCTCCTGCTTCCGCGCGGTGACCAGCGGCTCGATCAACGCCCACTGCTCGTCGGGCAAGTCGGTTGAGTACGGCATCCGTTCCATGCCGCGACTCCATCATGCACACGACATGACGCGAGGATGGAACCGTCCTATCGCCCACGAACGAGCGACACCACATCACCAGAAACGGGACTTAATGCCCTCTGAAATGATCAGTAAGTCCCATCTCTCTGGGTTCGTGATCGCTCGTTCGTGTGACTGTTGCCGTTCGGGGCGGTGATTGGACATGGGGCATGCGCATGCCCAGATAGAGGAATGGAGCGTGAGCCGTATCCAAGCGACTTATCGGACGAGCGGTGGGCCTTGCTCGAGCCGATGATCACGTCCTGGAAGCAGGACCGTGTGGCGCGGTCGGCGACCAAGGATCCCGGGACCTGTGATCTCCAGGAGGTCGTGACCGCGATCTTCTACCAGAACCGGACGGGCTGCCAGTGGCGCTATCTGCCCCATGACCTGCCCGCCTGGTCGGCGGTGTTCTATTACTTCACCCTGTGGCGCAAGGACGGGCTCGATCAGCGGATCCAGGAACTCCTGCGCTGCCAGGTGCGGGAGAAGGCCCGCCGATTAAAGGCCCCGTCCCTCGTGGTCATCGACACCCAGTCCGTGCGCGCGGCCGCGGGAGTTCCGAAGACCACGACGGGGCTGGACGCCAACAAGCGGACGCCGGGGCGCAAGCGGGGACTGATCATCGGCGTCGTCGTCCTGGCCGCGTCGGCGCACGACAACGCCGCCGGGGTGACCCTGCTCGACCAGGCAGCGGATCGGTGCGGGAACCGACTGGGAGGCGATCCTTGCTCTCGCGGGCCTTCACACGCGATCAGCGAACCTTCTCGGCAGCTGCGCTGTGAGGGGCTGGCCTGGGCAGTGCTATCGGCGGACTACCAGCGCATCCTCACTATGCTCGCAGCTCGTCGGACAGATCATGTATGCGCACCGTCTGCAGCAGGTCTTCGAGGCTTCAGCAGGCCCCGGCCGGACGTTGTCCTGCCGGGGCCTGCTCGGCTGTCAGCTGAATCAGGCCTGACGTGCCGCATCGTGGAGTCGGTCACGCGCGGCACTCAGCAAGCCCTGCGACCACTCCGCACGCGTGACTCCCTCGGGCGGTCTCATAGATTCGGCATGGCTGGCGCCCAGCGCGCGGGCGATCGCTTCTACCGCGAGACGCTGCATGAGATCGTCGCCGTATTCACCGCGGCCCTCCTCGGCGAGCTTCAGTAGGGCGTGGAGTAGTTCGGCATCGAACCCGTCGTGCAGGATCTCCCCCGCCCCCGAGAGCGCCGCCATGAACGCGTCGTCACTCAGGTCCCAATCGGCGGAGCCCAGCAACTCGAGTATGGTCTTCGAGTACTTTGCTCCCACTCTCCAGTGCCCCGTGAGCACCTGCACGGCGAGCGCCGAGACCTCGGGGTCCTCTGGGTAAATCAGATAGCTGGCGACCAGAGACTCGTACGCCGGACCGCCCGCGCGGGCCACCGCGTACAACAACCGGTACAGGTCCCGGCCGGCCCGACCCTCGGAAATGGTCCGGGCGATCTCCTTCACCTCTTGTTGCGGGATAGTGCCGTCCTTCGCGCGCGCGGTCAGCTGCCGCAGGTACTCGTCATGCGTCACTGTCATGCTCCACTCACCCCCTGGGAACGAACTGCTCGGAGTAGTCCAGCATTTTGCTAGCCCGCCCCAGGTCTGCGACGAGAAGGTCTCGCTCGGCACCACCCGTCTTGGGGTGGGCCAGTTTCCTGTTGATGTCACCGATCGCGTTGAGCAGGCCGTTCTGGGCGTCCCGAACCTCGTGGACATGATCCCACGGGGTACCGTCTGCCTTCCGGGCGACCACCTCTCCCTTCAGTTCCCGCGCAGCCGCGGTGAGGTCCTTCATCTGCAGGTGCTCGGAGATCCGATCCAGCTTGGTGGAGAACGGCGAGGAGGCAATCTTGTGCGCGAGCTTGACCGCATCGGCTATGTTGTCGAGCTGCTTCGGCAGCTTTGCCGCGTCGCCCGCGAGCGGAATGAAACCAGCCACCCCGAGGCCGACCCCGAGGGCGTCCTTGTCCACGGCGGAGCGACCCAGGTCCACGGCGTCACATCCGGCGCCGACCGCGGGCACCCAGCCGCAGGCCATCAGTGCGATCTCACCAGCCACGCCCCACGACGGTCCTGTGGCGGTGCCCTTGTAGCCGGGATGCGGGGCCATCCCCGGGCAGCAGGCAGCAGTCGCGGAGCAGAGCGTGCTGGTCACCGACGCGCTGCGACGAGCCGCTTGTGGAGAGTCCGGCGAGGACGCAGGGGAAGACCTCCGGGCTGCCGAACTGGCTGCGGCGGTTCAGCTGCTGCAGGGGGCTCGGAACGCGCCGCTGCGCGTGCTGCTCGCGCACCGGGTCGCAGCGTATGTGCTGACGTTTGTCGCATCGTTCGGCCTGAACAAGGCACTGGTGGGCACTTGAAGCGCAGGTGGCCGATGCGGTGGCGGTCTGCGCCGGTGCGGGCGCAGGCGAGCAGGTCCCGCAGCTTCTCCTTGGCGATCCACGCGGTCAGCAGCGTCATCCCGATCGTCCCGGCGTCGATCAGTACGTTCCACATCGTGTGAACTGGGTGTCGGTGAGGTCTTCGCGGTTGCGCAGGAGCCGACGCCTGACCTTCCACTCCGGGTCGCGGGCCCGTCCGCGTCGGCCGCGCAGGGCGACGGTGGTCCGACGCCGGACGATGTTCAGCATCTTGTTGGCGAGCTGCACCATGTGGAAGTGGTCGACGACTACGGTGGCGTGCGGCAGTCCGGTGTGGATGGCGGTCCGGTAGCCGGGGGACATGTCGATCGCGACGTAGCGGATCTGCCGACGCCACTCAAGCGGTGTCGTGGCGAGCCTGGTGCGCGCCGGGCGTGTCGGAAGCTGCGGGCTGGCTTCTGCGTTTGCGTGAGTGATTCGCGCATCAAGAATGTCCAGGGCCTGGACAATCTGCGCTTGGCGGTCTACAGGGAGAAGAGCCTCTTCGACGGGGAGGCGAAAATCCGCCTCCCCGTCGACCAATCGTCAGGTCAAATCCTCTTCCCCCTATGAGGCGGCATTCGTTCGCGCATATACCTCGTCAGGTTCCGGGAATTCAACAGCCGGAGACAGGCGCAGTTCCCCCGAATCCGTGTAGTAGTAATTGAGGCCAAACTCACCCGGCCCCGAGAAACCGCATTGCCCTTTTGTGAAGGTGACGGAAACCCACTTGCTGCCTCCTGCGGGTACAGTGTCCACCCCCCAGGAGAACTCACACGCGTCCTTGATGTCGGCCTCCTCCATTAGTGCGCTCAATTGAAGCTGTGCTCCTGCGGAAATGAGGCCCGTACCTCCCTCTTTAAATTTGATCCAATCCCTCCCGGGATTGCTCCAGGTGCCGACAACCTGGTCGTCCGTCGGGACGGGAAACTCCTCTTCTGCCGAGCAGGCGGACACACCCGTCACAAGGCCAGCGGAGAGCGCGACCGCGAAGAGAGCCTGCCGACTTCGCTTAGTACGGTACATACACTTCCTCAATCCAGGTGATCTTCACGTTGATGTCTCTCTGACCCTCAGGGAAGATTTTCTTAACGGCGTCCGAGCCAGCCTTCATGATGGGATTGGTGCTTCCATTCTTGTACCCGTCGTTCGACAGGCTGCGGGTGGCCGAGGCTACCGTCATGCGGTTGGACACTGCTATCTGCACCTGGCCGACCAGTGCTCCGTGGTCCCACTCCGAATCCGTCTGGGGCGGCCGGCAGGACACCCCGAGCAGTTCGTAGTCGAGGTTGTAGGAACCGAGGGCGAGGCTTGCGGGACTGGCCCCGTAGATCCCCGATGTGAAGAACCCGGTGAGGTCGGTGAGTCCCTCCCAGAGCATTTCGCCATTGCTCCGCTCAGAGTGAGACTTGTGGAAGGTCCCCTTCTTCGCGTACACGCCGTCCTTGATCAGGCCCTGCACCATCCTGGTGAACGATCTGAAGTGGTCCTCGGTGCGAAGCTGCCTGACGAATTCGCCGTCCGGGGGAAGGGTGATCTCCGTCGGTCCGCCCATGGCCCAGACTGTGACCAGCTGCTGAGCGGAGAGGTCTATGGTTTCTTCGCCGTCGGGTCCCTTCTTGCCGTCTTTCCGCTCCGGTTCGGGGTTCGGCCCCTTCTTGAAGCTCGGCTTCTTGAAGACAGCGACGCTGACCGCGGTCGTCTTTCCGGCGCGGGTATGCACCGTCGTACTCAGGTACGTGTCCGACGTGTCGGGGACCTTGGTCACGTATGTGCTGGTGGAGTGGTATACCCAGCCGTTGCTGCTAGGTGTCACATAGTCCCGGTAGGTGCCGCCCTTGCCGTCGCTGCAACCCTCCTCGCAGCCCGAGAGCGGCCGCAAGCCGGTGGGATCGGCCTTGGTGACGGGGGTGTTGTTGGAGTAGGCGTAGCCGTTGAGGGATTCGTGGTCATCGGGGACGAGGACCGGGTCCACGGAGAGAAAACGGCCGGTGGTCGGGTCGTACTCGCGGGCGCCGACGTGAGTGAGTCCGGTGCCAGTGTCGACGGTTTTACCAAGGAAGCCCTTGTCGTCGGGCCAGGTCGGTGGTGTCGTGCCGCGGGTCTCACCGAAGGGCTTGGTATAGCGGCGGGTGACGGCCTGAGTGGTGGCGTCGACTGCCATAGAGGCGGTGCCATGGTGGTCGTCGACCATCCAGGTCAGGCTGGTCTCGGTACGGGCGGCGGTGACGTCACCGGCTGCGTAGTAGCGTTGGGCGCT
The DNA here is from genome assembly GCF_035917575.1 of Streptomyces sp. NBC_01788. GTDB lineage: Bacteria > Actinomycetota > Actinomycetes > Streptomycetales > Streptomycetaceae > Streptomyces. The sequence goes on along the minus strand of NZ_CP109090.1, from coordinate 1,349,821 downwards.
GAACTTCTTGGCCGCGGTGTCGTAGTGGAGTTCCTGGCCAGCCAGGTAAAGGATGGTCTTGTCGGGGCCGCGGCGGATCATGAGATCGCCGTTGGCGTCGTAGAGGTAGTCGGTGGTCTTGGTGCCTTCGGTCAGGCGGACGAGTTCTCCCTCGATGTCCCAGGTGAGGTTCTGCGCGATGCCGGTGGGGCCGTAGCGCTGGGTGGTGTTGCCCTGCTCGTCGTACGTGAAGGTCTTGGCGGTGCCGCCGTTGACGGTGAGTGAGGTCAGTGTGTGGGGCTGGCCGGTGCCGGAGGCATTGCCGGCGGCATAGTCGTAGACGGTCTTGGTGTCACCAGTGGCCTTGTGCTCGGTCTGGGTGTCGCGCAGGCCGCCGGGCTTGTAGGTCCAGCTGGTCCAGTACGGGGCCGGGCCACTGAGCGTGGTCGCCGAGCGGGCGGTGGCGCAGTTGTTGGAGGAGGGGGTCCAGGCTTCGGTCAGACGGCGGTAGCCGTCGTAGGCGAAGCACTGGGTGTCCTTGCCGTTGGCGTTGTCGGTGATCGACTTGACGTTGCCGGTGGCGTCGTAGGTGTAGTTGACGTCGCTGGTGTAGCCAGCGTTGCTCTGATCGACGGTGTGGGTGTTGTCCAGCCGGCGGGTGCCGTCCTCGTAGCGGTTGAGGATCTGGAGCTGCTTGGCACCGGTGGATGTGCCCAGGCGGGTTTCCTCGATCTCGCCGTACGGGGAGTAGCCGATGTTCTGGACGTAGTCGGTCATGCCGTCAGTGCCGGTGAGCATGCCAAGGCCGTTGTAGCTGTTGGCTACGGTCTCGGCTGGCAGGCCGGCCACTGCGGGCATCGAGGTGGACTGGACGGTGCCGTCGATGTTGTAGGTGGTGGAGGTGGTGAAGGTCTGCGGCGCACCGGCGGTGACGAGGGGGTCGGTGGCTGCGATGACGGTCTTGATGCCCTTGGGGCGGCCGAGATCGTCGTAGCCGGTGATGGCCTGGGAGTAGATCTTGCCGGTGGTGCCGCCGACGTACCGGATGGCTGCGGTCAGTTGTCCCTTGGCGAGGGAGTCGTAGGTGAACTTGGTCAGTTGGTGGGCGTTGTCCTGCACGCCGTCCCAGGTGCCGGTCTTGCGGCCGAGCTCGTCGTAGTCGGTGATCAGGGTACGGGTGACCTTGTTGAGGGTCGTCGTGGTGGTCACCGGTTGGTCGGCGTCGTTGTAGGTGGTGGTGACGGTGCCCTTGTCGGGGTCGCTAGAAGTGATCTTGCGGCCGCGTAGGTCGTAGCCGTAGGACCAGACGGCGTTGTCCGGGCCTGTCATCTTCGTCAGCTGGCCGGCTGGGTCGTGTTCGAAGAGGGTGCGGGTGTAGTCGGTGCCGGTCGGGACGGGGCTACTGAATTCACGGCGCTCGATGAGCCTGCCGCGGGCGTCGGTGATGCTCAGGGTGCCGGTGCCGCCTGCGGCGGCGGTGACGGCGGTGCGGTCGCCTTGGTACTCCGTCTTGGTGCGCCACTTCTCCTGGTCGTAGACCCGGAAGATCGATTCGGTGGCGCGACCGGCGGCGTCGAAGACCGTTTTGGTGGAGGCGGGGACGGAGCCGGGGTAGGTGTTGGCGAGGGTGCCCGAGGGTGCGCTGTTGTCGTGGACCTGCCCGTTGGTGATGTAGGCCAGGCCGCGGTCGTCGTAGAGGGTCTCGGAGATCACCCGGCCGCCGTTCGGCGCTGGGACCTGCTTCTGACGGGACCGCAGCAGGCTGTCGAAGATTTCGTAGGAGCTGTTGTAGGTCTTTCCGTCGGCCTTGAGGGCGTCGGTGCGGACCCAGGTCTGCTTGTCGTTGTTGATGCTGTAGGCGTAGACGATGCTGGCAGCGTCACCGAGGGTGCGTGAGCGGTCCGGCTTCCAGACCGACCGCAGGCGACCAAGCGCGTCCAGGGACCACTCGGTAACGTTGCCATTGGCGTCGGTGGTCTTGGTTGCTGTGCCCCAGGCCGGGTCTACCTCGGTGGTGGAGCTGTAGAGCTTGGGGTCGATGGAGATCTTGGACTTCAGCGGGCCATAGCCGTTGTCGTCGGGGACGTACGTGGTCTTGACCGTGCCGTTCAGGGCGTTGGTCTCCGTGAGCGGGCGACCCAGCTTGTCGTAGGTGGAGCCGGAGACCTGCTGGTAAACGGGTGTCTTGTCCATTGCGTTGTAGCTGGCGACCCGGAAGGAGGCAGTGATGTCGCCCTTGGTAGGCGACACGCCGACCGCCTGGCCGTCGTAGGCTGTGGTGACGTCGGAGACGACGTCCCCGGGAACCGCCGGCATGGCCGCACAGGAGACGGAGTAGACCTCGACACGGCTGATCTTCGCTACCAGCCAGGCCGACGTGTTGCGGGCGTACGTGGTTCGCGTGCAGATCTCGTCGCCGGTTTTGGCGGTGTCGCCGGTGTTCTCCACGGTGACTGGCATGCCGTACGTGGTGTCGTAGGTGGTCTTCTGCTTGACCGTGCGGGTGCCGGTGGAGGTCTTGGTGCGGGTGGCGGTCTCGCCGGCCTGGACGATCCAGGACTCGGTGGTGCCCCAGCTGTAGGCGTGGCTGCCGGTCTTGTGGGACCAGGGGGTGTTGATGGTGCCGCTGACTTCTTCGTTGCCGTTGTAGACGATGGTCTCGCGGACGAAGCCGGCGTACTGGCGGGAGTCGTCGATGGCGGTGCCGGTGGAGTCGGTGACCTTCTCCACGCGGGGGGTGCCGTCGAGTTCCTTCTCGCCGTTCAGTCCGCGCATGTACAGGGTGGACTTCTTGCTGCGCGGACCCTCGGTGTTGCCGCCGGTCTGGACGACCTTGCCGTAGCCGCGCCACTGCGACCAGGTGCGGTTGGACGTCTTGGTCAGGCCCTCGTCGTCGGCGTAGGCCCAGCCGGCGCCGCCCTGGTAGTCGTAGTAGGTTTCGCCGGTGTCGCCGTGGCCGTAGGGGTCGTCCTGGAAGACGGAGGTGACCACGTACTTGTGGAACCAGTCGGTGACCGGGGTTGCGCCGGACTGCGACCACTTGACCGGGAAGCAGCGGCGGGTGTTCTTGTCGACGGCCGCGGGCATTTTGGTGCCCCAGATGCAGTCCGGGTCCGAGTAGTTGACGGTGGTGGTCGAGCCGGTCTCGGACTTGATGGTACGTACGCGCCACTTGATGTAGCGAAGGGTGTCCGGGCCGCTGCCCTCGACGTGATTGGACATCTGGATGCCGCCGAAGACGATCGGCGGCATGGCGGCCGTGGTGGTGTTGGCCTTGCCGGTGTTCTGGATGGACTTCAGCCACAGGCTCGGCGAGGAGGCGTCACCGGTGTCGGGGAAGCTCTGCTCCAGGTGCCAGGTGTCCACGTCCCGGCGGGTGGTGCCGGTGCCGGTCCACACCGAGGTGGTGACGTCGGTCAGGCGCTTGCGGGTGAAGAAGGCCGGGCCGATCTGGGTGGTGCACTTGGTGTTGGCCGCGCAGATCATGTCGAAGGGCACGTCGGGCCAGTTGGCCTTTGTGTCCTTCGTCAGGCTGGTGCAGCCGCCCGAGACGACGCACCGCTCGGCGTAGGTGAAGCGGACCTGCTGGGCGGCGGGCTTGCTGTAGATCAGGTCGCTGCGCAGACCGTAGTCGATGTGGTCGAGGTAGCCGCCGCGGGTGTAACTGGTGCCGTTGACAGTGGTGTCGGCGTTCTTGGAGTAGTAGTTCGTCTCCCGGTTGTACCAGTACGCTGAGGCGTTGCCGTGGGTGTCCACGACATAGTCCAGGTTCCAGCGCCAGGCCTGGGAACAGAAGGAGTCGGCGAAGCCGGTGGACTTGTAGCAGGGTTCGCCGGAGTCGTTGCCGAAGACGGGGACGGTCCACACGGAGTTGGTGACGGGGTCGTCGTCGGCGGTGTCGGTGGTGCCCTTGTCGCTCCAGCCGGGCAGGCGGTGCTTGCCGAAGAAGTACTGGGTGCCGGAGGCGTCCGTGACCTTCCAGTACTCGGTGTTGTCATCGCCGTTGCCGGTGGCTCCGGTCAGGTGCTCGACGCGGGTGCCGTCCTCGTTCTTCATCTTCCAGGTGCCGCCGGACGCCTGGGACCGGGCTGCGGTGTCGCAGGCTGCCTTGTCGGTGCAGGTGTTGACCAGCTCGACGGCTTTGCCGTTGAGGACCAGAGTCGCGTTGGCGTACTTCCAGCACAGGTCGCCCTTGCCGGACTGGCCGTCGTCCTTGCAGGAGGCGTACTTGCGCTCGATGTAGGACTCGGTGATCGAGAAGCCCTCGCCGATCACGGAGGTCTGGTTGTTCTCCCCGGCCGTACGGCCGTCTACCGAGGCGGAGTTGTAGGAGATGGACAGGTTCGGGGACGGGCCGGCCGTCGCAGGGGGAACCCGCAGCGGGTAGTCCCAGCTGAAGTCACCCGTGCTGCCGCCAGCCTCCCAGGTCGCGGTCGGGGACAGCGGGGTGGCGCTGTAGTCGCTGCCGCCGCCCGAACTGTCGGCCGCCGCCGCCAGCAGCATCGGTGTGCCGGAGGCGAGGGTGCGGCCGGAGACGGTGCCCGTCAGTGTCTGGGCCTGCGCGTCGTTGTCCGCGCCGGTCACGGGACTCTGGGTTCGGCAGGATGCCTTTTCCGGGGTGGTCAGCGCACACGCTGGGAGTGTCACAAGGCTCAGGCGGGGGCCGAAGTTGCCGCCGTAGATGTCGTTGAAGGAGGAGTAGTCCAGGGAGATCCGGAGCTTGTCGGTGTCACCGGCGGACTTCCCGGATGCGGCTCCCGTCGGGTCGACGGTGAGCAGGACGCCGTTGACGCCCGCTTTCTTCGCGGCCGACTGGGGATGGACGCTGAGCGCCACCTCGGCCGGAGCGGTGGCCTTCGCGGCCGTCCTGTTCTTCGTCTCCTTGAGTGTCGGCGCGGCGGGTTCCTGAGCCAGCTTCACGCCGAGCCCGCCGACGGAGACGGAGGTCCCGCCGGATGTCGGGACGGCGGCGGTGATCTTCCCGGGCTTCGGCCAGGCGGCCTTCTTCAGCCGTTCACGGGTCTCGCGGGCGGCGGGGGCGGCCCTGTCCTTCGGTGCCTTGGACGTGCCGGGCTGGAGCACGCCCACCTTGTCGATCTTCGCGTCGGGCCGGTCCTCCAGCTTCTTGCGGGCCGACGTGGACTGGGCCTGGGCGGCGAAGTCGTAGCCCGAAGGAACCACGACTTGCGGAAGGACGGAGAGGGAGACGACGAGCGCTCCACGGCCGAGCCAGCGGCGTATGACCGCCCCTGGCAAGCGTGGGCGGAAGGGAGTTGACGACACGGTGATTTCCCGGTTCTCGGATAGGGGGAGGAGGCGCTCTAGCGATGTCCGTGCCCAAGAGCGCCAGGCCTTGACGGCGCGTCGGTGAAGGCGCGCGGGATGGTGCGGGTAGAAGGCGGCACGGTGGGACAGAACGGCGTAGGCCGCCCTGTCCCACCCCGCTGCTACTGCTGCTCGGCGTTGCGCCGGTTGGCGATCATGTCGGTGGAGGTGGCTCCGGCCCAGACGCGGACGCTGTCGATCATCCCGGGGAAGTAGCGTGCGGCAGCGCCGTTGATCTTTGCCCGGCCGATTTCGAACGCTCCACTGCCCTGCCAGGGGGCCGGGTATGACACGCCGTCCTCGTCGCCCATCCTGGCGCTGTCGACGTAGAGCTTGAGCCCGCCGAGCTTGGAGGTGTCGTCGGGGTCGGTTGCTGCCTGGGCGTCGTAGACGACCGTCAGCATCACCGGAACGCCCAGCTTGGCCGTGGTGAATGCGGTGGAGTCACTCTTGGTCCACACCGCGCCGGTGCCGTCCTTATCGGGGCGGCCGAACGTCCATCGGCCCTGGGTGCTTCCGGCCGGCTGCTCGTACCAGACGCCCCAGGAGGACTGGCTGGTCCCTGACTGGCCGAACACCTGCACGGCGTACGACTTGCTGGTGTCGGCGAGCTTGGCGGGGTCCAGCGTGACCCAGGCGGTCGCGGTGAACGAACCGGAGTCGTCGACAACCGGGCCGGCGGCGGTGGCGTACGCGCTGGTGCCGTTCAGGGTCATCGTCTGAGTCGTGGTGACCTCTTCGCCGATTTCCGGGTCGCCGGTGGTGAGCTGGGTGAGCTTGGCACCGCTGAGCGTCAGGTTCCGGCCGAAGCCGCTGGTGTCCTTGATCGTGGTGCCGGTCGCGTTGGCGATGTCCGTGGCGTCCCACTTGGCGACGAGCGCCGGGACCGGGTCACCGGCAGTGCCGTCGCTGAGGTCCTCATCCTCCAGCCAGGCCTCGTGGGCGACCTCGGTGTCCGCGAGCGCGCGGGACCAGACCTCCACCTCATCGATCGTGCCGGCGAAGTTCTCCGCACCAGCCGTCTTGTACCACAGCCGCCCGACCTGAAGGCCGCCGGACGCCTTCCACGGGGTAGTGAACGGCACCGGATTGCCCTGCGGGACGCCGTTGATGTAGAGCTGAAGGGTCTGCGCCGCCGCGTTGTAGACACCCGCCAGGTGAGTCCAGACGTTCAGGACCGGCGGTTTGGTGCCGATCGAGCGGGTGATCGCGGGGCTGGTGACGTCCGTCTGGTGGCGGTTGAAGATCCAGGCGTTGTAGGCGGTGGAATAGTACAGCTGGAACCCGGAGGCGTTCGTCCCCGCCTGGGACAGGACGGTGTAGTTGACGTCGTTCTTCGTCAGACGCGCCCACGCCGAGACGGTGAAGGACTTGGTGGTGTCCAGTACCGCGCCGGAGGTGGAGAGGTAGGCGCTTGTGCCGTTGAACTTCGCGGCGCTGGAGCCGCTGCGTGCCAGGGTGTCCCAAGTGGCCCCCGAGGAGGTCAACGGGTGCTGGGTGGCGGTGGTGGAGTCGGTGAGGGCGTTGTCCAGGTGCCAGATTCCCGAGGGCTTCTCGGCACCCTTCACAAGAAAGCTGTAGTAGCCGGTGAGTGAGCTGTGTCCGGCCGCGTCGTAGCCCCAGACCTGGATGGTGTTCTCACCGGCCTGGTTGGGAGTGATCGTCTGGGTGGTGGCAGTGCCCTGTGCGACGGTGATCGGCGAGGAGACCGCGCCGCTGTTCAGCCTCCACTTGTAGCTGACGACGTCCGACTGGATCCCGGGCACGCTCGGGTTGGTGTCCGCAGGAGTGAAGGTGAACTTGCCCGGCGTGCCCACCCCGCCGGCGGCCGGGTTGGCCTCGGCCGGCTTGTAGAGACCATCCGCGCTGGTGATCACCGGAGGCGGTGGCGAATCGGTATCGACCCGGAAGTAGCACCAGGACGACCAGGCCGAGTCCAGGACACCAGTGGCGCCCCGGTCAGTCTTGTAGTACGCCTGCGTTTTGACGCGCATGCGGTAATCCGTCTGCGCCGGCAGCGCGCTGGAGGTCGCGGTACGCGCGGCGTTGTGGGCCACCCAGGCACTGTCCGGCGACGCCGCGTACCAGGCGCGGCTGGAGCCGTCGGCCTTCCACACCTCGAACATGGCGCGCAGTTGCGCGTTGGAGCCGTCAACGGACTGCACCGTGGCCAGCATCTTCGGCTTCGTGTCGCTGGTGGCGAAGGGCAGCGTGGAAGCATTGCACGCCCGCCCGGTGGTGCCCTGCTGGACGCCGTACGCGGTCGGCTTGTCCGGATAGGAGACGTAAGTCACCGACAGCTTCGCGTCGTTGCGGAACCGCGCCCAGGAAGCCGCATTGGACTCGTCGTGTGCAGTCAGCGAGAAAGTGATCTGCGCCTCTTTGTTCGCGGCGTAGGAGGCGAGGGTCGGCGTCAGGTTCTCGTTCGTCTCCTCCAGGTTGTCACTGAACCGCACCCAGTTCGCCGGCTGCGACGGGCTGCACAGAGTGCCCCGCCCGTAGGCCACCGTCCGGTCGACCATCAAGTCCACCCCAGTGGGGCGGGTCGACCAGGTGGTGCTGGAGGCAGGGTCTTTGAGAAGTGCCGAGGTGGGCGGGTTCGCTTGCTGAGCACCGGTTGTGACGGCTTGTCGACTTCTGTCTGTGGGTGACCCTGGACGCAGAACAGGCATGGCCGCTGGTGATCATGTGGGTGTCGAGTCCGTATGAGCACCGAGCGAGTCCATGCCTGCACACCCATCTTCCCGCATGCCGTCATGCCTTCGACAACTGGGGGACGCCTCCGGCTCAGCCCCGCTGGAGGCAGCCGTTGACCTGCGGAGTTATATGGCCACGGTGCCTGACCCACGGGCCCGTCGCGGCATACGTCACCCTTGGACAGCCCTGCTCACCGCTGCGGCCGCCGCCGTTCTGGCAGGCGCCGCCTCGATTACGGCGATCGGAGAGTGGGTCGCCGACGCACCGCAGAGGGCCCTGGCCCTGCTCGGGTTCCGGCCCGATCCGCTGACCGGCCTGATCCGCCCGCCCCATGCCACGACCATCCGTCTCGTCCTGGCCGCCGCGGACGGTGACGCCCTCGACCGCGCCATCGGCGACTTCCTCCAGGAACGCAAGGCCCCGGCCCCGGGACGAAAGGTCATCGCCGTCGACGGCAAGACACTCCGTGGCTCCCGCACCACAAAACAGCGGGCCACTTCCCTGATCGCCGCCATGACCCACGACGGCCAGGTCCTCGCCCAACGTCAGATCGACGGCAAGAGCAACGAGATCCCGGCCTTCGCCCCACTCCTGGACGGCCTCGACCTGACCGGCGCGGTGATCACCGCGGACGCTCTTCACACCCAGCACGACCACGCCTCCTACCTGCATGAACGCGGGGCCCACTACCTGGCCGTCGTCAAGAAGAACCACCCCGGACTGCATCAGAAGGTCCGCCGCCTACCCTGGCGTGATGTCCGCCTGGACCACTACGAACGCGCCCGGGCCCACCACCGCGAGGAGATCCGCCGGCTGAAGACCGCCACCTTCGCCCACCTCGACTACCCGCACGCCCGCCAGGCCCTCCAAGTCGTGCGCTGGAGACGGGACCTGGGCACCGGCAGGCTGACGATCGAGCGGATCTACCTGGTCACGAGCCTGCCGCCCGGCGCGGCCACCGGCAGCGAACTCGCCGCCTGGATCCGCGGGCACTGGCTCATCGAAAACCAGCTCCACCACGTCCGAGACCGCACCTTCCGCGAGGACGCCTCCAAAATCTGCACCCGGCACCTGCCCCGCGTGATGGCCGGCCTGCGCAATCTCGCCATCGGCGTCCACCGCCAGGACGGCCACACCAACATCGCCGCCGCCCTCCGCCGCACCGGCCGTGACCACCAGCGGCCCCTCACCGCCCTCGGACTGACCTGACGAACCCGGACACAAGATCACTTCTCAAAGACCCTGGTGCTGGAGGAGATGCCCTTGTCCACACGGGTCAGGTCGTACACGTGCGGATCACAGGTGAACGTCCACACCTGGTACACCTCGAACGTCGCGTCCAGCACCTTCTTGCCATGGATCGACGAGAGCGGGTACTCGAAGTACATGCGCTGGGTGTACGCGCTGCTGGAGCAGAGATAGCCGGCGTAGTTGGAGCAGCGCCCCACGCCCTTGTCCCCGCTGAACTTCCAGTACTTGGTGCCGTTGGAGGCCAGAGCCGTATAGTCCCCCAGCGTGACGCCCTTGGTCGGCGGGTCGATGTAGAGCGGGAAGACGGTGTCCTTGCCATGGAGTAGGGCGGGGTCGGGCGTGATCTCCAGGGTGGTGCCGGTGACCTTGAGCGGGAGCTTGGCCGCCGCGTCTCCGCTGCCGGGGCCCTCCGAGGGGGCCGGCTCGCCCTTGGCGTCGGGCAGAGGGGCCAGTTCCGCCGAAGCATTGCGGGCGGATTGCGGGGTGACGGTTGAGGTAGCGGTGACAGTCGCCGGGGTGTCACCGGCCGAGTCCCACATCTGCCCCGCCGGGCTCTCGAAGACTGGGGTGCCGTCGCTGTCGCGCGCGACGAAACCCCCGTCGGCCGTTGGGGTTATGTCCAGGCCACCGCCGGAGACGGCCATCGAGATCGTCTCAAGCGCCGGGTTCTTTGCCGCCTCAGCGGTCTTGACCACGAGAACCGAGGTGTAGCCGGAACTGAGCGCGGTCAGTTTCAGATCGATGTCCGGGAGGACTCCGGGGTAGGTAGCGGTGTTGCCATCAATCCGGGGCTCGGGAAGCGCGGTGGGCCAGCCGAGCTGCAACTCGTGTCCCTTGTCCTCCAGCGTGACCAGTCCGTCCCCGCTACCCCCGCCCGAAAAGGTGACATCGGTCGTCGTGTTCTTGGCCCGTATAGAACCATCGGCCTCGCGTACAAGGGTGGTGTCGATGGGGGCCCAAGTACCGTCGTCCTTCCGGGCACGGACGGGAGCCGCGTTCATCTCCTGGGTGAAGGTACCGTCCGGGTTAGCGAAGACCTGCGACGACTCGGTGGTCACCGCCTCCACGGCGACACGCTCACCGATCTCTGCCGCGAGAGCACTCGCCTGCGACTCCGGAGTCCCGCTAGCTGCTGTCGAGGTCACCCGCTCATCGGCGAGTGCCCGAGTCGCCCCGGTCACCGGGACGGCAACTCCTAGAAGAGTAAGGGCTACCACCCCACTCCGCGCTGTCTGACGCCAGCCGCGCCACCGTTCTCGCGTAAACACGCCCCCACCCGCCTCTTAATTTTTCATAAAAATAAACAGTGAAGATCATGTGGCGGTCGAACGGCCTGGTCAATAGTGTTGCCTATCACGTTGAAACCGTCCCAGTATGCAGATAAAATGGTGCTTTTTATCTGCCAATCCGGCCGAAGGGACTCCTCGTGGGCGGTGTGTTTGTCTACCCATCAGCGATTGATCCGATCAGTGCGCACCTGCACCACGCCACCCGTCAAGTGGGGCCCATTGGCCGCAGGTCGGCTGTCGCACATGCCACCGGAGGACGACCCGCCCGCCGACTTCGAGGACAACCGGTACGTCCACTACGCGGCGCTCGGTCAGCCGCAGGACGTCGGCGCATTCATCACCGCCCTGCAAGGCAGGCTCCGCACATCGCTGGACCGCTTCGAGCAGGCCTTGGCCGGGGCAGCACGGGCGGGGTGCCAGTTCCGCCACCGGTTGGCGCCCGCGACCCAAATCTCCCGACGTCGCAGCGCGTCCCGCAAGCTGACGAGCACGCACAGCTCGTACGGGATGCGCTCGACGCGGCCCTGGTCGTCGACGACCGCCGCCCGCCACTGCTCGGGGACCATCCGTCCAGCGGCACCGTCTCGGCCGGGTCGAAGAACGCCCCTCCTTCAGCGGCTGCTCCAGGTACAGCCTGAGCAGGTCGATCGGTCCATCACCGGCCGGTAGACACCTCAGGCGTTTAAATCGTCAGGTTGGGCGGCTCGTTGGTCTCAGCGAAGCGGAGCCGCGGAGGAACCGGTAGTGGACCGGCTTCCTGACGCTGGTCTTTGCCTGTGGGGCGGTAGCAGTGGGCCTGGCTGAGCCGACATCGGACCGATGGTATTGGGTCGGTGGCTTCGGTGTTGCGTGGTTGGCCTCCGTACGGGTCCGGGGGCGCTCCCTCGCGATTCCCCGAGGTCTTCACTAACCGGATGTGGGATGCGGCGTTCGAGCAGAAGCTGACCATCATCCACGAGCGTTGGTCGCGCGCAATCGGTCGCTGACGGAACTCATGCCGCGAGAGCCTCGGTAGCCGTGGGGAACGCGACAGCTTCGTCGAAGCGGGTCCCGTGTTCGAAGCAGCAGTAGAGCTCTCCGTTCTCTGAGGTTCTTTCCGGTGTGGCGTGACGTTGTCTGACCCCCTCCGTTGATGTCTTGCACGACGAATTTCAGGGGGTGTGGTGCTTGTGATGGGCCGTCGCGTGAGATGCACGAGGGGAAGTGGATGGACCGTTCTTGGTCCGCATCCGTCGGGGAGTCGGTACTGGACGGTCATCGGTGATCATCTGCAGGTGATGCCGATTGCGGATCGGTACCTGCGGGAGCTGAGGTTCGGACGCAGTCGCGCCGAGCTGACAACGAAGTTGTACGCCGGGGCCGTCGCCTTGTACTTGCGGCGGTGCCGACGCACGGGTCGCGACTGGTCGACGCCAGCGGCGGACCTCTTCCGCCCGCTGCTGGGGAGCGGGAAGCGGCCGTGCTCGTTGTCGAACGGCAGCCCGACTTCCTCGAAGGCGTCGCAGTCATGTTTCACCTGTCAGCGCATCGTCTCGCCCTGGCAGGTGGGTGTGAGGGTAAGTTCGTCCCAGGTCAGCGAGTGGACTTCAACCGCGATCTGCGCCAAGGACATCGACACGTTGCGTCACTACACGCTACGCCCCTGGCCGTGACGGCAACTGTCTGGCGAGCAAACGACCCTCGCGCTCCCGGGAAGCCCCCAGATCGGCGGAGTGGGCCGTCGCCGATGGGAGCATCCGCAGCCTGTTTTCGTCGCTGGCAACCGGAGAGCAGAGACAGGCGAGTGGCGCTGGGGTGGACCGCCTGGTGCGTCGCGTCGGCGACTTTGGGGCGAGGCGGACTTGAGCACGATTGGCCGCGGTGGCGTTCGATCGCGCGGGCGAAACATAGCAGCAATCTCGCGGTTGGGGAAACCGGCGTTTCCTCGGACAGTGGGGACGTCCCCGCTTCTCGAGCAGGCAAGCGTGGACCAGCACCGTTGACGTTGGCCGCTACCCCGCCGGCATAGCGCGAGCGCTACCTACTGGGGTGGGATGATTCGGAACTTGGAGTACGGGTGACCCCTTATCTGATGAGCGCTCAGGAAACGGCCGAGCTTCTGAATATGTCAGTCACCTGGGTCTACAGGGATGCAGTGCGTTGCGGGTTGACGCCATATAAGTTGGGCTCGGGGAGAAACGCCAAAATTCAATTCAAGCGGTCTGATGTATTGAAGTGGCTGGAGCAGCGCCGCGTCGCTTGATAGGGCACAGTTCCTGGCGAACGAAACAAGTTTTCTTGTTTCGTTCGCCAGGATTTTGCTATGTATAGCCTTGTCTACAGGGACATGTTGAGAATCTTGGCTGCTCGGGTAATAGACGACGGCATCAAATGGCGATAGATCCGGTACGTAATTTCGATGGACTTGTGCCCCATCCACTCTGCCACATCCGTAATCGGTATGCCGTTGGACAGGGCGTTGGAGGCGAAAAAATGACGGAAGCCGTACATGACAAGTCCGTCAGGTAGGGGGAGATCTTTAGTCGCCTGCTTCCAGGCATGATTCAGTGATCTGTAGGTCATGTGGGGCAAGCTTCCAGTCTTGTTGGCTCCTGCCAGAAGGTAGCCCCCAGAGAAGGTTCCATGCTCCTTCGCGTACGTCTCTATGGCGGCACGCGTCTTCTGCGGCATGGGTACTTCGCGGAATTCTCCAAGCTTCCTGTGCTTCAGCCTCGTCAATTGGTTCGTGTTTGCGCTGACTTGTTCGGAAACCCGGTAGACGTCATCGGCCACCAAATTTTTGATGTTGACTGCGAGTGCTTCGCCGTTGCGGAGTCCCATGCCGGTCATCAGATCGGCGACCAGTCGAAATCTGAAGTCGGAAGACTGGGTCTTGATGAGCTGGATGGTGTCGTAGTTCGGTACCACAGCTCGTTCCGGGTCGTACTGCGGAGGTACCACGCCGGTCAGCGGGTTGCGTTGGATGGCACCCTTCTTGTGGGCGGACAGCAGGATCGTCTTCAGCGTGACAAATACCTGGTCTTGTGCTGCAATGCCAACATTATTACGCTCCATCGTCTCGATGAACCGTTCGACAATGGACGGTGTGAAGCTCTCTATTCGTCGGGACTGCAATTCTGGATATATGTGCTTGCCAAGCGATGAGCGTGCGCCGGCGCTTCTCGACTCACTCCAGTCGCGGCGCTTTGCTATATAGTCCTCGGCGTATGTCTTGAACTGCTTCTGACCCAGCTCATGGGCTTCCTGCGCTGCTGCCTGAGGCGTTGACCGCCTCTGCTGGTAGATCTCGGTGAGGCGGTCCACGGCAGCTTGCTGCGTCCGGTACCCGCTCTCTTCCGTCTGTCTGCCCGCGGCGTTGCGGAAGCGGATGGTGTAGGGGTGGGGGCAGTTGGTGGGGCGGGCGCACCCGCACCTCTTCGAGTACGTGCCCATGCCGCGTGCGAGTGACTTGGTGGCCAATGTAGCTGACTCCGTGCTGATGCTGAGATTTTGCTGACACTGAGCCTGCTGCATACCACCTGACCTGCGCAAAGAGATCTGCGCCACTACTTGAGCAGGTAGTAGAACACGGCTTGCCCCTCACTCCGACCAGCTCGGCTTCGGACCGGTGTTGTGCCAGGTAAAGGGCAGGATCCCGGATGTTGCCCATGTGCGTCAGTAGTCATCTCTAACCGCGCTCGACCGAGCTCATGCCGACGCTTTGCTGACTGGAGTCAAACTGATCCCATCACGGCAACGCGCGCGTCGGCGTGACCGGCTGCCGCCGCGATGGGCGACTGGAGCCGCCGCACTGCTTCCAGATGGTCGCCGGTCCAGATGATGCGGATGCCGGTCCCCGTCGCCCGCCCGTCCGCACCACGCAGGTCCCGGCGGACCGCCTCGACCAGCCGGGCGTTGTGCTCCCGGTCGGACTCCAGCGGCTCCGGCGCCGGCCCTTCGCTCTCCAGCCCCTCGGCCAGACTCTCGTACCACCGGAAGACCCGTTCCGCCATGACCAGCAGTTCCCTCTGCGCGGCGGCGCGGTCCCCGAGCGGCCGGCCGCCCGGGGCCCGCCGCCACAGCTCCAGGACCGCGTCGGCTGCCAGACGAAGCCCCACGACACCGTTGACAAGAGTCGTCGCCTCGCACAACGCGACGTCCTTCGCTCCGCGCTCGGACAGGTAGGTCCTGAAGGCGTCGTCCAGTCGGCGCGCCGCGGCCGCCGCCCGGCGGCCCTCCTGCGGGCGCTCGATGGCCTCGGGCCTGAAAGTACAGCAGGACACCGCATAGCCCACTGCTCCGAGTACATAGCGCGCGCTGTCGACATACGCCTCCGCCAACGCCCTGGCGAGGGCGGCGGACGCGCCGCGCGGCCAGAAGAGCAGGCCGACGACCAGGCTCACCGCACAGCCGAGCGCGATGTCCTCGACACGGAACAGGATGACCGACAGGTCCGCCGGCCGGGCGATGTCGAACAGGATGACCAGGGTGAGCGTGAAGGCCGCCTGCCCGGCGGCGAACGAGATCGCGGCCGGGACGACGCCCGCGGCCATCACCGCGACGGGCAGCAGGATCCACAGCACGCTCGTGTTGTGTCCGATGAGCTGGAGCAGACCGGCGCCCAGGATCGAGCCGACCAGGGTGCCGCCGAGGGCGCGGAAGACGTTCTGCCCGGTGCTGAGGGCGTTGGAACGCAGCACCGACAGGGTGCCCAGCGTGATCCAGAAGCCGTGCTGGACGCCGGTCACATCGGCCAGCGAGATACCGATGCCCAGGCCGATGGCGCCGCGGATGCTGTTGTGCAGCCATATGGAGTGCGGCTCGACATGTGCGGCGGCGCGTTCCGTGGCGCTGGTCAGGCGACCGGTCGGGGATTCGGGCTCGCGGCCGAACAGGCGGTCCGGCCAGCTGCGGTGATCGGCGGTCCGGGCGATGTCGACGTTCCGGGCGATCTGCAGGACGACGAAGGCCACCTCCTGAGCCCGGAAGGTGACGTCTAGGCTGTCGACCAAGGTGTCGAGGCCACGCCTGCCACCGGAGCCGCCGTCCGGCATCGGCAGCCGGTCGACTGCCCCGTCCTCCAGCGCGGTCGATGCATGACGGAGCTCCTCCACGCCGGCGCGCAGGCGGTCCGGCGTGACGCGCGGATCATCGAGCATCTCCGCCGCCAGTTCCAGTACGGCGGCAGCGGCCCTGCGCACCACCGAGGACTGCCGGGTGCCCGTCGAACCGTCCTCGACGGCGGGGGCGGCCTCCGCGAGGATTGCGCTCAGCCAGGTCAGCTCGTCGACCAGGCGGACCAGTGCTCGGGACCCGGTGGAGAGACTGGTGGGCCGGTAGGGGGTGGCGGTGAACGCCTGCTGCAGCTTCTGTGTGCTCGACCTGGTCTCCTGGGCGCAGGCACGGCACTCCCCGAAGGAGGGGCCGGCGGCGCGGCCCGTGATGTAGTCGGCGTCGGCGCGCAACTGCACTGCCGCAGCTCGGAAGACCCGAGCCGCCGGCGCACTGAGCGGATCGGCCTGCGTCCTCGCCCACAACAGCCAGACCGCGATCAGGGACGTACCGGCCGCCAGCCCCACGCCGATCAGCCGGTCGGGCAGCTGGGTCAGGGGAGCGGGCGCAGACACCGGCAGGATGAACGCCAGCAGCAGCGACGTCGTGGCGCCGGCCAGGACCGAGCTGACCACGCCCGAGAAGAGCACGACGAAGCCCACCACCAGCGTCGCGGCAGTCGCGCTCCAGACCGACCGCGACGCGAGGGTGCCCAGTGAGACCAGCACCAGCCAGGCCGCCCCGAGCGCCGCATGCGCGCGCAGCCGCTGCACCACGGGGCCGGTGTATTCGACCAGCAAGAGCATCGCGAACGCGCCGAACGCGGCGAAGGTGCCCGTGACCGGCGCGTGGAAGACCTGGGTGCACAGCGCGAAGAGGGACGGCATCACCACCGCGGTCCTGGCCGCCCGCCGCATGGCGGCGAGGCCCGGATCCCGGCGGCGCAACCACGCGGTGAACTGACGCATCTGAATCATCGCAATCCGCCTCGGTGCGGTGGCGGCCGTCTGCTGGACAACGCACGCCGAGGACGCGGCTTCAGCGGGTGAAGAGGCTGGGGTTCTTCCGGACGTAATCGGCCACCCCCGATGGAGGCCGCCCGGTGACCTGCTCGACCCCTTCCGCCTTGCGGTCGTAGCGATTCTCCGCATGAAGGCGAGCCATGGTGGCGGTGTGCTGGAAGACGTGGTCGGGCAGGCCCAGCGGCCTGAGTTCGTCGTCGATCCATTCCCGCAGTGGGACGTCGGTGTAACCGACCGGTCGGCCCAGAGCTGCGGAGACCTCCGCCGCCATGGCGGCGATGTCCTCCGAGCGCGGGCCGGTCAGCTCATGGATGCGGCCGATGTGCGGGGCCGGGTCGGCCAGGATCTCCTCCACGACCGCGGCGACGTCGCCCGCCGCCACAGGGGAGGTTCTCGCTCGGCCGAAGGGCAGCCTGATGCTTCCGTTCCTCGCGATCGAGGAGAAGCCGACACGGAACAGCGGGTTCTCCAGGAACACGGTGGGCCTGATCTGGACAACGGGCAGGCCCGACCAGTCGAGGACCTGCTCGACCAGCCACTGCTGGCGGTGCTGAACCGACTCGGAGGTGCTGGTGAGGTCCATCTCGGAGACCGTCAGCTGCGACATGTTCACAAACGCTTCCAGGCGTCCGTACGCGCGCGCGACGGCCGCCGCCGTAACGGCAGCCTCCAGGTACTGCGCCGACACGCCCATGCCGAAGTACATACGTCCGCAGCCGGCCAGCGCGTCGGCGATGTCGCCCGCGCGCGTCAGGTCTCCGACGACGACCTCGGCGCCCGTCGCGCGCAGCGCCTCCGCCCGCTCGTCATCGCGACGCACCATGGCCCGGACGGGCAGGCCCCGTCGTCTGAGGCCTTCGACCACGGATCGTCCGACCGCGCCTACGCTGCCCGCCGCGCCCGTCACCAGAATGGGCAGCACACTGGCTGCCGCGGTGCGGTCCATAGGGGCAGCCTGCGGCGCGCACCGCCAGGGCGCAACCGGAGCCCGACGAGCCGTCGGCGCCGCGACGCCTCAACACCTGCGCTGTGACCTGAGGCTATGAGGGCCGGCCCCCTTCGCTGACGCCGGTCAGCTTCCATGGCGTGCCGGATGATGTTGACCACTCCGGCGTGGCCGCACCCGGTGATGATGACAAGTCCCCGGCCGCGCACGTTGATGACGAGTGCCTGGTCGTCGATGACGGCGGGGTCGCGCCGCCGGCCGTTCCCGTCCCAGGCTTGGTGTGCCGGCGGCATGCCGTGCTCGAACTCGGTGACGCGGTCCACCTCGCCGGTGATCAGGATGCCGCCGGCCAGCAGCGACGGCTGCCGCCGCTCGATCACCTCGAACCCTTCGCGTTCCAGCGCACCCCGTGACAGCGTGGGCATCTCCAGACCCTGGCCGGCGGGTAGTTCCAGGCGGCGGCGGGTCCAGACCGCGGGGTGGACGGTCAGCGGCAGGCCGGAGCGCCCGCGCAGCCGGACCAGCCCGTCGAAGCCGCCCGCGTGGTCGAAGTGGGCGAATCGTGATCATGCAGGTCAACGCCTTGCGTGATCCGACACGACGAGTCGGCGCCGAGGTGCGCAGACGTCCCGCTCCTGTGCTGCCGGGCGGCGTCCTGGCTCCTGCCTGTCGTCCGGTGCCGTCTGCGTGGCGCACAGGGTCAGCAGCCGTAGCAGTGCTCGGTCGGTTTCGACGGGAGGCAGGGCTGACAACACCCGCACCGCGGTTTCTACGGCACGACGTGCCGGGCCGTGCAGGCGCAGCCCCGCCGCCACCCTCCCCTCCCACCGGCACGCCTGAAGCCGTGCGCGGGCCATGTCGCGCCGATGGCACGCGCGCCGTTCGGCCCGGCTGCCGGGCGCCGCGGCGGCACCGACCGCGTCCCAGCAGTGGAAGACGACCCGGTCGCGCACCCCCGCACCCGGCGCACCGCGTACCAGCAGGGGTGCGAGGTGAATCAGCCGACTGCGGCCGGCATCGCTCACGGCATCGTCGACCATCCGGGCAAGGGCCGCCAGGAGGGCATCGGTGCAGGCCGGTCGGTCGGTGAAGCCGGCACCGGCCAGAAGGGAGACGTACTCCATGAGGCACATCCCGTCCGCCGGGTTCAGGTGCGTGTACCGCTGGAGTGCGAGGGGGTGTGCGCCGAAGTCGTTCATCGCACGTACCTCTTTACGGTCAGGTTCCCAGGGCCAGGTGAATGAGTGCGTAGGTGGCGGCCGCGGTCAGTCCGGCGCCGGGCATGGTCAGCAGCCAGGCGGTGGCGATGTTGCGGGCCATGGCCCAGCGCACCGCGGACAGCCGCCGGGTCGCGCCGGCGCCGAGGATCGCGGAGGTGATGGTGTGCGTGGTCGAGACCGGCGCCTGCCAGATGAACGCCGTCGCGTACAGCACGCTCGCGGCGGCCGACTCGGCGGCGAAACCTCGCGGCGGGTCAAGGTGCACGATCCGCCGTCCCAGCGTGCGGATGATGCGCCAGCCGCCCGTGTACGTTCCCGCTGCCATGGAGGCGGCGACCGCCCCGATGACCCACCACGGCACGTCGAACGTGGTCTGCTGCCCGGCGGTGACCAGCGCGAGAACGATCACGCCCATCGTCTTCTGCGCGTCCTGCAGGCCGTGCCCCAGGCCCATCCCGGCCGCCGAGACGGACTGCGCGACACGGAATCCGTGCATGGCCTTCGCCGGCCGGGCGCGCCGGAAGATCCACAGGATCAACGTGTGCACCAGGTAGCCGAGCACGACCCCGAGCAGGGGCGAGAAGACCATCGGCAGGACGACCTTGTCCACCACCCCGCTCCAGTGGACGCCGCTGGCCGCGGCGAGCGCGGCGCCGACCAGCCCGCCGATCAGGGCGTGGGTGGAGGAGGTGGGCAGTCCCAGCCACCAGGTGATCAGGTTCCAGCCGATGGCGCCGATCAGGGCGGCGAACACCACGCTCAGACCGTGGGAGCCGGTCGGTGTGGCGATAATGCCCGAGCCGACCGTCTTCGCCACCCCCGTGCCCAGCGCCGCACCGGCGAAGTTCATGCACGCCGCGAGCGCCAGCGCGGCACTCGGGGTCAGCGCACGGGTGGAGATCGACGTCGCGATCGCGTTCGCGGCATCGTGGAAGCCGTTGGTGAAGTCGAACGCCAAGGCGATGACCACCACGGCAACCAGGGCAGCCAGATTCGCGTCCATCGAGCCTGACTCCGTCCACCGAAAGCCGCGCTACCCATACATCCCATACATAATGGGCACTCGTCCATGGATAGGGGAAATGGGGGAGGTTCGTCTACGTCAACGCCTCCTTCAGCAGGCGCTCTGCAAGGGCCCCTGCCGAAGCGGGGTTTTGTCCCGTGTACAGGTTGCGGTCCACCACCGTGTACGGTTTCCAGATCTCGCCGCGAGTGAAGTCGACGCCCAGGTCCTTCAGTTCGTCCTCCAGGAGCCACCGAGCCCGGGCGGCCAGTCCGACGGCCTCTTCCTCGTCGTTGGTGAAGGCCGTGACCCGGTAGCCGGCGAAGGGCGAGACACCGTGCATCCTGGTGGCCAGCATCGCGGCAGGGGCGTGGCACACGACGGCGAGTGGTTTGCCCGAGGCGAGCGCTGCGGTCAGCAGCCGGCCCGCGTCGGCGTCGACGCACAGGTCCTCCATCGGACCGTGGCCGCCCGGGAAGTAGACGGCGTCGTAATCTTCCAAGCGGGCGTCCGACAGCCGGATCGGCCGCCGCATCTCCTCCGCGGAGCGGATGATGCGCTCGAGGTCGAGGGCGATCTCGGCACTGCCTGCCATCTCGGGGCGGAGGCTCATCATGTCCACGTTCGGGACCACGCCATTGGGGGTGGCCACCACGATCTCGTGGCCGGCTTCCGTGAGCGCCTTGTACGGGGCCGCGAACTCCTCGGCCCAGTAACCGGTTGCATGTCGGGTGCCGTCCTTGAGCGTCCAGTACGTGGCTCCGGTCATCACGAACAGCAGCTTCGCCATCAGGGAGCACCTTTCCATTTTCGCCCGACGCGACTGGGGGTTACTTGTATCCATTGCCAACCTAGGCCGGTATTCGAGCAGGCGCATGCGGACCGAGCCATGGGAGAGCCGCGCCTTCGGCGGTGACGGCTCTGGCCCTTCTGGTGACGGCTGCCGCCGCATGGTGGCTGCTCCGGGAGCCCTCCGCCCCCTACGCACTGCGGGCTACGCCCGAGGTGAACGTAACGCTCCGCCCCGAAGAGTCCACCTACCCTGAGGCGAAGGAAGTCGCCGACGAGGTCGAGCTGCTCGTCAAGGTGTACGTCCAACGCCTTCAGGCCGGTGAGCCCGCGGACCTGGCGCATATCGGCGCACCCTGGTACACCGCCAGAGAGCGGGCCGCGCAAGGCCTGATCTCCAGGTATGGCGCACACGCCGGCGAGCCGGTCGAAGCAGTCGTATCGGACCCCGTCGTACCGGGTCTGGCCGCCGTCGAACTTCGCTTTTCGACGGACAGAGACAGGTGGTGGACCTTGTCCGGGGCAACGATGTGTGGTGGCTGGAGCTGGGGAATGGTGATCCTGTGAAGCCATAGGTGCCGGCCTCCCCATGGAGACTGGAACCGTCGCCCAAGAGGTCGCTTGTGGGCGACGGTTGCCGTATGCCCTCGCTTCAGCCGCCATGCCGTGCGCCGCGGGTATTGCCCGCTCCAGCCCTGAGAGCGGGCATCACGGCGCCTGAATGTCGGTCATGCACTGGTCGAGGCGCCGCGGCGGCAGCGACGGCAACGCAGACACACGACGAGGCCCTCGCCGAACTCCTCGGCGGTGGCCTCGCGCCGCACAGTCCCATGTCAGGTCAGTGCCGACTGACCTTGGTGATACGGCACTTCAATCCATCGGGTGCCTTGGTGAGACCCCCGGCCTTCTCGTTGGCCTTCCGGCCCGCCGCCAGGTTGTTCACCATCGCCACGCCCTCGCTGGATCGCGTGCCGGAGCCGCCGACGAACACTTCGTGATCTTGACGTCGTCCTCGGGCCTGTGCACCCCGCCCGGCTTCGACTCCACCTCTGCATCGCCGCTACAGCCGCAGCAGCGGCCACCGCCGCCAGCCGGATACGCGTACGCACGTTGCGACGTGCCTCCCTGATGAACCGTCGGACCGCAGAACGTAGCGGCCCGAATCCGGTCGGTAAACCCCGAACCCGGTGGTAAGTACCCCAACGAGGCAGCCGTCGACAGCCTGACCGACAGTTGATCGGAATCAGCCCGGCTGAAGCTCCCGCCGATCAGCGCAGCCTTGTCACCGCCGCCACGGGATGCCGAGTCGTGTCCGCCAGGACCTCCGCGATCAGGCCCGGCTCTGCCCGCACGTACGCCTACGCCTCACGGCATTTCCGGCATCAGGATCACCTACCGGGCGCCCCGTGGCTCTCATCCGCTCGTCGGACGCCGGGTATCGGATCTCCGTCTGGCAGACACGCCGGCCCGGCACTATGAGGCACTGCGGGAGGGCAAGTTCGTGCTGGTGGACCGCGATGTCGCTGCGGCTGCGACGCCGTGGGCGGGGCGAGTGGCGACAGTCTCCCCGGCGACCAGCCTGCGCCCGACCCTCCTGGACCGGCCCGACGGTTATGCCGCGTGGGCGGCCGAGGACTCCGGCCCGGATGAGGTGTGCCAGGCCCTGACGCAGTGGCTGGGCTCGGTGGACCGCCAGGGAGCGTGAACGAACCCGGCGCCGGGCGGACGTGCCGGTACGGGGCGGACGGGTGGCGCGTACCTGCGAGAATGAGGCCCATGGCAGGGTCCGAGGGTTTTGAGTCCGAGTCCGAACGCGTCACACGGCAGTTGCGCGACCAGATTCTGGACGGCGACCGTCGGCCCGGCAGCAAGCTCGTCGAACGGGAGCTCGCCGCGGAACTCGGCGTGAGCAGGCTCCCGATCCGGGAGGCGCTGAAGGCGCTGGTGGCGGAGGGACTGGTCACGCCGCGCCCGCGGACCTGGGCCGTCGTGCGCGAGTTCACCTCCACCGACATCTCCGACCTCGACGAGGTCCGCACCGCCCTGGAGACGCTGACGTTCCGGCTCGCGGCCCAGCGACGCAACCGCGCCGGCCTGGAGAAGCTGCGCGCGGATCTGGACGCCGAGCTCGAAGCGGCGCGCCGGGGCGACGCCGTCAAGGCCCGGCGTGCCGCGGCCGACTTCCACGAGACCGTGACGGTGATGGCCGCCAACGAGCTGCTGAACGAGCTGGGCACCACGCTCCGAAGCCGTATGCGCTGGCTGCTGGCCCAGCACGACGACCTCGTGACCGTCGCGAAGGAGCACGAGGCGCTCTACGAGGCGATCGCGGACCGGGATGTGCCGAGGGTCGAGGAACTGGTCATGAAGCACCTGGCCACCAGCCGGGACGTGGCCGCGCCCCACCGCCGGCAGCCGACGCGGTAGCGGTCCGAAGTACGCGCGCGACGGGGGCCGGACCGGGGGGCTGAGGCTTCCTGCAGTTCCGAGGTCGCCGGACGGCCGAGAACAGCCCGGATGCAGGCGGTGCGGCGCGTGTCGGCCGTCGATGACTGCTGACCACCCGCCAGGGCCCCGGCACCTGCGTGACCAGACGTGCGCCCCCTCGACCCGGACCGCGCCGCGCGCAGGCCGCTCCGGGGCCGCCGACCGCGTGCCGGACCGGCGTCGTCGGGTGGGCCCGGCGGGGGAGCGGAGGCGCAGGCTGTCCCAAATCGCCGATAATGGGACGAGCCTGTCGGGCGGCTCGGCCGCCAGCGAGGAGCGAGATGAACGGGTTCGACCCCGCCGGCGCCCTTGCCTCAGGCGCCGTGGCAGCCGCCGTGCTCGACGAAGCCGGGACCGTCGTGCGCTGGTCCCGCGCGGCGGCCGACCTGTTGGGACACCCGGCCGCACACGTCTGCGGCCGCCCCGTCGGGGACCTGCTCGCCGACACGCCCGGTCGGACGCACCCCTGCGCCTTCGCGGCCGACGGGTCTCCGGCCGTCGGCCGGACCCGGTTGCGGCACCGCTCAGGGCGTGCGGTGGAGGTCGCCTTCCGGATCGAGCCCCTGGAGGGTTCCGCCGAACTACTCGCCCTGGCCGCCCCCGTGGCCGGGGCGACCGAGCGGGAACAGGGCCTGTCCCTGCTGCACGCGCTCTTCTCCCAGACCCGGATGGGGGTCACCCTCCGCGACACGGACCTGGCCCTCGTACGGACCAACATCACCCTCGAGACGCTCGGCGGATCTCCCGGCGCCGACGGCGTGCACATGCGGGAGGTGGCCGACGCCGCGAGCGCCGAAGCCGCGGAGGCGGCCCTGCGCCGGGTGCTGGAGACGGGCGTACCGCTGATCGGGGAGGCACAGGAGGTGCACTCGCCGCACCTGCCCGGGCGGCACCGGACACTCTCCCTGTCCGCCTTCCGGCTGGAGGACGCGCGGGGGGAGCCCGTGGGCGTCGTCACGCTGGTCACCGACATCTCCGAGCAGCAGCGGACCCGTCGGCACCTGGACCTGCTGCGCGACGCCTCCACCCGGATCGGCGGCTCACTGGACGTCACGCGCACCGCGCAGGACCTCGTCGACGTCCTTGTCCCCGCTCTCGGGGACCTCGCCTGGGTGGAGCTGGCGGAGCCCGTCATCGAGGGCGACGAACCGGCCAACGTGCTGGGCGGCGCCAGGCTGAGCTGGCGCCGGGTCGCGGTCGCCTCGGCCACCGGGCCGTGGCCCTCCCGTCTGCTCCAGAAGGGCGCGGTGGCGCCCCCGCAGCCGGACATGCCCACCCTGCTCGCGGTCCAGCGCGGCGACGTCGTCGTCGCCGACAGTGAGACCATCAGGGCCATGTTCGGCGAGCCGCACCTGATCGAGTTGCTGGTGCCCGACGACGCGCGCTGGATCGCCGTGGCGCCACTGGTCGCACGCGGCTCGGTGCTCGGAGTCGTCGGGGTCTGCCGCACCGGGCAGGGAGAGCCCTTCGACGAGGACGAGGGCGACCTGCTGAAGAAGATCGCCTCCAGGGCCGCGCTCAGCGTCGACAACGCCCGCCGCTACACGCGCGAGCGCCGTGCGGCCGTCGCGCTCCAAAGGCGCCTTCTGCCGCGCGCGACCACCGAGACCCCGGCCGCCGAGACCATCGGCGTCTACCGGCCCGCGGGCGGCGGGGCGGAGATCAGCGGCGACTGGTTCGACGTCCTCTCACTGCCCTCGCTGCGGGCCGCGTTCGTCGTCGGCGACGTCTTCGGGCACGGTCTGCACGCCTCCGCCACCATGGGCCGGCTGCGCACCGCCGTGCAGACCCTGGCCGACCTGGAACTCGACTGCGACGACCTGCTCACCCACCTCGACGACCTGGTGCAGCGGCTCGCGGGGGAGGCCGCCCCCGAGAACCGGGACACCGTCGGGGCCACCTGCCTGTACGCCCTCTACGACCCGGTCGCCCGCCGCTGCGCCCTCGCCAGCGCCGGGCATCCGGTACCCGTCCTCGTCCCCTGCGACGGCAGGGCCCGGCCCGTGGACCTCTCTCCCGGCCCGCCCCTGGGCGTCGGTGGCATGCCCTTCGAGACCGTCACGGTCGATCTCGCACCCGGCAGCGTCCTCGCCCTGTACACCGACGGACTGATCAAGGGCGACGACGGCGACACCGATGCCGGACTGCGCCGGCTGACCGACCGCCTCGCCGCCTGCTGCCGTCCCGGCCGGCCGCTGGAGGAGATCGGCCGGGCGCTCCTCGCCGACCTCGACGACCATCCGCCCAGGGACGACATCGCGCTGCTACTCGTCCGCACCCGCGCGGTCCCCGCGGAGTCCGTCGCCGACTGGGAGTTCCCCGCGCACCCCGCCAGCGTGGCCGACGCCCGGGAGGCCGCCACCCGCCAGCTCGCCGAGTGGGGGCTCGACGACATCGCCTTCAGCACCGAGCTCGTGGTCAGCGAACTGGTCACGAACGCCATCCGCTACGCCGGCGGCCCCATCGGGCTGCGGCTGATCCACGAGGACGTCCTGGTCTGCGAGGTCAGCGACCCGAGCAACACCCAGCCCCGCCTGCGCCGGGCCCGCACCACCGACGAAGGGGGGCGGGGCCTGTTTCTCGTGGCCCAGCTCAGCACCCGCTGGGGCAGCCGTTACAGCCGGCGCGGGAAGACCATCTGGGCCGAGCAGGCGGTCGGCCCGGGGCCGGACGAGCTCATGTTCTCCTCCGTGCTGCCTTTCTGACCGGGCACCAGCACGGCAGGGCCGCGGGGCGCCGTCCGACACGTCAGCGGTCGCGCGTCGCCGTGCCTGCCGGTGACCGTTCGCCCGGCGTCGTACGGTGTGGGCATGGCCCCTCCGCTTCCGGGTCCGCTGGAGCACCTGGCACCGCTGCTCAGCCACTACGGGTACTGGGCCGTGGGCGGCGTGGTCCTCGTGGAGGACTTCGGCGTCCCCGCGCCGGGCGAGACGATCCTGATCGCGGCCGGGGTGTATGCCGGGGCCGGGCAGCTCGACGTCGTGGCCGTGGCCCTGATCGCGTTCGCCGCGGCCGTCGTCGGCGACAACATCGGCTACCTCGTCGGCCATCTCGGCGGACGTCCCTTCGTGCACCGCTGGGGCCGGTACATCTTCCTGACGCCGGAGCGGTTCGCGGCGGCCGAGCGGTTCTTCGGCCGGCACGGCGGCAAGATCGTCGTGGTGGCCCGGTTCATCGAGGGCCTGCGCCAGGCCAACGGCATCATCGCCGGGACCACGGGCATGCACTGGCTCCGCTTCCTCGCCTTCAACGCGCTCGGCGCGGCGCTGTGGGTCGGCCTGTGGGTGAGCCTCGCCTACGTGGCGGGCACGCACATCGACACGGTCTACGCCGAGATCAGCCGCTACCAGGTGTACGTGCTCGTGGCGCTCGCGGTTCTCGTCGTCGCGCTGATCGCGCGGCACCTGCTGCGGCGCAGGCGCCGCCAGGACTGACAGCGGACGCGTGCTGCCCACGCGGCGCTGGTGCCCCGGCAGGCGACGTTTGCCCCGTCGCGAACGTTGCCAGCCGCGGCACCAGCTGCTCCGCGGGCGTACGTGATCCCCGCGGGCACGCACGGCCGGCGCCCGCACCGGCGGCCGGCAACCGCACCAGCCGTGGGTGGTGTCAGCGGCCGTCCCGGCCCGTGGGCTCGTTCAGCGTGCCGGTGTCATGGCGGCCGCCGAAGCGGTGCGTGGACCGGTGCGCGTGCCGGTGGTGCGTCGCCGCGCCGGCCATGAGGCTCGCGCCCAGGCAGAAGAGCAGGGCGAGGGCGAGACCGGCGCTGAAGATCTCGAGCGTGTTCATGGTGGCGATGTGGTTGCCGAGCACCGACACCGGGTAGTGCGGGCCGCCGGCGAGGTTGCCGGCGATGGCCAGGCCGGTGAAGGCGGCCGTCGCCGCGAGGAGGAGCAGGCCGATGAGCAGCATGGGAGTCATCCCCTCAAAGAGTCCTCGGAGAGTCACTCATCGAGGCGGGTACCCAGCCCGCCACCGGCCAGGCGACCCGTCCGGCCCCTTCGCGTGCCGAGGAGCCGGACGGGAGCACACACCGCCGGGGAGCCCCGGCGGTGTGCGTCCGGCGACGGTGTCCGTCAGGCGGCCAGCACCTTCTCCAGGGAGGCGAGCGCCGAGCGCAGTTCCTCCTCGGTGATGGTCAGCGGCGGCGCCAGCCGGATCGTGGAGCCGTGGGTGTCCTTGGCCAGGACACCCTCCCGCATCAGGCGTTCGCCGATCTCCCGCCCGGTGCCGATCGCCGGATCCACGTCCACGCCCGCCCACAGGCCCCGCGAGCGGAAGCCGACGACACCCCGGCCGACCAGCTCGACGAGCCCCTCGTGCAGCACCTTGCCCAGCTCGGCCGCCCGGAGCTGGAACTCGCCCGTCTCCAGGAGCCCGACCACCGCCGTGCCGACCGCCGCGGCCAGCGGGTTGCCGCCGAACGTCGACCCGTGCTCACCCGGCCGCAGCACCCCGAGCACCTCCCGGGACCCGACGACCGCGGACACCGGCACGATGCCGCCGCCGAGCGCCTTGCCCAGCAGCAGGACGTCCGGGACGACGTCCTCGTGGTCGACGGCGAGCGTGCGCCCGGTGCGGCCGAGGCCGGACTGGATCTCGTCCGCGATGAACAGGCAGCCCTTGCGGCGGGTCAGCTCCCGCACGCCCGCGAGGTAGCCGTCGTCGGGGATGAGTACGCCGGCCTCGCCCTGGATCGGCTCGATCAGCACCGCCGCCGTCGTCTCGTCGACCGCCGCCTCGAGGGCCGCCGGATCGTTGTACGGGACGATCTTGAAGCCCGGCGTGAACGGCCCGAAGCCCGACCGTGCCGTCTCGTCCGTGGAGAAGCTGACGATCGTCGTCGTACGGCCGTGGAAGTTGTCCGCCGCGACCACGATCGTCGCCCGGTCGGCCGGGACGCCCTTGACCTCGTACGCCCACTTGCGGGCGACCTTGATGCCGCTCTCCACCGCCTCGGCGCCGGTGTTCATCGGCAGCACCATGTCCTGCCCCGTCAGCGCCGCGAGCCGCTCGGCGAACCCGGCGAGACGGTCGTTGTGGAACGCCCGCGAGGTGAGGGTGAGCAGGTCGAGCTGACGGTGGGCCGCCTCCGTCAGCACGGGGTGGCGGTGACCGAAGTTCAGCGCCGAGTAGCCGGCCAGCATGTCGAGGTAGCGGCGCCCCTCGACGTCCTCCACCCAGCTGCCCTCGGCGCGGGCCACGACCACGGGGAGCGGATGGTAGTTGTGCGCGAGGACCGGCTCCTCGGCCTCGATCAGCTCCGCGGAGGTACGGGTACGGGCGGGTGCGGTCATCAGCGGATCTCCTGGGTGCAGCACTTGATTCCGCCGCCGGCCTTGTGGAACTCGGACAGGTCGACGGGGACGGGGACGTAGCCGCGGTCGGCGAGCTGATCGGCCAGGGCGGTGGCCCCGGGCGAGATGAAGACGTGGTGGCCGTCCGAGACGGAGTTCAGGCCGAAGGACATGGCGTCCTCCCGGGTGGCGATCAGCGCGTCCGGGTACAGCCTGGCGAGCACCTCGCGGCTGCCCGGCGAGAACGCGTCCGGGTAGTACGCGATGTTCCCCTCGCCCTCGTCGTCGAGCACGAACAGCGCCGTGTCCAGGTGGTAGAAGTACGGGTCCACCAGGGTCAGGCCGATCACCGGGGCGCCGAGGAACTCCTGCGCCTCGCGATGGGCCTCACGGGTGGTGCGGAAGCCGGTGCCCGCCAGGATCCAGCGGCCGGCCGGCACGAAGTCGCCCTCGCCCTCGCAGACCGACTCGGGGCGGTAGACGTCGAAGCCGGCCGACTTGAACCACGTGTCGTAGGGAAGGGACTCCGGACGGCGCTCGGGCGCGCGGAACAGGGAGCCGAAGACGCGGCCGTCCACGACCACCGCCGCGTTGGCGGCGAAGACCATGTCGGGCAGTCCGGGCACGGGCTCCACGGTGTCGACGGTGTGGCCGTGGGCGCGGTAGACGCGCGTCAGCTCGTGCCACTGCTCCTGGGCCAGGGGCACGTCCACGGGGACGTCGGGATGCATCCAGGGGTTGATCGCGTACTGCACGGCGAAGTGTCTGGGTTCGCAGACGAGGAAGCGCCGCCGGCGCGGCACACGGGATTCGGGCACAGAGGGGTTCCTCCGCTTCCTGGGTGGCTGCAGGGTTGCAACAAAGGTAGGAAGTGGCCAAGACGAACGACAAGAAACAAAAGCTGCGCGTTGAAGCAGCGATGCTGCGTCTTTCCGGCGCTCAGCGCACGTCTGATGCGTCCGGCGGGGCCGGCTGGCTGGCGCCCGCCTCAGGACTGTCCGGCAGCAGGTGGGACAGCACCATCACGCTGATCGTCTTGCGGATGAACGGCTCCGTACGGATGCGTTCCAGCACCTCCTCGAAGTGCTCCACGTCCCGCGCCCGCACATGCAGCAGCGCGTCCGCGCCGCCGGTCACCGTCATCGCCGCCGTGATCTCCGGATGGTGGCGCACCACCTCCGCCAGCCGCCTCGGCGGGGCCGCGCCCTCGCAGTACACCTCGACGTACGCCTCCGTGCGCCAGCCCAGCGCCGCCGGCTTCACCGTGGCCGTGAACCCGGTGATCACGCCGCTCTCGCGCAGCCGGTCCACGCGCCGCTTGACGGCCGTCGCGGACAGGCCGACGGCGGCGCCGATCTCGGCGAAACTGCTGCGGGCGTTCGCCATCAGAGCGGTGAGGATCTTCCGGTCGAGTTCGTCGAACGGTGCCGGCCTGCTGTTCATGGCCGCACTGTATCCAGCGCGGACGCCTGCGCCCGGCACATGTCACACCGTGCTGTTCGCCCCTACACTCCACGTTCATGCTGCGCGCCCTCGCCGTCGACGACGAACGCCCCTCGCTCGAGGAGCTGCTGTACCTCCTGAACGCCGATCCCCGGATCGCCGGCGTGGAGGGCGCCGGCGACGCGACCGAGGCGCTGCGCCGTATCAACCGGGCGCTGGAGTCCGGCCCGGACGGACCCGACGCGATCGACGTCGTCTTCCTCGACATCCACATGCCGGGCCTCGACGGCCTCGACCTGGCCCGGCTGCTCAACGGGTTCGCCCAGCCGCCGCTGATCGTGTTCGTCACCGCCCACGAGGACTTCGCCGTGCAGGCCTTCGACCTCAAGGCCGTCGACTACGTCCTCAAGCCCGTCCGCAAGGAACGCCTCGCCGAGGCCGTCCGCCGCGCCGCCCAACTGCGCGGCGCCGCCCCGCGGATACCGGTCAGCGAGCCCGACCCCGACCATCTGCCCGTCGAACTCGGCGGAGTGACCCGCTTCGTGGCCGTCGAGGACATCACCCACGTCGAGGCGCAGGGCGACTACGCCCGGCTGCACACCGGCAGGGGCAGCCACCTCGTGCGCATCCCGCTGTCCACCCTGGAGGAGCGCTGGCGCGGCCGCGGCTTCGTCCGCATCCACCGCCGCCACCTCGTCGCCCTGCGCCACATCGGTGAACTCCGCCTGGACGCGGGCACGGTGAGTGTTCTGGTCGGCGCCGAGGAACTCCAGGTCAGCCGGCGGCACGCGCGGGAACTGCGCGAGCTGCTGATCCGCCGCACCGCGCGCTAGGGAGCCGTACGCCATGCCGCAGGACCCGACCGAACGCCGAGTCGTCGTCACCGGCCCGCCCCGCCGCACCCGCCGGGCCCCGGTCCACTACCGCCCGCGCACGGAGATCGACGAGCAGACCACCCTCGGCCACACCTACGTCCGCTCCCTGATGCGCAGCCAACTACGGGCCGGCCTCACGGTGTTCGCGGTACTCGTGCTCCTCATGGGCCCGCTGCCGCTGGTGTTCGCCGCGGCCCCCGACGTCCGCAGGCTGAAGTGGGCGGTCCTCGGCTTCGGCCTCTACGCCCCGCTGGTGCTCCTCGCCCGCTGGTACGTGCGCCGCGCCGAGCGCAACGAACGCGACTTCGTACGGCTCGTCGGAGACCGCTGAGCACCGTGAACTCCGCCTACACCGTCCCCGCCGTCGCCCTCGTCGTGGTCGCCACGATCCTCGTCGGCGCCTTCGGCCTGCGCATCTCCCGCACCACCTCCGACTTCTACGTCGCCTCCCGCACCGTGGGCCCGCGCCTGAACGCGGCCGCCATCAGCGGGGAGTACCTCTCCGCGGCCTCCTTCCTCGGCATAGCCGGACTGGTCCTCGTCCAGGGCGCCGACATGCTGTGGTACCCCGTCGGCTACACCGCCGGCTACCTGGTCCTGCTGCTGTTCGTCGCCGCACCGCTGCGCCGGTCCGGGGCCTACACCCTGCCCGACTTCGCCGAGGCCCGGCTCGCCTCCCAGGGCGTGCGGCGGCTCGCGGGCGCCTTCGTCGTCGGCGTCGGCTGGCTGTACCTGCTGCCGCAGCTCCAGGGAGCCGGACTCACCCTGGCGGTCCTGACCGGCGCGCCCGACGCGCTCGGCGCGGTGATCGTCGCCGTCGTCGTGGTCGCCATCGTCGCCGCGGGCGGAATGCGCAGCATCACCTTCGTCCAGGCCTTCCAGTACTGGCTGAAACTGACCGCGCTGCTCGTCCCCGCCCTCTTCCTCGTCCTCGCCTGGCAGGCCGACGGGGCACCACGCGCCTACGACGAACCGGCCGCCTTCCGCGAGCAGCGCACCGTGCGCGTCGCGGAAACCCTCGACCTCAGGCTGGAGCGCCCGCTCACCGTCACCGTGACCGGCACCGTCGACGGCCGCGCCCACCGCGAGCGACGGGTGAGCCTGCCGGCCGGGACGCACCGCGTCGACGGCGGCACCCGGCTCACCTTCGCCCGGGGAGCCGAAGTCCCGGTGGCCGCCGCCCGCGGCGGCAGCGGCGGCATGTCCACCTCCCTGGCAGCGGGCCGCGAGGAACGCCCCCTGTACGCCACCTACGGACTGATCCTCGCCACCTTCCTCGGCACCATGGGCCTGCCGCACGTCGTCGTCCGCTTCTACACCAGCCCGCACGGCGTGGCCGCCCGCCGCACCACGGTGGCCGTGCTCGGCCTGATCGGCGCCTTCTACCTGCTGCCCCCCGTGTACGGTGCCCTCGGCCGCGTCTACGCCCCCGAACTCACGCTCACCGGCAGCGCGGACGCCGCCGTGCTGCTGCTGCCCGACCGGGTGATCGGCGGCCTCGGCGGCGACCTGCTGGGCGCCCTGGTCGCGGGCGGCGCGTTCGCGGCGTTCCTGTCGACCGCCTCCGGCGTGACCATGGCGGTGGCCGGAGTGCTCACCCAGGACGTGCTGCCCTCGCGCGGAGTGCGCCACTTCCGGCTCGGCACGGTGCTCGCCATGGCCGTGCCGCTCGCCGCGAGCGTCCTGGTCGGCGGGCTGCCCGTCGCCGACGCCGTCGGACTCGCCTTCGCGGTGTCCGCCTCCTCCTTCTGCCCGCTGCTCGTCCTCGGCATCTGGTGGCGGCGGCTCACCCCGCCCGGCGCGGCCGCCGGGATGCTGGCGGGCGGTGGCGCCGCGCTCGTCGCCGTCGCCGTGACCATGGCCGGATTTCCCGGCAACGGGCCGCTGCACGCGCTGCTCGCCTGGCCCGCCCTGTGGTCGGTGCCGCTCGGCTTCCTCACGATGACACTGGTGTCCGTTGCCACGCCCGGCCGGGTGCCGGCCGGGACGGCGGCCGTCCTGGCCCGGTTCCACCTGCCCGAGCAGCTGCGGGCGGAGGTGACGGGATGAGCGGCTTCCTCGCCGGGCTGTGCGTGGCCGCGCTGCCGCTGCTCGCCGCGGGCTACTGGCTCGGCCGGCGCACCGCCCGCCCGCAGAGCCTCGGCGGGCTCGGCACCCCCGTCGAGCACGCCACCTTCCAGACCCTGCACGCCGCCTCGCTCGCGGCGCCCCCACTGCGGGCCGGGCTGACCGAGGAGACCGCCCGCAAGTCGGCCCGCCGGCTGCGCTCCCTGCTCGGCACCGACGCGCTCTGCCTCACCGACGACGAGCGGGTCCTCGCCTGGGACGGTGTGGGCGGCCATCACCGCACCGAGATCATGGAACGCCTCGCCGGGCCCCTGGAGACCGGCCGCGGCGAGGCCTTCCGGCTCACCTGCCGGACCCCGGACTGCCCGGTGCGCTGGGCCGTCGTCACCCCGCTCACCGTCGACGACCGCGTGCATGGCACCCTCGTCGCCTGCGCGCCCCGCGAGTCGGCCGTACTGGCCCGCGCCGCGGCCGAGGTCGCCCGCTGGGTCTCCGTACAGCTCGAGCTCGCCGACCTGGACCGGTCCCGCACCCGGCTCATCGAGGCCGAGATCAAGGCCCTGCGCGCGCAGATCTCCCCGCACTTCATCTTCAACTCGCTCGCGGTGATCGCCTCGTTCGTCCGCACCGACCCCGAGCGGGCGCGGGACCTGCTGCTGGAGTTCGCCGACTTCACCCGCTACTCGTTCCGCAGACACGGCGACTTCACCACGCTCGCCGACGAACTCCACGCCATCGAGCACTATCTGGCGCTCGTACGGGCCCGCTTCGGCGACCGCCTCTCGGTCACCCTCCAGATCGCGCCCGAGGTGCTTCCCATCGCGCTGCCGTTCCTGTGCCTGCAACCGCTGGTGGAGAACGCCGTCAAGCACGGCCTGGAGGGCAAGACCGGCACCTGCCACATCAGGATCACCGCGCGGGACGCGGGCGCCGAGGCGGTGGTCGTCATCGAGGACGACGGCGCCGGCATGGACCCCGGCCTGCTGCGCCGCATCCTCGCGGGTGAGGACAGCCCGTCCGGCGGCATCGGCCTGTCCAACGTCGACGACCGGCTCCGCCAGGTCTACGGCGACGACCACGGACTGGTCATCGAGACCGCGCGGGGTGCGGGCATGAAGATCAGCGCCCGGCTGCCGAAGTACCAGCCGGGCGTCCACTCGGCGACGCGGCTCACCGGGGAGTGAGCCGCCTCAGGTGCCGCGGGTGACCACCAGGCCCAGCGTCACCAGGCCCAGCACGACCCAGCCGAACCACAGCCAGCCGTTGCCGCCGAGCGCCACCGTGTAGGCCGTCACCACGACGAGCGCGCCGACGGTGAGCGCCCCCATCGCCTTCGTGGAACCGTCCGTGGAACCGTGCATCGCGGCACCCTCCTCCTGGTCCGTAACCTCCATGGTGCCCCGGTTCGGCCCATTGGCATCCCCTACAACAGGCCTGTTCGCCTCTCACGACCGCGGGGCCGCCTCGGAGGAACGGGCAGGGGGCGCGGCATCGCTGCCACGCCCCCTGCCCGTCCGGTCGCCGTCCGGCTCAGTTGCTCCGGGCGTTCAAGGACGCCAGGTACGCGTTGTACGCCTCGAGTTCCTTGTCGCCGTCGCGGTCCGCGGCGCGGTCCTTGCGGCGGGCCTGACGCTGTTCGGAGCCGTACCACTGGAAGAGCAGGGCCAGCAGCACCAGGACCGAGGGGATCTCGCTGAACGCCCAGGCGATGCCGCCGGCCGCGGACTGGTCGGTCAGGGCGTCGACGCCGAGCGAGGCGGGCGGGTTCTGGAAGGTGCTGACCATGGGCGTGGTCGCCATCATCAGCGCGATGCCGAAGAACGCGTGGAACGGCATGCCCGCGAACAGCTCCAGCATCCGCATGAGGTGACCGGGCCGGTTCGGGCCCGGGTCGACGCCCATGATCGGCCAGAAGAACACCAGGCCCACCGCGAGGAAGTGCACCATCATCGCGATGTGCCCGGCCCGCGAGCCCATCAGGAAGTCGAAGATCGACGTGAAGTACAGGGCGTACAGGCTCGCCACGAACATCGGGATGGTGAAGGCGGGGTGCGTGACGACCCGCAGATACCGGCTGTGCAGCAGGACGAGCAGCAGCTCCCGCGGCCCCTTGCGGCCCCGCCCGGCCACCGGCAGCGCCCGCAGTGCCAGCGTGATCGGACCGCCGAGCAGGACCAGGATCGGCGACAGCATGCTGATGATCATGTGCTGGACCATGTGCACGCTGAACATGACCATGCCGTAGTGGTTCAGCTTGGTGCACATCACCAGGCCCACGGTCAGCACACCGATGACGTACGCCACCGTGCGGCCCACCGGCCAGGCGTCGCCGCGTCGCCGCAGCCGCACCACACCCCAGCCGTACAGGCCGAGCCCCAGCAGGCAGGCGACCAGGAAGAACGGGTCCGGGGACCACTCCAGACCGCGTCCCAGCGTGAACGGCGGCAGATCGTGCGTCATGCCGTGCCCGCTGTGATCCATCCGCCGGCTCCTGATTCGTGGGGATTGTGCGCTGTCTGTCCACAGCTGTCTGTCCGCACCCAGACTAGAGCCGCCCCCGGCCGCGACTGCGACCGGGGGCGGCGGGGACGTGCGGCGTGTTCTACAGCACGCACTCCGCCTCGGCGTACCGCTCCGCGGGGACCGTCTTGAGGGTCGCCACCGCCTCGGCCAGGGACACCATCACGATGTCCGTGCCGCGCAGCGCCGTCATGCGGCCGAACTCCCCGCGGTGCACCGCCTCCACGGCGTGCCAGCCGAACCGGGTCGCCAGCACCCGGTCGTACGCCGTCGGCGTGCCGCCGCGCTGGACGTGCCCGAGGATCACCGCCCGGGCCTCCTTGCCGAGCCGCTCCTCGAGTTCGAGGGCGAGCTGCCGGGCGACGCCCGCGAACCGCTCGTGGCCGTAGACGTCCTTGCCGCCCTCGTCGAAGTCCATGGAGCCCGCCCTGGGCTTGGCGCCCTCCGCGGCCACGACGATCGCGAACCGCTTGCCCGCCGCGAACCGCTCGCCGACCTTCGCAGCCAACTCCTCGATGTCGAAGGGGCGTTCGGGGACGACGATGGCGTGGGCGCCGGCCGCCATGCCGGACTGGAGAGCGATCCAGCCGGTGTGACGGCCCATGACCTCCACGATCAGCACCCGCTGGTGGGACTCGGCGGTCGTCTTCAGCCGGTCCAGGGCCTCGGTGGCGACGGTCACGGCCGTGTCGAAGCCGAAGGTGAGGTCCGTGACCGCGATGTCGTTGTCGATGGTCTTGGGCACGCCGACGATCGGCAGGCCGTTGTCCGACAGCAGCCGGGCCGCCTTGAGCGTGCCCTCACCGCCGATCGGGATGATCGCGTCGAGCCCCAGCTCCTCGACATGGCCCCTGGCCCGCTGCACGCCGTCCCGCAGGTGCTCGGGACGGACCCGGGAGGAGCCGAGGATGGTCCCGCCGCGGGCGAGGATGCCGCTCACCGCGTCGAGGTCGAGCTTGAGGTAGTCGCACTCCAGGAGACCCTTCCAGCCGTCGCGGAAGCCGATGACCTCGTCGCCGTGATCGACGACGGCACGGTGCACGACGGACCGGATGACGGCGTTCAGGCCGGGACAGTCGCCGCCGGAGGTGAGGACGCCAATGCGCATAGCCCGGATAACCTTCTCAACGTGGGCGCGGGGACCGGACCACTCTGTCCGGTCGGTCCCCGCCACCCTAGCGGCACCGGGCGGTGGGGCCGAAGCGTGCGTCCGCCTGCTGGACGGGCCCGCTCACCTGTGCGGACACCCTGTCAGACGGGCTCCGGCCGGGGCCGTCCCCGCGGGCCGCCGCGGGCCTGTTACGGCACGCGCGACGGTCCCCGCACGGGCTGTCGAGCGGCTGTTTACGCGGGCTGCTGCTGCGCGGCCGCGATGCGCTCGTTGCGCAGCGCCTCGTACCAGTGGTCGTCGATCGGCGGCAGCGCGTTGACGTCGAGCGCCAGCTTCAGCAGCAGGTCCGCGATCAGCGGGTTGCGGGCCAGCACCGGCCCGTGCATGTACGTGCCGAAGACGGTGTCGTTGTACGCGCCCTCCGTGCCGTCGCCCGTGCCGTTGCCCCGGCCCAGGCTCACCTGGGCGAAGGGGCGGGCGGTGGGGCCGAGGTGGGTGACGCCCTGGTGGTTCTCGAACCCGGTCAGCGGGGGCAGGCCGAGCCGCGCGTCGATGTCGCCCAGCACGTCGCCAACGCACCGCTCGCCCTCACCGCGCACCGACACGACGTCGAGCAGACCGAGCCCCGGCTCGCGCTGCCCGAGGTCGTTGATGAACTCGTGCCCGAGGATCTGGTACCCGGCGCAGACGGAGAAGACGATCGCGCCGTTCGCCACCGCCCTGGGCAGACTGCCGTCGCGGCGCAGCCGCTCCGCCGCCAGCCGCTGCGGCCGGTCCTCGCCGCCGCCGATCAGGTAGATGTCGCCGGAGGTCGGGATCGGCTGGTCGCTGCGCACGTCGAGACGGGCCACGTCCAGGCCGCGCTGGCGGGCCCGGCGCTCCACCACGAGGACGTTGCCCTGGTCGCCGTAGGTGCTCAGCAGGTCCGGGTAGATCCACACCAGCCGCAGTTGGTTGTCACTCATGAAGTGCTCGTCCTTTGTGGTCAGTTGCCGACGCGGCGGCGCAGGTCCTGGAACGCGGTGTAGTTGGCGATGACCTCGATCCGGCCGGGCGGGGCCTGCTGCACGGCCTGGTCCAGGCTCTCGCAGACCTGGAACTGCTGGCCCGCGACCTCCAGACGCACCGCGAGGTCCAGCTTCCGGTCCCCGAGCACGAAGAGCGGGTGGCCTGTCAGACGCGTGTAGTCGACGTCCCACAGCCAGGAGGTGTCGGTGCCGTCGGCGCCGCGCGCGTTGACCGACAGGATGACCGGGGTGGGCGGCGGGTCGATCAGCGAGAACGTCTCCAGCCAGCCGGCCGGGTTCTTGGCCAGCAGCAGGCGCAGGTCGCGGTTCTGGAACTGCACGACGTCGTAGCGGCCGGCGACCGCCTGCACCTGGTACATCCGCTCCAGGGCGACCTGCGGCGGCACCCCGAAGACGGCGGCGACGGCCGCCGAGGAGGCGGCGTTGGCCTTGTTGGCGCGGCCCGGGAGCTGCAGTTGGATCGGCCAGGCCGAGCCGTGCGGGTCGAGGACGTGGTCGCCGGACAGGGCCCAGGTGGGGGTCGGCCGGCGGAAGCCGCACTCGCCGCAGAACCAGTCGTCGCCCGGGCGCTGCATCACTCCGCCGCAGGAGGGGCAGGACCAGGCGTCGTCCTTCCACATCTGCCCGGCGGCCACCCAGACCACGTTGGGGGACGAGGACGCCGCCCACACCACCAGCGGGTCGTCGCAGTTGGCGACGAGCACGGCCTTGGAGCCGCTGAGCGCCTCACGCCAGTTCTCGGCCAGCATCCGGGTCTCGCCGGCCCGGTCGAGCTGGTCGCGGGAGAGGTTGAGCAGTGCGATGCACTTGGGGTCGGTGTCGCGGGCCACGCCCGCGAGGTACTTCTCGTCGACCTCTATGACGCCGAACTTCGCGTCCGAGCCGCCGGCCAGCGCCGACGTGATGCCCGCGGGCATGTTCGCGCCGAGCGCGTTGGAGACGACCGGGCCCGCGGCCCGCAGCGCCTCGGCGATGAGCCGGGTCGTCGTCGTCTTGCCGTTCGTCGCCGAGACCAGGATCACGTCCAGGTGCTGGGCGAGCCGTGCGAGCAGATCGGGGTCGAGCTTGAGGGCCACCCGACCGCCGATCACCGAACCGCTGCCGCGTCCCGCTGCACGCGATGCCGCAGCGACCGCCTTGCCCGCGGTCACGGCCAGCTTGGCCCGCGGCGTGAGCGGGTCCGAGTTGCCTGCCATCAGTTCTCGATCCTCCTTGCGTACGCGCCGCGCCCTGGGTTCTCCGGCAACGTGGTGTGGACCTCAGCCTATCGACATCCGTTGACGCTCCCGAATCCCGGCCCATGCCGACGCGGCAGGCAGGGGCACAGGGAACCGTACCCTTGCCGCCATGCGACACGGCTCGATCCCGGGCGCCCACGGGCGCGTCCGGCCCCTTTCCCTGCTCGGCAGCCCCGTTCTGCACGCCCCCTGCGAGGAAGTCACCGACTTCGGACCCGAACTGTCCCGGGTGGTGGAGGACTTGTTCGCGACCATGTACGCGGCCCGCGGCGTGGGCCTCGCGGCGAACCAGATCGGGCTGCCGCTGCGCGTCTTCGTGTACGACTGCCCGGACGACGAGGAGGTGCGCCACCTCGGTCATCTGGTCAATCCGCGGCTGGTGGAGACGGACGGTGTGGTGATCCGCGGGCCGGAGGGCTGCCTGTCCCTGCCGGGCCTGGAGGCGGGGACGGAGCGCCACGACCACGCGGTCGTCGAGGGCTTCACGGTGACCGGGGAGCCGGTCACCGTGCACGGGACGGGGTTCTTCGCGCGCTGCCTCCAGCACGAGTGCGACCACCTCGACGGGAAGGTGTACGCCGACCGCCTCACGGGATGGCGGCGAGGCCGGCTGCTGCGGCAGGCCGCGCGAGCGCCGTGGGGCCGGTGAGCCTCCGCACGGGGCCGCGGACCGGCGGCCGCCCGAGCGGCACGGTGGGGTCGGTGAGCCTGTGCGTCGGCCCGCGGGCTGTCCGCCGCCCGAGGGCTTCGGGGACGGCGGCCGGCTGAAGCGCCGCGTGGTCGGGCCACGCGGCGCGGGGCGGTGATGGGCCTCGCGCCGCGGTCGGGACCTCGCGGCGGCGCTGCGCGGTGCTGGGCACCGCGCTACGTGGTCGGGCCTCGTGATGGCGCCGTACGGTGATGGGCACCGCGCCGCACGGTCGGGGCGTCGCGGCGGCACCGCGCGGTGATGGGCGCCGCGCCGCGAGGTCGGGCCTCGCGGTGACGGGCCCGCGGACGCGGCTCAGAATCCGGGGCCGCCCACCTTGTCGCCGACCGCCGCCAGCCGTCCCCACAGGAGGTCCGCCAGGCTGCGGACCAGTTCCGCCCGCGGGCACGGTCGCTCACCCAGCCACCAGTCGCCGGCCGCGTGCATCATGCCGACGATGCCGTGGCCCCACACGCGGGCCAGTTGCTGCCCGGACGGCCCCAGGTCGAGCCGCTCCTCG
Source organism: Streptomyces sp. NBC_01788 (assembly GCF_035917575.1). Classification (GTDB taxonomy): domain Bacteria; phylum Actinomycetota; class Actinomycetes; order Streptomycetales; family Streptomycetaceae; genus Streptomyces. Next base: position 1,309,998 of record NZ_CP109090.1, on the reverse strand, counting down.
ATGACCCGGGCCAGCTCCTCGCCCATGCGGCGCAGCAGCGGGGCGGAGTGCTTGCCGACGTCGAAGCCCTGGTCGGTGCCCTGACCGCCCTCCGCCGGGTGCATGAGGAAGCGGTAGACCTGCGGGCGGGCCTCTATGGCCGCGAGGTAGGTGTCCAGCGTCGCCTCGACGCGCTCCCGCCGGTCGGCGGGAGCGTCCAGCGCGGCCCGCAGGGAGTCGAGCAGGGCGTCGGTGTGCCGTTGGGCGAGGGCGGCGTACAGCCCGCCCTTGTCGCCGAAGTGACGGTAGAGGATCGGCTTGGTGATGCCGGCCTCGGCGGCGATGGCGTTCATCGACGCGTGCGGGCCGTCGCGCAGCACCACCCGGTCGGCGGCCTCCAGCAGCTCGCGCCGTCGGCGGTCGGCGGACCGCTGCTGATCGCTCCGCTGCCTGGTGTCCATGAGATCTCCCCACCCGTGCTGGTTCGGTGACGCCTGCGCAAAGTAACACTGACGAGGCCGGATGCCCCGAACGGGCTGCCGGAGGACCGTCGGCAGTCGACTTTCCCCACCGACAGGTAACACAGTACGGTTACCGCAAGTAACACGCAGGTGCGCGCTGGAGGGGACATGGCCGAGTTCACGATGGAGCTCAACGACGAACAGAAGGAGGTCAGGGACTGGCTGCACGGCTTCGCGGCCGATGTGATCCGCCCCGCCGCCGCCGAGTGGGACGAGCGCGAGGAGACCCCCTGGCCGGTCATCCAGGAGGCCGCCAAGGTCGGCATCTACTCCCTCGACTTCTACGCGCAGCAGTACTTCGACGCCACCGGCCTCGGCATCCCGATGGCCATGGAGGAACTGTTCTGGGGCGACGCCGGCATCGCCCTGTCCATCGTCGGCACCGGCCTCGCCGCCGTGGGCGTCCTCGCCAACGGCACCGAGGAGCAGATCGGCACCTGGATCCCGCAGATGTACGGCGAACCGAACGATGTGAAGGTCGCCGCCTTCTGCTCCTCCGAGCCCGACGCCGGCTCCGACGTGGCCTCGATGCGCACCCGCGCGGTGTACGACGAGGCCAAGGACGAGTGGGTGATCAACGGCACCAAGACCTGGGCGACCAACGGCGGCATCGCCAACGTGCACGTGGTCGTCGCCTCCGTCGACCCCGGACTCGGCTCCAAGGGCCACGCCTCCTTCATCGTCCCGCCGGGCACGCCGGGACTGACGCAGGGCCAGAAGTTCAAGAAGCACGGCATCCGCGCCTCGCACACCGCCGAGGTGGTCCTGGACGGCGTACGGGTCCCCGGGTCCTGCCTGCTCGGCGGCAAGGAGAAGCTCGACGAGCGGCTCGCCCGCGCCCGGGAGAAGGCCCGAAAGAGCGGGGACCGGGTGAAGAACGCCGCGATGGCCACCTTCGAGGCGTCCCGCCCCGCCGTCGGCGCCATGGCGGTCGGCACCGCCCGGGCCGCCTACGAGGTCGCCCTCGACTACGCCAGGACGCGCGAGCAGTTCGGCCGGCCGATCATCGACAACCAGGGCGTCGCCTTCCAGCTCGCCGACATGCGCACGCAGATCGACGCCGCCCGGCTGCTGGTGTGGCGGGCCTCGTGGATGGCCGTCAACGGCAGGCCGTTCGAAGCCGCCGAGGGCTCGATGTCCAAGCTGTTCGCCAGCGAGACCGCGAAGAAGGTCACGGCCCAGGCCATCCAGATCCTCGGCGGCAACGGCTACACCCGGGAGTACCCGGTGGAGCGGATGCACCGCGATGCGGCGATCTACACCATTTTTGAAGGGACCAGCGAGATCCAGCGGCTGGTGATCTCCCGCACGATCTCGGGCATGCCGATCCGCTGACGGTGCGTCCGCCGACGGAGTCTCCGCCGACGGCGCTTCCGCTAACGGTGTCGCAGCGGCGTCAGTTGCTCGATGTCATAGCGCTTTCTGAGGGCCTCGATCGCCGCGTGGTCCGGTGGGCCCCCGTTGCCCAGGATCTCAAGGAGTTCCTCGAAGTACCGCTCGTGGTCCGGCGGCGGAGACGCCTGGAAGAACATCTTGGCGGGGGTGTCGGTCGGGTTGGCGAAGGCGTGCGGGCAGCCCGGCGGGACGACGATGACCGTTCCCGGGGTCGCCCGCACCACGCGGTTTCCGGAGGGGGACTCCCACCGCTGCCAGTGGTCGGGGGTCCGGATCCGCGGCTCGAAGGCGAGCACGTCCAGCTCGCCCTCGAGCACGTAGAACAACTCCTCGCTGCGCGTGTGCACGTGGGCGCCGACGTCGAAGCCCGGGGGGACCTCCACCTCGAAGGTGGAGGCCGCCCGCGAGTGCGTGCCGGTCACCTTGAACGTCACCCGCTGGGCCGGCGCCTCGACGACGCGGCCCTGGCCCGGCGGTACGAGCAGTCCGTCCGTGGTCATCGCCGGATCACCACGCCACCGGCAGGGCCTCGGGCCCTCGGATCAACGTGCCCTTCCTGAAGGGCACTTGCTCCGGAGGCACCGCGAGCCGCAGGTTCGGTACCCGGTCCAGCAGGGCGTCGACCAGCAACTCCGACTCCATCCGGGCCAGTTGGCTACCTGGGCAGTAGTGCGGGCCGAAGCCGAACGCCACGTGCGGGTTCGGGCTGCGCGTGAGGTCGATCGTCCCGGGGTCGGGGAAGACGTCCGGGTCGCGGTTGGCGGCCAGGTACGACACGTAGACCGCGTCGCCCGTCCGGATCCGCACCCCCTTGATCTCCACGTCCTCCAGGGCGATCCGGGACAGCCCGACCGCGTTGCGGTGCGGGATGTGGCGCAGCAGTTCGTCGATGGCCCGAGGGCGGATCTCCCGGTCCGCGCGCAGCCGGTCGGCCAGCTCGGGGCGGGTCAGCAGGAGGTAGAACATCTGCCCGCTGTTGCCGGTGACCGCCTCGCCGCCGATCTGGAGCAGCACCGCGAGTCCCACGGCCTCCTTCAGGCTGATCTCACGGCGGGCCACGGCGGTCCCGAGCAGTGAGGCGATGTCCTCCCCGGCACTGTCCGCGCGGGCGTCGAGGAGTTCGGCGAAGTACGTTCCCATCTCCTCCTTGGCCTGCTCGCCGACGGCGGCGCCGTGCGGGGAGGACAGGATCAGCCGGGTCCAGGCGTGCATGCCCTGCCGGTCCGCGACCGGCACACCCATCAGCTCGCAGATCACGGCGATCGGGAACGGGCTCAGCACCTCGGCGGTCAGGTCGGCGGGCGGGCCGTTGGCGAGCAGGTCGTCGACCAGCTCGTCCAGCATCCGGCGGGCACTGTCCCGCACCCGCTCGACACCGTCTGCGGTGAGTGCGGGGGCGACCGCGCGGCGCAGCCGGGTGTGGTCGGGAGGGTCGAGGAAGCCGACCGCGGCCCGGGACGGGACGAAGTGCGGGGCCAGCCGGGTGACCTCCCGGTCGACGACCGCCTCGCGGCTGAACCGGGGGTCGTTGGTGACCGTCCGCACGTCGTCCATGCGGGTCACCAGCCACGCCCAGCCCTCGCCGTTGGGCAGCTCGACGCGAGTGACCGGGCCCTGCTCCATGAGCTCGGAGAGCACCGGGTCGAAGGCCACGCCCGGCAGGTCGAGCGCCGGCCAGGGCCGGACCGGCGGCACCGTCTCGGTGCGCGCCTCCTCGACGAGTGTCTCCTCCGTCATGCGCCGCCCCCGGTCTGCCAGCAGCCGAGCGACATCTCGGCGGTGATGCCGGGGCCGAACCCGGCGAGCAGTCCGCGCGCCTGGTCCTGGGGGCCGCCTTCCTCGAACAGCCGGCGCAGCGCGTCCAGGACGACGGCGCTGGCGATGTTGCCGTACTCGGTGAGCGTGGCCCGGCTGAACCGGAACGCGTGCGGTTCGACGTTCAGGAACTTGCTCAGGTCGTCCAGGATGCGTGGGCCGCCCGCGTGGATGACGTAGAAGTCCAGGTCGGACGCGTCCCAGCCGTGCACTCCGGCCAGGTCCTGGAGGGCCGGGGCGAGCGGCTCCATGGTGGCGGGCACCCGCTTGTCCAGCAGGAAGTGGAAGCCGGTCGCCCGGACGTCGTAGGCGATCCACTCCTCGGTCTTGGGGATGAGGTACGAGCCGTTGCGCTCCAGCCGGACGCCGGTGCCTCCGCTGCCGCGGACCACGGCGGCGGCGATGCCGTCGCCGAAGAGGCCGTTGGAGAGCAGGGAGCCGACGCCGAGGTCGGTGGGCTGGTAGCACAGCGAGCAGAACTCGCAGGCGACGATGAGCGCGTTGGCGTCGGGGTAGGCCGTGCAGAAGTCGTGGGCCCGGTTGATCGCCGCGCCTCCGGCCGCGCAGCCCAGCTGGGCTATGGGGATCTGACGGGTGGTCGACTCGAACTCCATCGCGTTGATCAGCCACGCGGTGAGCGAGGGCATCATGAAGCCCGTGCACGAGACGTAGATGATGACGTCGATGTCCTTGGTGCGGACCTCGGCGTCGTCGAGCGCGCGCTGGATGACGGCGGGGACGCGGGCCTTCGCCTCCTGCTCGTAGAGCTTGTTGCGCTGCTCGAAGCCGGGATGCTTGAGGGTCTCCTCGATGGGCTGCACGATGTGCCGGGTCTGCACACCGGTGTTCTCGATGAGCCGGAGGGCCAGCGGGAGTTGCGGGTGGTCCGCGTGGCGGGAACGCGCGAGCTCCAGCGTCTCCTCCATCGTGATCACGTGCTCTGGAACGGACACCGAGGGTCTGCACAAAGTCGCCATGAGCCGTGCCTGCTTTCGCCTTCCGGAAGGCCGGTTGCCCCCCGGTCAGAGGGTGGTGCACCCAGAAGGGTGGTCCATCTACGATCACCCGGAGGAGCGACGATCTTCTCGCGGAGCTACTCCAATCCGGCGACGGCGCCCAAGCTCCGCCGGGCTCGAACGGCTGGACCCCGGCGGCCGTGAAACGACCTCCCGCACCCGCGAAACCCCTGCTCACAGCCTTGCGGTCACCTCCGTCGGCGACCCTCTCGACCCGCGCCACCGCCCTCCACCACACGAAGATCACCCCCGCGCCTCTCACACCGCCCCCACCGACCATCGTCATCCGCCTTCAGGAGTACGAGACGCACCCACCGCCCGTGCCGTGCGGGGGAGTGCCGGTGGGAGCGGGCGGGTGTGGCGGCGGGCGTGCCGAAGCGCCCGCCGGGCCGCCGGTGGCCGGTCCCGCACCACGCGGTCGGATCGGCCCGCCCGGCTGATCCGGTCAGCCGCAGCCGGCTCCACTGCTGCGGGCCGGGCCGGGCCGGGCCGGGCCGGGCGGGGCGGGGCGGGGCGGGGCGGGGCGGGGCGGGGTGAGGTGAGGCGAGCGGTGGCGCAGGGCGGGAGGGGCGACGCTCCCGCCGGACCATGACCACCGGTCAGCGCCGCGCGGCAGGTCCCGTCGCCCGGCCCGTCCGGTCAGCCGAGGGGGCTGCGGACGAGACGAGACGAGGCGGGCTCGGCCGAGTGAGCAGGGCGAGGCGCGCTGAAGCGTCCGCCGGGCCGTGGCCGTCGGTCCGGGCCGGCCGGTCCGCCGGGGTGGGGTCGCCGCCGGGTGGGCGAGGCGCGGGTCGTGGCCGCGGGTCGGTGCCGTGCGGTCGGTCCGGGCCGTCCGGTCCGCCGAGGGGCGTTGCAGATGAGACGAGGCGAGGCGGGCTGGGCCCCGGGTGGGCAGGGCGAGGCGCGCTGAAGCGTCCGCCGGGCCGTGGCCGTCGGTCCGGGCCGGCCGGTCCGCCGGGGTGGGGTCGCCGCCGGGTGGGCGAGGCGCGGGTCGTGGCCGCGGGTCGGTGCCGTGCGGTCGGTCCGGGCCGTCCGGTCCGCCGAGGGGCGTTGCAGATGCCACGAGGCGAGGCGGGCTGGGCCCCGGGTGGGCAGGGCGAGGCACGCTGAAGCGTCCGCCGGGCCGTGGCCGTCGGTCCGGGCCGGCCGGTCCGCCGGGGTGGGGTCGCCGCCGGGTGGGCGAGGCGCGGGTCGTGGCCGCGGGTCGGTGCCGTGCGGTCGGTCCGGGCCGTCCGGTCCGCCGAGGGGCGTTGCAGATGCCACGAGACGAGGCGGGCTGGCCCCCGGGTGGGCAGGGCGAGGCGCGGCGAAGCGTCCGCCGGGCCGTGGCCGTGGGTTCGGTGCCGTGCGGTCGGTCCGGGCCGGCCGGTCAGCCGGGGTGGGTTCGCCGCCGGGTCGGGGAGGCGTGCCGAGGCGTGCTCGGCGGCGCCACGGCGAGCACGGCGGGGGCTCGGTGCGGTTCGGGTGGTCAGCCGGGGGTGGGGCCGCTGCTGTGGGCGATGCAGGCCACGTCGATGCGGTCGGCCAGCTTGGCCAGTTCGATGGTCAGGGCGGCCACCGTGTCCTCGTCGAGGCCCTCCTGGCCGGCCTCCACCAGACGCAGCCACCGGCCGCCGACCGTGCGCAGCAGCTTGCTCACATCGGCCGCGGCCACCTGCAAGGTACCGCGGTCGTCGACGATCAGAGGCAGAGTCACTTCGCGGTTCACAAAGGGGATCGTAGCCGCGGAAGCCTTACGCCCCGTGCCACACGGTGGTGATGTTGCAGAACTCGCGGATTCCGTGCCCGGACAGCTCACGTCCGTACCCCGACCGCTTCACTCCGCCGAACGGGAGCGCCGGGTGCGAGGCCGTCATCCCGTTGACGTACACCCCGCCCGCCTCCAGGTCCCGTACGAAGCGGTCCACCTCGGTCTCGTCCTCGGTCCAGACGTTCGAACTCAGCCCGAAGAGCGAGTCGTTGGCGATCAGCACCGCCTCGTCGAGATCGGTCGCCCGGTACAGCGTGGCCACCGGACCGAACGCCTCCTCGCGGTGGATGCGCATCTCGCGGGTGATGCCGGCCAGCACGGTCGGCGGGTAGTACCAGCCCGGCCCGCGGGGCCGTTCGCCTCCGCACAGCACAGCGGCCCCGACACGCCGCGCGTCGTCGACGAGCTCCTCCAGATCCGCCCGCCCCCGCTCGCTGGACAGCGGCCCGACCTCGGTGTCCTCCCGCATCGGGTCACCGACCCGCAGCGCCCTCATGCCGGCCACGAAACGTTCCGCGAAGGCGTCGTAGACGTCCGTGTGCACGATGAACCGCTTCGCCGCGATGCAGGACTGCCCGTTGTTCTGCACGCGCGCGGTCACCGCGACCTCGGCGGCCCGGTCGACGTCGGCGGACGGCATCACGATGAACGGGTCGCTGCCGCCCAGCTCCAGCACCGTCTTCTTGATCATCTCCCCGGCGGTGGACGCCACCGCCCGCCCGGCCGGCTCGCTGCCGGTCAGGGTGGCCGCCTTCACCCGCTCGTCGCGCAGGATGTCGTCGACCGCCGCGGAACCGATGAGCAGGGTCTGGAAGCAGCCCTCGGTGAAGCCGGCCCGGTGGAACAGATCCTCCAGGTACAGGGCCGTCTGCGGCACGTTGGAGGCGTGCTTGAGCAGCCCGACGTTGCCGGCCATCAGCGCGGGCGCGGCGAAGCGGACCACCTGCCACAGCGGGAAGTTCCAGGGCATGACGGCCAGCACCGGTCCGAGCGGCCGGTAGCGGACCAGGGCGTGGGACGCCCCGGAGTCCTTCACGTCCGCGTCGGCGGGCCGCTCGTCGGCGAGCAGCTCCTCGGCGTGCTCGGCGTACCAGCGCATAGCCTTGGCGCACTTCGCGGCCTCCGCGCGCGCCTGCTTGACCGGCTTGCCCATCTCCGTGGTCATGACACGGGCGATCTCCTCCTGGTCCTCGTCCAGGAGAGCGGCGGCCCCGTTCATCAGCCGCGCACGCTCGGCGAAGGCCGTCGTCCGGTACGTACGGAACGTGGCCTGCGCGAGCTGCAGCCGGCGCTCGGTCTCCTCCTCGCCCAACGCCTCGTACGTCTTGAGCGTCTCGCCGCTGGCCGGGTTCACCGTGGCGATGGACATGACTGACCTCCCTGGGAGAGGGCTGTGCTTCGACCTTCCCGCGCCGCGGTGCCGATCGCAACGCGTGAGGCCCTCGTCAGAGCGAGTGCTCGGCCAGGCGGTCGAGAAACGCGCTCTGGGCCGTGACGATCACCTCTCGGGCCCGGTCCAGACCGAGCCAGGCGACCCGGTCGAGCTCGGGGAACTCCTGGGTGCGCCCGGTCCGCGGCGGCCATTCCATGAGGAACGTGCCGGGGACGACCGCCGCCGGGTCGAGGTCGGCCTCGACGGCCCAGGCCGTGACGGTCTTGCCGTTCGTCTGCCGGACCTCGCCCAGCGGTACGGCCTCCCCGTCGGGCGGCGGGAGCCCGAGCTCCTCCTGGAACTCGCGGCGGGCCGCGTCCCAGGCGGGTTCCTCCGGGTCGTACTCGCCCTTCGGAACCGTCCACGCCCCCGCGTCCCGGCGGGCGAAGAAGGGGCCGCCCATGTGTCCGAGGAGCACCTCCAGTCCGTCGCCGGAGCGCCGGAACAGCAGTAGACCGGAACTGCGCCGCCCCCGTCGGGCGCTCATGGTGCGATCTCCGGGTGCGCGGCCAGCAGCGTCGTGACGGTGTCGGCGTCCTCGGGCCGCTTGTCCTCCCGGTAGCGCACGACCCGGGCGAAGCGGAGGGTGACGCCCGCCGGGTAACGGGAGGAGCGCTGCAGGCCGTCGTAGGCGATCTCGACGACGAGTTCGGGGCGCACGGTCACCACCCAGCCGTCGTCCTCCACGGCGAGGCGGTGCAGCCGCTCGGTCTGCCAGGCGAGCATCGCGTCCGTCATGCCCTTGAACGTCTTGCCGAGCATCGCGAAGCCGCCCTCGGCGGTGCGTGCGCCCAGGTGCAGGTTGGACAGCTTGCCGGTGCGGCGGCCGTGGCCCCACTCGGCGGCCAGGACCACCAGGTCCAGGGTGTGCACGGGCTTCACCTTGAGCCAGGACGCGCCGCGCCGGCCCGCGCTGTAGGCGGCGTCGAGGGCCTTGACGACCACGCCCTCGTGGCCGCGTCGCAGGGTCTCGGCCAGGAACCGTTCCGCCTCGCCCACGTCGTCGGGACCGGACACCAGGGCGCGCCTGACCCGCATCGGCTCCGGCACCAGACGGGCCAGCTCGGCGTGGCGCTCGGTCAGCGGCAGGTCGAGCAGGTCGCGGTCGCCGACGGACAGCGCGTCGAAGAAGACGGGGGAGACGGGGACCGCCTCGGCGGCCGTGGCCACGTCCACGCGCGAGCCCACGCGTCCGGCGGTCTCCTGGAACGAGCGGGGCCGCCCGTCCGCCCCGAAGGAGATGACCTCGCCGTCCAGGATGAACCGGTCGCCGCGCAACTCCCGTGCGACCGCCGTCAGTTCCGGCAGCCGGTCGGTGATGTCGTCCAGGGTGCGGGTGTGCACCCGTACGCTGTCGCCGTCCCGGTGGACCTGGACCCGGATGCCGTCGAGCTTCTCCTCGACGGCGCACGCGCCGAGCTTCTCGACCGCCTCGGCCACGGAGGAGGCGCTGTGGGCCAGCATCGGCAGGACCGGGCGGCCGACGGTGAGCCGGAAGCGTTCCAGCGCCGGCGGGCCCTCCGCGAGCAGGGCCTGCGCCACCGTCTGCAACGATCCGGCCAGCATCACCGCCCGCCGCACGTCCGCCGGGGGCGCGCCCGTCGCCCCGGCCAGCGCCTCGACGGCGATGGCGTCCAGCGCGCCCTGCCGGACCTCCCCGGTGAGCAGCCCCAGCAGGAACCGCTGCTCGTCCTCGGTCGCCGCGCCCATCAACTCACCGACGAGCCGGGAGCGTTCGGCCTGCGACCCGGGGCCGGCGACCTTGCCGAGTTCGCTCAGCCGGGCATCCACCTCGTGCACGGTGAGCGATGCCTCGGCGGCCGGGGCGACCCGGCGGCCGAGCACCTTCCAGCCCACGCCGAGCCGCCCCTGCGGCAGCCGCCCCGCCAGATACGGAATGACGACCGGCACGTCCTCGGCCCCGGCCTCCCGGAACAGCTCCGCGAGCAGAGCCGTCTTCCGTGACCGGGCCGAGGCCGCGGCCACCTCCCGCGACACTTGAGCCAACCGGGCAAGCAACATGCAGCCATGGTGCAACGCACGGCGCCGCCCTACACCCGGGCCCTGCCGCGCACCCGCTCCCCGCCCTGCTCTGTGGACGCGGCCCGGTTCGAGGGCGGGGCCCGCACGCCGGCGTGTCCAGACAACGGGGAGGGCGGGGGCCCTGCCCGTACGCGCCCGCCGCTTCACCCGCGGGCGTCGCCCCGCGGAGGGGGGCCGCCGTGCACACACGGCGCCCCTGGCACGGCGCCCCCGCGGGGGACGGCTCGCGGCCGGGCGCTGCCCTGCCTCCAGGTGCCGCCCACGTTCAGCGCGCCAGTGCCGTCCTGCCCCGCGCCGCGCTCCCCTTCGCCACCGCCGCGTCCAGGTCCGTGAACAGCAGTTCGCCGTTGATGGCCGCGCCGGCGCGGTAGCCGCGGCTGGCCGCGTTGATCACCTGTTCGGCGAAGCCGCTCGCGTTGCCGGCGGCCCAGAGGCCGCGGACGGTGGTCAGGCCCCGTTCGTCGATCACCGGGTACGCGCCGAACGGCGTCTCGCTCAGCTCGGCGCCCAGCTGCCGGAGGAGGTCGGTCCGGGGCACCGCGCGCGGCGCGACGAACAGCGCCTCGCGCGTGTGCGTCGTACCGTCGGCGAGCCGGACCCCGGTCAGCCGGTCCGCCTCGACGACGATCCCGGTCACCTCACCGGGCACTACGTGCACGCCGGCCGCGGCGAGCCTGCGCAGGTCGTCGTCGTTCAGCTCGTCCTCGCCGGTCCGGTGCAGGAAGAGCGTCACGTCCTTGGACCACTGGGTCACCATCAGGGCCTGGTGAACGCTGAGCGGTGTCGTGGCGAGCACGCCGAAGGCCTGGTCGCGGACCTCCCAGCCGTGGCAGTACGGGCAGTGCAGCACGTCACGGCCGAAGCGCTCGGCGAGTCCCGGGACCGCCGGGAGCTCGTCCTTCAGGCCGGTGGCGACGACCAGTTGCCGGGCGTGGACCGTACGCCCTCCGGCCAGCGTCACGTCGAAATCCCCGTCCGTGTCCCTGACCGCCTCCACCGCCCGGTCCCGGACCAGTTCGACCCCGTACCGTTCGACCTCCTCGCGGCCGGCGGCGAGGAACCGGGCCGGGGACATGCCGTCCCGGGAGAGGAAGCCCTGCATGTGCGCGGACGGCGCGTTGCGCGGCTCGCCCGCGTCGACGACCAGCGTGCGCCGCCGGGCCCGGCCGAGGACCAGCGCGGCGGACAGCCCCGCCGCGCCGCCCCCGACGACGACGACCTCGTACTTCTCGTTGTTCTCGTTGTTGTCGGTCATGTGACCACCTCCACCGAGAAGGTCGTCCGTGCGGTGCCGGATTGACAAGCACATTTGCCGGTTCCGCAACCGGGGAGGGAGTATCGGGGCATGAGCATCGAGGACGTTCTCGCCGACGTGGGCCCCCGGCTGCGCCGGATGCGCAAGGAACGGGAGGTCACTCTCGCCGCGCTCGCGGAGGCGACCGGGATCTCCGTCAGCACCCTCTCGCGCCTGGAGTCGGGCCTGCGCAAACCCAGCCTGGAGCTGCTGCTGCCGATCGCGCAGGCCCATCGGATGCCGCTGGACGAGCTGGTCGGAGCGCCTCCGGTGCGCGATCCGCGGGTACGGGCCGAGCCGATCGTGCGCGACGGCCGCACCCACTGGCCGCTGACCCGGCAGCCCGGCGGCCTCCAGGCGTTCAAGGTGCTGGAGCCCCGGCGCAGGCTCGAACCCGACCTGCGCACCCACGAGGGCTACGAGTGGCTGTACGTGATGTCAGGCCGGCTGCGGCTGGTGCTCGGCGAGCACGACGTGGTGCTCACGGCCGGAGAGGCGGCGGAGTTCGACACGCGCGTGCCGCACTGGTTCGGGTCGACGGGGGAGGGGCCGGTGGAGTTCCTGAGCCTGTTCGGACCGCAGGGGGAGCGCATGCACGTGCGGGCCCGGCCGGCGCGCACTGCCGAGGACGGCTGACCGCGGGTGTTCCCCGATGGGCAAGCGACCGCTTAGTATGCGATCGACCCCGGTCACACGACGCGACGACGCGGTCCCCTGGAGGCGGCACATGCAGGCATGGCGAGTGCACGACAACGGCGAGCCGGGCGAGGTGATGCGGCTGGAGGAGACCGGGCCGCCCACCCCGGGCGAGGGCCGGATCCTGCTCAAGGTGCGTGCCGCGAACGTCAACTTCCCGGACGCGCTGCTGTGCCGCGGCCAGTACCAGGTCCGGCCGCCCCTGCCCTTCACCCCGGGCGTGGAGATCTGCGGCGAGACGGAGGACGGCCGCCGGGTGATCGCCAACCCGGAGTTGCCGTACGGCGGTTTCGCCGAGTGGGCCGTCGTCGCCGCCGACGCCGTACTGCCCGCCCCCGACGCGCTGGACGACGCCGAGGCGGCCGCCCTGCACATCGGCTACCAGACGGGCTGGTTCGGCCTGCACCGCCGGGCGCGACTGGAGGCCGGCGAGACCCTGCTCGTCCACGCCGCCGCCGGAGGCGTCGGCAGCGCGGCCGTGCAGCTCGGCAAGGCGGCCGGCGCCCGGGTCATCGGTGTCGCCGGCGGCGCGGCGAAGACCGCCGTGGCCCGCGAGCTGGGCTGCGACGTGGTGATCGACCGGCACACCGAGGACGTCGTCGCCGTCGTGAAGGAGGCCACCGGCGGCCGGGGCGCGGACGTGATCTACGACCCGGTCGGCGGCGCGGCCTACGCCCAGTCTGCCAAAGCTGTCGCCTTCGAGGGCCGGATCCTCGTCGTCGGCTTCGCCGGCGGGACTGTCCCCAGCCCGGCGCTGAACCACGCACTCGTCAAGAACTACTCGATCGTCGGCCTGCACTGGGGCCTGTACAACACCAGGAACCCCGAGCTGGTCCGGCACTGCCACGAGCAGCTCACCGACCTGGCCGCCCGGGGAGCGATCAAGCCGCTGGTGAGCGAGCGGGTGCCGCTCGCCGGAGCCGCGGCCGCCGTCCAACGGGTCGCCGACGGAGCCACCACCGGCCGCGTCGCCGTGCTGCCCGCCCTGAAGGACGGAGCCGCCGCATGACGAACACCGAGGAACTGCGCCGCCGCACCGGCGAGTTGCTGGCCGCGCATCCGCCGGCCACCACCGGCAGGCTCGACTTCCTCAAGGCCCGGTTCGACGCCGGGCTCGCCTGGGTGCACTACCCGCCGGGCCTGGGCGGCCTCGGCGCCGCCCGCTCCCTCCAGGCCGTCGTGGACGCCGAGTTGGCGGCGGCGGGCGCCCCGGACAACGACCCGCGCCGCATCGGCATCGGCCTCGGCATGGCCGCGCCGACCATCCTGCGCCACGGCACCGAGGAGCAGAAGCGGCGCTTCCTCAGGCCGCTGTGGACCGGAGAGGAGGTCTGGTGCCAGCTGTTCAGCGAACCGGGCGCCGGATCCGACCTCGCCGCCCTCGGCACCCGGGCGGTCCGTGAGGGCGACACCTGGGTGGTGAGCGGCCAGAAGGTGTGGACCTCCAGCGCCCACCTCGCCCGCTGGGCCATCCTCATCGCCCGCACCGACCCGGACCTGCCCAAGCATCAGGGCATCACCTACTTCCTCTGCGACATGACCGACCCCGGCGTCGAGGTGCGGCCGCTGCGCCAGATCACCGGAGAGGCCGAGTTCAACGAGGTCTTCCTGACGGGCGTGCGCATCCCCGACGCCCACCGCCTCGGCGAGGTCGGCGACGGCTGGCGGGTCGCCGGGACCACGCTCATGAACGAGCGCGTGTCCATCGGCGGTATGCGGCTGCCCCGTGAGGGCGGCATGATCGGCCCGGTCGCCAGAACCTGGCGCGAGCGCCCGGAACTGCGCACCCATGACCTGCACCAGCGGCTGCTGAGGCTGTGGGTGGAGGCCGAGGTCGCCCGGCTGACCGGCGAACGGCTGCGCCAGCAGCTCGCCGCGGGCCAGCCCGGCCCCGAGGGCTCCGGCATGAAGCTCTCCTTCGCCCGGCTCAACCAGGAGATCAGCGGCCTGGAGGTCGAACTCCGCGGCGAGGAAGGCCTGTTGTACGACGACTGGACCATGCGCCGCCCGGAACTGGTCGACTTCACCGGCCGCGACGCCGGCTACCGCTACCTGCGCGCCAAGGGCAACAGCATCGAGGGCGGGACCAGCGAAGTGCTGCTGAACATCGTCGCCGAGCGCGTCCTCGGCCTGCCCGCCGAGCCGCGCACCGACAAGGACGTCGCCTGGAAGGACCTCGCCCGATGAGCACGGTGAGCATGACGAGTGCCGAACCCGACCTGCTGTATTCGGAGGAGGAAGAGGCGCTGCGCGCCGCCGTCCGGGACCTGCTCACCGACCACTGCGCCCCGGCGGACGTGATCGCGCGCGCCGAGTCGGACGCCCCGCACGACCTCGCGCTGTGGAAGACGCTCGCCGACGGCATGGGCCTGGCCCGTCTGCTGGTGCCCGGGGAACACGGCGGCCAGGGCGCCACCCACCGCGAAGCGGCCGTCGTGCTGGAGGAGTTGGGCCGTGCGGTGGCTCCCGTTCCGTACCTCACCAGTGCCGTGGTCGCCACCGAGGCGCTGCTGGCCTGCGCGGGGGATGCCGCCGCCGGGCTGCTGTCCCGCCTGGCGTCCGGTCGTACGATCGGCGCCCTGGCGGTCGGGCTGCACACCGCGCCGGGGGGTACCTTCGGGGCCGTACGTCTGGAATCCGGGCTGCTGCACGGGGAGTTGACCGGGATCGCGGACGCGGCGGTCGCCGACGTGCTGCTGGTGCCCGCGCAGGACGGCGGGCTCCACGCCGTCGAGGCGGACGACGTCACCCTCACCCCGCAGGTGTCGCTGGACCTGACCCGGCCGCTGTCGGCCCTCTCCCTCGACGGTGTACGGGGGAGTCGGCTGGGCGACGCGGGGCCCGCCGTGCACCGGGCGCTGCGTGCCGGCGCCGGACTGCTCGCCTCCGAACAACTCGGCCTGGCGGACTGGACGTTGACCGAGACCGTCCGCTACCTCAAGGAACGTGCGCAGTTCAACCGGCCCGTCGGCGGCTTCCAGGCGCTCAAGCACCGGCTCGCCCAGCTCTGGCTGGAGGCGGCCGGGCTCCGCGCCGCCGCCCGGTCCGCGGCCGACGCGCTCGCCGGGGAGCAGGACACCGACGTGGCGGTCGCCGTCGCCCAGGCCTACGCGGCGCCCGTCGCCGTCCACGCCGCCGAGGAGGCGCTGCAACTGCACGGCGGCATCGGCATGACCTGGGAACATCCGGTCCACCTGTACCTGAAGCGGGCCAAGGCGGACTCGATCGCGTACGGCACCGCGGGCGCCCACCGCGAGGCGCTGGCCCGACTGGTCGGCCTCGAAGCGCCCTGACGTCCGGCCGGGCGTCAGGGGTGCAGGCTGCTGACGATCTGCGCCGTGGCCATCAGACCCTCGTGAATGGTGGGCGCCATGCTCGTACCCGCCAGGAAGAAGCCGAGCAGGACGCAGACCAGGGCGTGCGAGAACTTCAGCGCGCAGTTGCGCACGAAGATCACCGCAAGGAGCAGGAGCAGCAGCACCACAGAAATGGAAATGGCCATCGTCGTCCTCCTCCGCCACGCCCACTTCGCGGCTTTCGGCCGCAAGTGTGGCGTAGCGGAGGGTCGGTCCGAGCGGTAGACGTGTCCTCCGAACGTGTGGTTCTGCCGCCGTTCCGGAATTGCCCCCGGTGGTCCGGAGCGTGATGGCCGGGCGCGGGGCTCAGGCCTCGATGACGCGGGAGCGGATGAGGAAACGCACTCCCTCGGGTGCCTCCAGGGAGAAACCGCCGCCCCGACCGGGCACCACGTCCACGATGAGCCGCGTATGGCTCCACACCTCGAACTGGCTGCGCGACATCCAGAACGGCACCGGCAGGTCCAGCCCATCGACCTCCAGCTCCGCGAGCAGCACGTCCGAGCCGCCGGTACGGAACTCGCCCGCCGGATAGCACATCGGCGCGCTTCCGTCGCAGCAGCCACCCGACTGGTGGAACATCAGCGGTCCGTGCGCCTCGCTCAGCCGCCGCACCAGGCCGGCCGCCGCGGGGGTGAACTCGACGCGCGGGATCTCCTCGTACATCGTCGCCGTCCTTCGCCGCCCGGGAAGCCCGGGAAGAAGCACCGGAAGAAGAAGCCGGACCCAGCCAAGCAGCAAGGAGGTTGCGACAAGGTTGCACGGCCCCGTCCCGCGGGCCCGCCGTACGCGGTCGTGCCGCCGTGCCCGGTCGCGACGCGCGCCCACCGGCGATCGCTGAGATCCTGAGCGGGAGAAGCGCTGCCCATGACATGACCGGTGGTGGTGAGCGCGGTGTCCGAACGCGGCGACAACAGTCCCGGGCCGACGGCCGCGGACGTGGATCCCCTGGGGGACCCGTTCCTGCGGACCTGTTTCGCCGTGCCGGTGCCGCCGGCCACGTTCCTGCGCCGACGGCGCCTGGTCGAGCATCTGGACCAGGCGCCGGCCACGCCGCTGACGATGGTCAACGGCTGCGCGGGTGCGGGCAAGACGTTGCTGGTCGCCGACTGGGCCGCCCACCTGGACCGGCCGGTGGCCTGGCTCACCGCGGGCGCCACCGACCAGGCACCCGGCGTCTTCTGGGCCTACCTCCTGGAGGCCCTGCGCGCCTGCGGAGCGCACGAGATCCGCGACGTCGGCTGCCCGGCCGAGGCCGGCACGGTGGACCACGGCCTGCTCGCCCGGCTCGCCGCGCGGCTCAACGCCCGCGACCGGCCCGTGACCGTCGTCCTCGACGAGTACGACCGCGTGAGCGCCCCGGAGATCGCCGACCAGCTCGGTTTCGTCCTGCACCACGCCGGACGGGGCATGCGCCTGGTCCTCGTCACCCGCACCGAACCGACACTGCCGCTGCACCGCTACCGCGCGGACGGCACCCTGACCGAGATCAGGGACGCGGAACTGGCCTTCACCCCCGAAGAGGCGGCGACCCTGCTGGAACTGCACGGACTGCGGCTCGGCGACGACGCGGCCCGCGCGCTCGTCGAGCGCACCCGGGGCTGGGCGGCGGGCCTGCGGCTGTGCGCCCTGGCCGCGCGGCAGAGCAGCGACCCGGAGACGTACCTCAAGGAGTTCGAGGCCGGACAGAGCACGATCGCCGACTTCCTGCTCGCCGAGGTGCTCAAGAGACAGCCGGCCCCGACCCAGGACCTGCTGCTGCGGGTCAGCGTCCTGGACCGGTTCTGCCCCGACCTGGCCAACGCGCTCGCCGGGCGCCGGGACGCCGAACCCATCCTGGCCGAGCTGCACCGGGCGAACGCGTTCGTCGAGCACCTCGGCCACTCCTGGTACCGCCTCCACCCGCTCTTCGCCGAGATCCTCGCGGCGCACCTGCGGGTGCGGTTCCCCAGCCTGGAGACCGAACTGCACCGCAGGGCCGCCCAGTGGCTGCGGCACACCGGACCGCTGCCCGAGACGCTCGCCCACGGCGCCGCCGCCGGCGACTGGCCCTTCACCGCCCGCACCCTGGTGGACGACCTCGCGATCGGGCAGTTCTTCACCGGCCTGCGCTCCGGGGACCTGGGCGAGCTGTTCTCGCGGATGCCCCCCGAGACCACCGGCCCCGAGGCCGACCTCGTCCGCGCGGCACGCGAACTGTCCGACGGCGACCCCGGGCACGCCCTCCCGCACCTGGAACGCGCCCGCCGCGAGCTGGCCCGCGCCGGCTCCGGCGGCGCGGCGGCCCGGCTCGGCCTCGCCCTCCTGGACACCCTCGCCGCCCGGATGACCGGTTGCCCGGACCGGGCCGAACGCGCCGCCCGGACGGCGGGGGAACTGCTGCGGGACCTCCCCGCCGAACTCCCGCGCAAGCACCCCGAACTCGCCGCCCTGCTGCAGACCCACCTGGGCGCCGCCCGGCTGTGGGCGGGACGTTTCGAGGACGCCGGGACCGCGCTCCGTGCCGCGGCGGCCGGCTCCGACGGGGCCACCGCGCTGTCGCGGGAGGACTCCCTGAGCCTGCTCGCGCTCATCGACTGTCTGACCGGCTGGCCCACGCGCGCGGAACGCAGGGTCCTCGCGGCGCTCGCCGACGCGGAACGGTTCAGCCTGGCCGAGCCGGCCGGTTCCGGACTCGGCCACCTGGTCCTGGCCGCGGTGGCCCTCGACCGCGACGAACTGGGGGAGGCCCGGGCTTTGCTGGACCGGGCGACAGCCGCGCGGCTCTCGCCCTGGGACCCCGTGACGGCCGCCGCACTGGTCATCGTGCGGGCACGGCTCCAACTGGCCCGCAATGAGGCCCGGGCCGCCCTGGAGACCGCGGAGTCGGCCGTCCCCGCCGCCGTGGCCTCACCGTGGGCCGAGGCGCACATCGCGCTCGTCGTCTCCGCCGCCCACCTTGCCGAGGGCCGCCCCGAACCGGCCGTGAAGGTGCTGCGGGACGCCGTGGGCCAGGACGCCGCCTGCACGGTGGCGGCCGCCCGCGCCCACCTCGCCGCGGGCGACCCGGGCGCCGCCCTCGACCTGCTCGACGCGCTTCCCGCCGGGCAGCGTGTCGGCCCCGCCGTCACGGTACGGGCCCTGCTGGTGCGCGCCGAGGCCACCGGCCGGCAGGGCGACCACGCCACCGCGCGCCGGCTGGTCACCCGCGCGCTGCTGGACGCCCGGAACGAACGGCTGCGGCGCCCCTTCCAGGAGACCGGGCCGTGGCTGCGCCGCCTGCTGGACACGGACACGTTTCCCCGGCTGCCCGCCCGCCCGGGCCCCCGGTCCGGGAACGAGCCGGAACCGGGCCACCCGCCCGCCCTGGTCGTCGACCGGCTCAGTGACCGTGAACTGGACGTGCTCCAGCGGCTCGCGCAGATGATGACGACCGAGGAGATCGCCGCGGACCTGTTCGTGTCGGTCAACACGGTCAAGACCCACCTCAAGAGCGTGTACCGCAAGCTCGGCGTGAACCGGCGCAACGAGGCGGTGCACCGGGCTCGCGAACTGCGCCTGCTGTGAACCGCCCGGGACGGGCCCACACCGACTACACCGGCGGGGTGTACGGGTCCATGCTCGCCGCCTCCGTGGTGGTCGGCGCCGGCGTTCCGGAGTACTTCCCGCGGCTGCGACTGGTCCTGTTGCTGCTGCTCACCGGTGTGGTGTTCTGGCTCGGGCACGTGCACGCCCAGCTGTTCGGCGCGCGGCTGGCCCAGCGCCGCCCGGACCGCGGCACCGTCCTGCACGTGTGCCGCGACGAGTGGCCGATCGTCCAGGCCGCCGTGCCACCGGCCCTCGCGCTCGCCGTCAGCCCGCTGTTCGGCCTGGACCTGCCGGGCGGGCTGTGGCTGGCGCTCGCCGTGGCCGTGGCCGGCCAGGTGGGCTGGTCGGCGGCCGCGGCACGCCGGGCCGGCGCCCCCTGGGGCCTGGTGGCGGGGACGGCGGCGGTCAACCTGGTGATCGGGCTGCTGATCCTCGCGCTCAAGGCCGTCCTCACCCACTGACACGCCCCCGCCCGGCCGCCGTATCACCTGCGCCGGGTGAGGCCCGGCGGCCCGACCGGGCGGACCCTCGGACAGGGGGCCGTGGTACGCCCGTCCCAGGCCACCGTGGGAGCGGCTGATGCGCTACGAGATCCGCGTCGACGGGCTCATGTCGGAGACGCTGACCAAGGCATTCCCGGAGCTGGACCATGTGGTGATGTCCGGTCAGACCGTCCTGTTCGGGCCCGTGGTGGACGAGGCGCACCTGTACGGGCTGCTGGCCCGCTGCCAGTCACTGGGTCTGCGGGTCCTGGAGATGCGCCGCATACCGGAGTGAGCCGGCCGGGCGGCCGTGTGAGCTACCTGGGCGGCCGGTCGCGGTGCTGCTGGCGCAGGCCCGCCTGGATGGCACCCGTCAGCACGCGCGCGGCGACACCCACGAGCAGCAGCCCGCCGGTCATCTGGAGCATGGCCAGCACCCGCCCCGTCTGCGACCGTGCCGTGATGTCGCCGTACCCGACGGTGGTGAACGTGGACAGCGTGAAGTACAGGGCGTCCGTCCTGGTCAGCGGCTCGGTGAAGGAGTCCGGGTCGGACTGGTCCAGGAGGTAGTAGGCGCCGGCGAACAGCAGCAGGAAGAACGGAAGCGCGATCGCCAGCGCCTCCACGGCCTTCAGCCGGGGGTACGGCGAGCGGGTGATGGCCCACACCTCCCACGCGAAGAACAGCGCGACACCGAGCAGCCCGAGGCCGAGCAGGGCCGCCGTCATGCCCGTGGCCCGGCCGTCCAGGGGCAGCAGGTAGTACGCCGTCACCAGACCGGTCGTCACGAGCACCGAGCGGGCGAGCACCATGACGGTCGCCGACCGGGGCACACGCCACTCCCGGTCCCGCCCCGGCGGGCGCCTCCCCGGGGTGTCCGGGGTGCGGGGAGCTGCCGGGTCGCTCATCTCGGGTCCCTTCGGTTCCGCGGCCCGGGAGGCGGGCGCTGTCCGGGAAAGCTGCCCGGGAAACGGGGGGCAGGTCCGCATCCAGATCATCGCGGCGGCGCGGGCGACGGATCACCCCTCATGGGTGACCCGTGGGACACCGCTTCGCGGGACGCTGGCGTACGGGTCCTCGTACACCGTCCCGTCGGCGGTCCGGCAGTGACCCGCAACCGATCCCCGCGAGGAGGAGCCATGACCGTGCCGCGTGGTTCGGCAGCGCGTGCCGGATCGGAGCACAGGCCCGGCGGGACGGGCCACCACCAGGACGGCGACCCCGCCGACATGCTGGCCCGACTCGGCACCTCGTGGTCCTGGCTGCTGGGCTCGGCACTGGCGACACTGGTGCCGGGGATCATCGTGCTCGCCTGGCCGAACGAGACCCTGCACATCCTGGCGATCGTGATCGGGCTCTACCTGCTGGTGACCGGCGGGTTCCGGTTCGTCGCCGCCTTCTCTCGGGAGGAACACGGCGAGCGCCTGCCGCGGCTGCTGGTCGCGGTGCTGTTCGTCCTCGCCGGGGTGCTCTGCCTGAGGCACCCGTTGCAGACCATCGCCGCGCTCTCGCTGATCGTCGGGATCGTCTGGCTGCTGTCCGGGATGCTCACCGCCTACACGGCGCTCGCCTTCCGGGGCCTGCCGCACCGCGGTGTTCTCCTCGGCGCGGCGGCGCTCGGCATCGTCGCGGGCATCGTGGTGCTGGCGCTGCCCGCGCAGTCGGCCCTGGTGCTGACCCGGCTGCTCGGCCTGTGGCTCGTGCTGCTCGGGCTGGTCGAACTGGGCGTCGCCTTCGCCTGGCGGTCGGCGCTGCGCAGGGACGCCACGGGCACCCCGTCCGGGCCCGCCGCCACGGTCTGAGCCCAATAAGCCCCGTAAGGCCGCCCGCAGTGCCGGTCCGCGACGCCCAGGAGGATCCATGGCCCCTGCC
Organism: Streptomyces sp. NBC_01788; assembly: GCF_035917575.1. GTDB lineage: Bacteria > Actinomycetota > Actinomycetes > Streptomycetales > Streptomycetaceae > Streptomyces. The sequence continues at coordinate 1,288,780 of NZ_CP109090.1, read as the reverse complement.
GACGCCCCCGTCCCCGCGGCCCCGGGTGACGCGGGGGAGCCCCGGCGCTCCCTGACCCCCGCGGAGTCCGCCGAGTACGAACGTCTCCGCCGGGCGGCCGCCGTCAAGCACCGGAAGCTGCGCCGGGCGGGTGCCACCGTCCTGCTGGTGGTGACGCTGGTGTTCGCCCCGCTGGCCGTCGTCGCGGCCTGGGTGAACAGCACGGTCGGCGACACCGACCGCTATGTCCAGACCGTCGCCCCGCTGGCCCGTGAACCGGCCGTGCAGAATGCCGTGACCGACCGGTTGACCAAGCGAGTCGTGGACAACATCGACGTCAACGCGTTGACCGCGTCGCTGACCGACGTCCTCAAGAAGTCCGGGGCGCCGCCGCGCGTCGTCGACGGCTCCGGCGAGCTGACCGGCCCGCTGCGCGGGGCCATCACCGACGCGGTGCACCGCGTCGTCGGACGCGTCGTCACCAGCGGCGTCTTCGAGGAGGTCTGGGTGACCGGCAACCGGCGGGCGCAGACGGCGCTGATGAACGTCCTCACCGGCAACCAGACGGGCGCCCTGCGGGCACAGGGCGAAGACGTGAACCTGGACATCGGGGTCGTCGTCGACCAGGTCAAACTCGAGCTGGAGCACGCCGGCTTCAAGAAGGCCTCCGTCATTCCCGCGCCCGACCGTACGATCACGCTGTTCAGGGCCGAGAAGCTGGACAAGGCCCAGGACGCCATGCGGCTGCTCGACATCGTCGGCGTGTGGCTGCCCGTCGTGACCCTCGTGCTCGCCGCGCTGACCGTGTGGACGGCCCCGTCGCACCGGTTGATGCTTCAGGTCACGGCCATCGGCGTGGGCGTGATGATGATCGTGCTGCTCATCGCCCTGGCCGTGGCCCGCCGGGTCTACCTCGGTTCCGTCCCGCCGGCCGTCCTGCCCCCCGACGCCGCCGCGGTCGTCTACGACACTCTGGTGCGGTTCCTCCGCGACAGCGCCCGCACCCTCCTGGTCGTCGCCGTGATCACGGCGCTGGCCGCCTACCTGTACGGCCCGGGACGCGTGGCGCGCGGAGTGCGGAGCCTGTCCCGGCGGAGCACCACCTCCGCGGGCGAGGCACTCGGCCGCGCCGGAGTGCGCACGGGCGCGACCGGACGCTGGCTGGACACCCACCGCAAGTGGACCACCGCCGTCGTCATCGCCGCCGGCGCACTCACTCTGGTGCTCTGGAACCACCCCACGGCCGCGGTCGTCGCACTCGTCCTGTGCGTCGTCCTCGTGGTGCTGATCCTTCTGGCCGTCCTCGCCTCCGCCACGGGCCCCGGAGAGTCCGCGGGTCCCGGCGGCGCGCACCCGGCGACGTCCTGAGCCCCTCGATGCCACGCGCGGCCGGGTGGGCGTCTCACGGTCACCCGCATCGGGTGAGGCGTCCGGTCCGTGCGCTGCGCACGCTGGCAGAGGGCAGACAGCGCAGCCGGGCACAGGCCCGGAACGGAGAGAAATGAGCACGCAGATGAACCTCGCGTACGACTACCCGCTGCTGAGCGCCTTCTGGACGATGCTGTGGTTCTTCCTGTGGATCATGTGGTTCGTCCTGCTCTTCAGGGTCATCCTCGACATCTTCCGCGACGACGGCATGAACGGCTGGGCCAAGGCCGGCTGGCTGGTGTTCTGCCTCGTCCTGCCGTTCCTCGGCGTCCTCGTCTACGTCATCGCCCGCGGCAAGAGCATGAGCCGCCGGGAGATCGCACAGGCGCGGCAGCAGCAGGACGCCTTCAACGCCTACATCCGGCAGACCGCGGCCGGCGGCGGTGGCGGGTCCAAGGTCGACGAACTCGCCCGGCTGTCCGACCTGCGCGCCCGCGGAGACATCACCGACGAGGAGTTCGCCCGGGCCAAGGACATGATCCTGACCGGCGGCGTGCCCGAGGGCCGCGCCACCTCCGTGACCTCCGCCCCCGAGGGCCCCGACAGCTCCGTCAGTTCCACTCCCGGCCGTCGATGACCACGCCGGACGAGACGAAACGAGGGAGAAGATGACCGCGACCCACACCGCACGGCCGCATTCGGCGAAGCAGGCATGGGCCACCGGCCTGACGGCCTTCGCCGCCGTCATGCTGATGATCGCCGGAGTGCTCGACATCTTCCGCGGGATCATGGGCATCGCACATGACGACGTCTTCATCACCACGCGCAACTACGTGTTCCAGTACGACCTCACCGGCTGGGGCTGGATCCACCTCGTCCTCGGGGTGCTCGCCGTGATCATCAGCATCGGGCTGTTCCAGACGGCGATGTGGGCGCGGGTGGCCGGAGTGGCCATCGCCGGGCTGATCATCCTCGCCAACTTCCTGTCGCTGCCGTACTTCCCGGTCTGGTCGGTCGTGATGATCGCGTTCTCCGGGTTCATCATCTGGGCCCTGTGCGTGCTGCGGCCCGAGGAGTTCCCGGCCTCGCGCCACGCCGCTGCGTCCACCTCCACTCCCACGTCCTCCACACCCACTGCGCCCACCGCGTCGTCCACGGCCACCACCTCCGCCACGACCGGGACCACTCCGCCGCGTAACCCGTGACGGGCGTACGGGCGGAGCGGCGCGACCCGGGTGAGAACGTCTCCCGGGCCGCGCCGGCACGGCCCGGAAGTCACCGGCGACGACCGTGGCCGCCTGCATCCTGTGCTCACAAGGCGCCGCACAGACTGTGGAGCCAGGGTGCCCAGATCCGCGTTCCGCGGCGGGCCGGCCGTCCCGGGATGCGTCACCGCTACCGGCGCGTAGCGTGGAAAGGGCGTTGCAGCGTGATGCAGAAAACAAGGGAGACCTGGCGGGAGGAGTTCTCATGGGTGCAGCACCGGAGACCCTGCGGAAGGCCGAGCTGACGGAGGAGCAGCGACGCGCCAGTGAGCGTGAGTGGTTCCTCGACGCCGACACCGGGGAGCTGAAGCCGGAGGAGGACTCCGACCGCCACGAGCAGACCGGGCCGGGCCCGGTGCGCGTGGCTCGCTGGACCTTCGATTGACCGCTCCGCCCGAGGACCGCGTCTGGGCGCGCCACCGGCGGCGCAGGGGAGCGGTGCTGATCGTCGGCGCGGGCGCGGTCGGCGGCTTTCTCGCCGAGGAACTCGCCCGGATCGGGTTCAGCCCGCTCCGGCTGGTCGACCCCGACACGCTCGCGGTGGAGAACCTGATCCGCCATCCGCTCGGGGCCCCGGCCCTGGGACAGCCCAAGGCCCTGGCACTGGCCGGGCAGATCCGTCGCGACTTCCCCTCCTGCGACGCCACCGGCCACCACGCGGACTTTCTCGAACTGCCCACGGAGCAGCAGCGGTCACTGGTGGGCGGTGCGAACGTGGTGGTGGCGGCGACCGACTCGGCCGTGTGCCAGCGCCACGTCAACCGCGTGGCCCTCGCGGTGGGCAGGCCCGCGGCCTACCCGGCGGTCTGGGTGGACCCGAGGATCCGCGACGCCGAGGTCGGCGAGATCCTGTGGGTGCTCCCCGGCAGGCGCACGCCCTGCTACGAGTGCGCGGTGGCCTTCCGGCAGGGGACCGCCGACACGCAGGCGGCCCGCGGCGCCCGGGTGGACATCCAGCTCGTGGCCCTGGCCACGGCCCAGGTCGTGACCGCGCTGGCCCACCCCGGCGACGACCGCTCGGCGATCCTCGACCCGCGGCGCACCGCCATCTACCTCCACGGACTGACGCCTACCTCACCGGGCGTCCGGGCCACCTTCCCCACGGCGGGGCTGAGCAGCCAGAACGTCCGGGTCCCCTTCCCGTCCACCCCCTGCGCCGCCTGCCACGGCTGGCGCCATGTGGCCTCCTCCCCGGCATCGGCCGGGGCGGGCGCGGGCGGGCGGCCCGGCGAGGAGGAGAACCAGGGACGCGGCTGGCCCGTCTTCGCCGCCGTCGTGCTGTGCATCGTGGTCCTGTTCATCGTCTCGGTCGCCCACGGCAGGCACATGTAGGCCCGGCGACACGGGTCCGGATGGCGCTCTCCGGGCCGCTCGCGAACCGGGAGCGGTGGAGAGGATGGCTCCGTGGGCGCCTCGATGCCCTCTTCGCTCCGCGACGCCGGGGTACCCGGTCAGGGGGATGCGGCGGGGAGGAGCAGCGGTGAGTGGAGAGCGGGTTGTGGAGCGGGTGGAGAGTGCCGTCTACACCGTTCCGACCGATGGGCCTGAAGCGGACGGGACCCTGGCCTGGGACAGCACCACGCTCGTTCTCGCCACCGTCCGCTGCGGCGATGTCACCGGACTCGGGTACACCTACGCCCCCGCGGCGGCGGCGCAGGTCATCGACGACCTGCTGGCCGGCGTGGTCACCGGCGCCGGCGTTCTCGACGTGCCGTACCTGAACGAGGCCATGCGGCGCGCCGTGCGCAACGCCGGTCTGCCCGGCATCGCGGCGCAGGCCGTCTCGGCCGTCGACATCGCCCTGTGGGACGCCAAGGCCCGGCTGCTCGGCCTGCCCCTCGTGCACCTCATCGGCGCGGCGCGCGACGACGTGCCCGTGTACGGCAGCGGGGGCTTCACCACCTACGACGACCGGCAGCAGGACCGGCAACTACGGGGCTGGGTCGAGGAGGAGGGGATTCCCCGCGTCAAGATCAAGATCGGGGAGTCCTGGGGGCAGCGGGAACAGCGGGACCGACGGCGCGTGGCGCGGGCCCGCGCCACCATCGGCGAAACGGCCGACCTGTACGTGGACGCCAACGGCGGTTACGGCGCCAAGCAGGCGGTGAGGGTGGCCGCCGCGCTCGCCGACGAGGGCGTGACGTGGTTCGAGGAGCCCGTCTCCTCCGACCACCTCGGCACACTCGCCGCGCTGCGCGCCCGGATCACCCCCGACCTCGCGGCGGGGGAGTACGGCTACACGCTTCCGTACTTCGCCCGCATGCTGGCCGCCGGTGCCGTCGACTGTCTCCAGGCCGACGTGACCCGGTGCGGCGGCATCACCGTCTGGCTGCGCGTCGCCGCCCTTGTCCAGGCACACGGCCTGGACATCTCCGGCCACTGCGCACCGCACGCCCACGCCCACGCCGCCGCCACCGTTCCCAACCTGCGCCATCTGGATTGGTTCCACGACCACGTCCGCGAGCGGCTCCTCTTCGGCGGCGTGCTGGACCCCGCGGGAGGCGCCCTTGCCGTCGGCCGGGACGGAGCGCCCGGCCTGGGACTCACCCTCGACGCCGAGCGAGCACGCCCGTACCGATCGGGGTGACGACGGCCCACCGAGTGCCCCCGGAACGTGGAGAAGCTGCGGGCGGAGGCGGACGCCGCGCACGAGGCGGGCCTGCCCGCCGAGTTCGTCACGGAGACGGGGCTGCCGTTCGCGGTCGCCGGCGCCGTCCGGTCACTTCGCCTCGCCCTCCAGCGCGGCGACCTGCCCCAGGGTGTGTCCGGAGCGAACCGACCGGGCTCGGCGGGGATCGGGCGTGTGCTGCCGGGCGCCGTCGGTCTCACGGGACTTGACCAGCAGCCAGGCCTCGCGTTCGCCCCCGTCGCCCTGGCGGAACCGAGTGAGCGCCCAATCACCGTGCAGCTTGCTGCCGTTGAGCCGGAACCAAGCGTGGCCCCGCTCCAGCGCCTCGGCGAACGGGACCTCCCGGCCGCGCTTGTCGGTACTGCGGTTGCGGAAGGTTCCCTCGTCCCAGATGATCACCGTGCCGGCGCCGTACTCGCCCTCGGCGATGACGCCCTCGAAGTTCCGGTAGTCCAGCGGGTGGTCCTCGGTGGGCATGGCGAGCCGCTTGTCGTACGGGTCACCGGACGGTCCCTTGGGCACCCCGTCGGCCTCCAGCCGGAAGTCGAAGTGCATGGTGCTCGCGTCGTGGATCTGCACCACGAACCGGGGCTTCGGACCGGACTCGGACCGGTCCTCGCCCCTCGGCTCCCGTGTCGTGTGGAAGTTCCGTTTCCGGCGGTACTCCGCCAGCGTGTCCGAGGCGGGCATGGGCCTTCCTTCCTCGTGCCCGGCGGCGCCGGGACCGTCGCCGACCGCGGCCGCGTACGGCTTCAACGCCACTGGGGCCGGACGCCGGCGACCGGTGAACCGCCCCTGGGGGCCGGCTTCGGCCCCGTCACTCGGGTGGCCGCGAGCTGCCCGGCGAAACCTGCGTGGGAGCGGGCGTCCACGGCCGGCCGGGGGCTCTCCGTCACTTGTCCGCGCGGGGGCGTTCCTCGCCCCCGTACCCCGTCGCTCGCGCGAGCGCGTAGGCGCCGAGCGACACCACGAGCCATGCCGCCGTCGCGGCGCCGAGCGCGAGCCACGCCGAGTGGTGGGGGAGGAGAACCGTGGCGACCACGGCGAACGCCGCAAGGCCCAGGGTGCCGAGAGCGGCGCCACGCGCGTCGTCGCGGGCGCTCGTCAGCCCCTCCTCCTCGGCCACCAGGGTCAGGCTGGCCAGCAGGATGGCGGGGAAGGCGAGGAACACGCCGCCGACGAACGGCCCGAACAGTCGTGACGCCACGGCCGCCAGGAGTGACACGCCCGCGCCGAAGCCGAACCGGAGGAACAGGTCCTTGCGCGGTGTGCGCGCGGCGGCCCGCAGGTCCATCCGCACCCGGTCGTCGTCCCCGGCCCCTTGCCCGTTCCCTCCCGCGGGCCGCGGCGATCGCCTCACGGCGTCACCGCGAAGGCGATGGCGGCCGCTGTCGCGAACCACACGACAAGGGCCGCCGCGGAGCCGCGCATGGCTCCCAACCTGCCGAGCGCCGGGACCTCGACGAGGCAGTAGGCGGTGAACGCCAGCGCTCCGGCGACCATGCCCCGTGCCGCGGTCGCCGCGTCGAGGTCGCCCTTGAACACCACCGTCAGGATCAGCCCTGCCAGCGCCACCGAGGGCGCGGCCGCGAAGATCCCGGCCAGCCGCTTGGGCTGGACGGCCTCCGCCACCAGGGCGAAACCCACCACGAGCAGACCACCGATGAAAGGTTTCAGGACGATCTCGAGCAGGGTCTTCATCCTGACAACCTCAATGCCGGGGCGGCGTTCGCGCAACGACCCACGCGGGCAGCGCGTCGAACGCGCGCTGCCCGGACGCATTGGTCGTGCGGATTCCGCCCCCCCGGGGGTCCGTCAGCCGAACCGGCCCGCCACGTAGTCCGCCGTCCGCTGGTCCTTCGGCGTGCCGAAGACGTCCTCGGTCGGGCCGTGCTCGACGATGCCCCCGGGGGTGCCCTGCTCGGCGAGGAAGAAGGCGCACTGGTCGGAGACGCGGGCCGCCTGCTGCATGTTGTGGGTGACGATCACGACCGTCACCTGGCCGGCGAGTTCCTGGATCGTCTCCTCGACCCGGCGGGTGGAGGTGGGGTCGAGCGCCGAGCACGGTTCGTCCATGAGGAGCACCCGGGGGCGTACCGCCAGTGCGCGGGCGATGCACAGGCGCTGCTGCTGACCGCCGGACAGCGCGCCGCCCGGCTGGCGGAGGCGGTCCCTGACCTCCTTCCACAGCCCGGCGCGGGTGAGGGACTCCTCGACCAGCTCGTCCTTCGTGCGGCGGCTCGCGCGCGTGCCCGTCAGACGCAGACCGGCCACCACGTTGTCGTAGATCGACATGGCGGGGAACGGGTTGGGCTTCTGGAAGACCATGCCGATGCGCCGCCGGGCGTCGGTCAGGCGCCGCTCGGGGGCGTAGATGTCCTCGCCCTCGAAGAGCACCTCGCCCGAGAAGGCCGCGGCCGGGATCAGCTCGTGCATGCGGTTGAGGGTGCGCAGGAACGTCGACTTGCCGCAGCCGGAGGGCCCGATCAGGGCGGTGACCCGGCCGGAGGGCATTGTCAGGGACACCCGGCTCAGCACCTGGTGGCTGCCGAACCAGGCCGACACCGCGCGGGCTTCGAGCGTCGCGGGAGCGGACGCCGGCCCGTCCGGCCCGTCCGGGGCGGCGGGGACGGTGGTGACGGGGGGCAGGACGACCGTGTCGGTCAGGGAGTCGGTGGCGTCGGTCACGGCGGGTACCTCGGTTCGCGGCAGGGCTCGGGAAGCGGTCACGTCAGGTTGGGCAGCAGTTCGGTGGTCCGGGTGGCGACCTGGAGCCCCAGCAGGGCGACGACCGGGGCGAAGACGATCCACGTCTGGTGACGGCCCCAGCGGTGCCAGGTCCACACCGCGGCGACGGCCGCGACCAGCAGGGCCTGGAGCCACATCACCAGCGGCCACGGCACCCCGGAGGGGCGGGCCAGCGGCTGCTCGGCCTCCGGCAGCGTGCCGGGCCTGATCACGGCCGCCGGGGTCTCGAAGGGCGCGGAGACCAGGTCCGCGTCGACGCGCAGGATGCCGCCCGGCATGTAGGCCGGACCGGTGGCCGTGGCCAGCACCAGCCGGCCCTGGCCGGAGGCGAGCGGGGCGGGCGCCGGGTCTCCGGCCCGCCGCACGCCGACGACCCGGTACTTCGCCTCGCCCTGGCCGGTCGTCACCGTGAACCTGTCGCCCTCGGCGAGGTCGGCCAGACGTCCGAACGGGCCGCCGTAGGCGGCTGCCCGCCCCATCAGCACGCTGGTGCCGGCCTGCCCGGGCATCGGGGTGTCGCGACGGTGGCCGGGGCCGTCGGTCATGACGGCGGAGTCGGTTCCCTCGAGGACCACCTGACGCAGACGCAGGGAGGGGACGTCGATCAGGGCGACCGGTGTGCCGGGCGCCAGCAGCCTGCCCTGCTGGTCGGTCTGGGAGACCGGGCCCGTGCCCAGGGCGAGCGCGTTGCGCAGTTCGTCGTACGCCGTGTGCTGGGCGGCCCGTTCCTGGACGCCGCTGAGGAACAGCACTTGAGCGGTGATGCCGAGCAGCAGGGCGGCGAGGCTGAGCAGCGCGCCCCGGGCGATGTGGCGGACGGCCGGGACGCTCCGGACGCGGGTCCGGAGCAGGGCCGGTGCGGGCGTGGTCTGTACGGCGACCGTCACGGCGGCCCGCCTCCTTCATGGTTCGTGGGGTTTGCGTACCGCCGGGGAGGCCGCCGTCGCGGCGGCCTCCCCGGCAGCGGGGTCAGGTGGACTTGATGGTGAAGTTCGCGCTGTTCTTCGCGTTCACCGTCGAGGAGCCCACGTAGTAGGCGCGCAGCGTGTGCTTGCCGCGGCTCAGCTTCGGCAGGGTGATGGTGACCTTGCCGGCCTTCAGCGTGCCGGTGGCGATCACCTTGGAGCCCTCGTAGACGCGCACGGTGCCGGCCGGCGTGGTGCCGGTCGCGGTGACCTTCGCGGTGACCTTGGCGCGGTCGGTGTGCTTGACCGAGGCGGGCCGGGTGACGGCGACCGACGGCGCCGCCTTGGTGACCTTCAGCGAGACCGTCGCCGAGGACGTGTTGAGCTTGCTGTCGCCGGCGTAGGAGACGGTCAGTTTGTGGGTCGCGACCTTCAGGTGGTTCGACAGGCCGACGGAGACCTTGCCGGACGAGTTGAGGGTGCCGGTACCGAGGGTGGTGGAGCCCTCCTTCACCGTGACCTTGCCGGTCGGGACGACGCCCTTCGGGCCGGTGACGGTGACCGCGACCTTCGGCGCCTTGCCGTAGGCGGTCGCCGCGGCGCTCGCCTGCGTGGTGCTCGCCGACTTGACGTTGACGTCGCCGGTCCAGGCGGCCGGGGTGCCGGTGCCGTTGAGGTTGGCGGCGGCGACCGTGGCGGTGTACTTGCCGCTGGCCAGACCGCTGAACGTGTACGAGGTGGTCGTGACCGGGACGTCCTTGGCCGCCACGAGGGTGCCGTCCGCGCGGGTCAGCGTGACGCGGTAGTCGGTGACCGGCAGGCCCGGGGCGGCCGGGGCGGTCCAGGTCAGCGCGAGGTTCCCGGTGCTGGGGGTGGCCTTGAGGGCCGGCGCGGCGGGTGCGCTGAGGTCGACGCCCGACTGCTCCAGACCGCCGAACTTGGCGTGCTTGGCCGGGTTGACCGAGCCGTTGTACGACTCGTTCATGAAGCCGAAGTCGGCGATGACCTTCTGCGAGTTGTCGCTGGCCATCTGCGCGGTGTGGCCGCTGTCGGTGACAAAGACGTCGTAGAGGTCCTTGTCGAAGAAGATGCTGGTGGAGTCGATCGCCCGGCTGGGCACGACGTTGTAGACGTCCCGGCCGAAGGTGGCGTTCTCGTAGTAGCCGCGGACCGGCTCCAGCTTGCCGTTGACGGTCGTCACCGGGCTGGTGACGCCCTTGTCGCCGGGCAGCTGCACCGAGGCGAGGTGGGCGCCGAGGGCGGCGGCGGCCCTGCTGTGGTCCGGGGCGACCTCGTTGATCTGGGCGATCCAGCTGCCCACGGAGAACGGGACGAGCGCGCCGTCGGCGGTGATGGCGTCGTTGGCCTGGTTCTCCTGGACGGTCGGGATCTTGGGGTCGATCGTCGAGTCGTTGAGACCGATCGTGCCGAGGAAGAACGAGCGGGTGCCGGAGCCGTTCTGCGGGATGTACGGGTGGACGGTCTGGCCGTTCACCTGCTTGAGGTTGCCCGCGTAGATGTCGTGCAGCTGCTCGACCGTGAGGCTGTCCAGGGCCGAGCCGCGCACCGCGACGCCGACGGCGTCCCGGGCGAAGGGGATGTAGGTGAGCGCGCTGCCGGAGGTGCTCGGGCCGCCGGAGGAACGGGCGAAGTCGACCTGGCCCTTGATGGCGGCACCGTTGGTGTCGGGGAACTTGTCGCCGGTGAGCGACATGCTCAGCGCCAGACGGCCCTTGCCGGAGCCGTTGGGGCGCAGGAAGGACGGGCCGCCCGTGCGGGTCTGGATCTTGGAGGTGGTGGAGCCCGTGCCGGGCTCGACCGCGTCGTACGAGGCGATGCCCGCGCCGCCCTCCGACTTGATGGCGGAGGCGGCGTAGCGGGGGGCGTCACCGGCGAGGGCGTTGAGCACGTCCTGCGTGGTGTCGGAGCCCACGCCGACGAGCTGGCGGAACGTCCCTGCGGGGGTGGGATCGGCGGACGCCGGGCTCGCCAGAGCGAGGCCACCGGTCACCACGGCGGCGGCGACGAGGGCGGCCGTAGAGCGCATTCTGCGCATCGAGAGTCTCCTGACGGTGTGCGTGGATGTGCTGTGCGGTGGGTGTGGGGGAGGTGCCGTGGGGGTGCCCTGCGTCGAGCCGGCCGAGAGCACGCCGGAAATCTGGCAGGGTGGTGCGGACCGTCCGCCCCGACTGCCTTTCGGGGCGGACGGTCGTCTGTGGAGAGCCGGACCCCGGAAGGCCCGGCTCCGGTCGGAGGGTCAGCCCCGGCCCGGCGGCAGCAACCTCCGCAGCCGTTCGGGCAGGGTGAACGCCGGTACGACGGTCACCGTGCGGCCACCGGGAAGCGGCACCCGCAGCGGGAGGCGCAGCCGGCTGCCGCCCGCGAAGGGCGCGCCCGCCGCGGCGGCGGCGCCGATTCCGGCGCCGACCGGGACGGCGTAGCGCAGCGCGTTCGCGGGGTCGTCCGGGGTGGTGCCGAAGGCCGTGGTCCGGACGGCCGTGCCGCCGTCGTAGGAGGGCGCGCCGCTGGGCGTCGGGCTCGCCTTCCCGCCGTCCGGCCCGGTCCCGCCGGAGCCGGTGCCGCCCCCGGCCGCACCGCCGCCCGACACGCCCCCGGAGCCCGAACCGCCGCCCGTGCCGAGGCCGCCCGAGTCGGAGCCGCCCGAGACGGAGCCCCCGTTTCCTCCGGTCGAGCCGCCTCCCGGGCCGCCGCCGTGGGACGAAGGCTTGGTGTAGTGCTCGAGGGTGTCGGCGGCCTGCAGCGCGCGGGTGCGCAGGTCCTTGGACAGCGGGGCGTAACCGGCCGGGAGCCGGCCCGGGTCGGCGCCGCTGATCTGCCCGTCGCCCACCGCGTACCGCAGCAGGGCCGCGTAGTCCTTGCGGGCGGCGGCGTCCAGCTCACCAGGTCGTGCCGCGCCGTAGACGAGCTGGGCGAGCGGGTAGGCGCCCTCGGCCGTGGCCCGGGCCGGGCTGATCTCCGGCGCCCCCTTGCCGGCGGCGCTCGCGGCGGCGGCGGTCAGGGCTGCCGTGGTGGGCGCGGTGAAGCGGCCGGCGGCGTTGCGCAGCCGGGCGGTCTGCAGCCCGTAGCGCTCGGCGGAGGCCGCGTCGGTGACCGCGATCACGAACCGCGATCCGACGGTCTGCGGGCCGGTGCTCTTGTACGCGGGCGGGTTGGCCAGCGCGTCCCAGGTCGCCTTCCACAGCGTGTCGGCGCGCCGGGTGTGCAGGGCTCCGGAGTGCATGTCGGACACGTAGGGGTGGAAGTCGGTCATGCACTGCTTGTCGGTGGCACCGGTGCCCGGCGGGATCGTGCACCAGGGGTCGCTCTTGGGGTAGTCGTCGGCCAGGGTCGGTTCGTAGGCCACGCCCGTCGGGTTCAGGTGCGCGTCGGTGCTGTAGAACGGGTTGACGCGCATGCCCCAGTCGTCGGCCGTCCCCGCGAGGAAGCCGCGGGCGTCCTTGTCGGACAGGATCCACTGCCACAGCGCGCGGGCCGTGTCCGAGTGGCCGAGCGAAGTGAGCAGATCGGTGTCGGTGGCCGGGGTCTCGGAGACCGACAGATGCTCGAACTCCGGGTTGAGGGAGATGAACTCGGGGTCGCTCGCGAGACCCGCCGGGTTGTTCCTCGCCCAGTCGTAGCCCTTGGCGACCTGGTCGCCGAGCACCGCTCCCCAGGGGGAGTTGCGGTACGACTCGGTCAACAGCTTGGCGACCAGGCGGGGCGTGAGGTCGATGGAGTCGACCTTCGTCCCGGCGAGCCCGCGGATGTCGTCCGGGGCCCCCGCCTTGGGCCTGCGTTCGATGGTGAAGCCGATCACGGCCCCGGAGAGCGCGACGGGAGCGTAGGCCGTGGGGCCGGACGGTGCGGTGGTGCCCTCGTCGGCGCCCAGTGCGCGGGTGGTGAAGGCCAGTCCGGCGGAGCCGGTGCCCGCGAGCCGGGTGCGGGCGTCGGGCTCACCGAGCTTGGTGTAGCCGTAGACCGTGCCGGTCGGGCACAGGGCCGTCTGCCAGCTCGTCATGGCGTCGGCGACGAGTTCGCTGCCCATGGTGGGCCGTTCGTCGGAGCCGAGGGCGCAGCCGCTGCCGACCGGGTTGAAGCTCAGCGGGACGGCGATGCGGTTCTTCCAGTTGGTGGAGGAGACGGGCGAGCCCGCGTTGACGATGCTCTTGTCGGCGTACGGCTCGCCGTCGAGGTCGAGGTGGCCCTGCGGGACGATCACCAGCCAGCAGGAGCGCGGCCGGGCGGCGCCCTTCTTGCCGGCCTCGGCCCCGCAGCCCAGGTGCGGTGCCTCGTTGGCGGTCTGGACCTCGAAGTACTCGCGGCCGGTGCCGTCGGCGCCGGTGCGGGCGAAGTCGATCTCGTTGGTGGTGTTGCGGTTGTAGAACGGGTTGTTCTGGGTGTTGGTGGTGACCACCGTGCCGTCGACCGACTTGAAGGGCACCTCGCCCTGGCCCAGGGGAGCGCCCGCGCCGTACCGGTCGTCCTCGCCGTAACCGGTGGGGGAGGCGCTGTAGGTGACCTTGCGGGTGTCGTCGCGCTCGTTGCCCGGCCAGCTGCCGCGGTCGGTGGTCGGCGAGGCGCCGTACTGGCACTGGGTGCGCGGCGGGCCGGGGTTGTCCGGGACGGCGCCGTCGTCGTCGCCCCAGCACTGCATGATCTGCACGAAGTCGGTGTTGAACCAGGTGCCCGCGAACGTGGTCGGGGCGCCGCCGGTCCAGGAGACGGTGATCGCCTGGCTGGTCAGGTGGGTGGTCTGGGCGACCGTGAACTTCATGTCCTTGAACTCGCCGTGCCCGGAGACCGTCACGGCGGAGGCGGTGCCGGCCGCGCCGCTCGCGGCGGTCGCGGGCTGGGCGGCCTGGGCCACGCCGAGGCCCGCGAGGGCGCCGGCGGCGGCCCCGGCCACCAGCCGCAGGAGCAGCCCGCGCACGCGCGCCGTCCTGCCTCTTGTGTCCCGGCTCATCGCGGGCCCCCGTTCGTGAACCGGTTGTGGCCGTCGCGGCCGCCGTTGCGGGCGGCGATCGCCCGGGAGACGACGGAGGGCAGCAGGACGAGCCCGAGCAGCAGCAGGGCGGTGATCAGCATCAGGGTCTGGGTGCCGGTCCAGCCGGGACGCCCGGCCACCGTGACCGGCTGGGCCAGGGCGATGGTGCCGTCGGCGACCGTGGCGCCCCCGCCCTCGCCCCCGCCGCCGGGCGCGCCGCCGGGCGCGAGGGTCTGCCCGGTGTCGGGGTCGACGGAGGGCTGTCCGGTGCCGTCCGGTCCGGTGCCGCCCGTGCCGCCCGCGCCACCGCTGCCGCCCGTGCCACCGCCGGACGTGCCGCCGGTCGCCGAACCGCCCCCGGTGGAACCGCCGGTCGAACCGCCGCCCGTCGAACCACCGCCGGTGGATCCGCCGTTCGTGCCGCCGCCGGTGGATCCGCCCGAGGTGCCGCCCGAACTTCCGGAGCCACCGCCGGACTTGGCGCCGCCGCTGCCTGTGGTGCAGGCGGTGGCGCCCTTCTTGTCGCACTCCGCCGGGTAGGGCGCGGTCTCCGCCAGCCTGTTGTGGCCGTCGGCGGTGAAGGTCGGGTTGTTGCAGCCCTTGATGTTGATGTTCTGGGCCTGCACACCGGGGATCCGGCGGATCTGGTCGAAGCCCGCCTGGACGAGGTTGATCGGCAGCGGCGAGTAGCCGAGTTGGGGTGCCTGCTGCTGGCCCTGGCACATGAAGTAGTAGGAGAACGCGCCGAGCGTCTTGCCCTTCTCCTTGGTGAACGTGCCCTGCACCTTCAGCGGCAGGATCATGTACGAGTAGCTGGAGAGCGGGTAGTTGCGCTTGTCCCGGTCGTTGTAGACGCCGTCGAGCTGCTGGGTGAGGTAGTCCGGCGAGCTCTTGTTCGTGTTGATCCTCGCCTGGAGCAGCGAGACGGCGACGTTCTGCGGGGTCGGTTCGGTGTAGTAGCCGGCGTGGTTGAGGACCTTGGCGACCGGGTAGTGCGCGTTGAGCGCGTACGAGTAGTTGACGTAGCCGATCGCGCCCTCGCCGTAGCTCTGCGACACGTACGCGGCGACACCGAGGTCACCGGACTGGGCGATCATGCCGGGGACGGTCGGGAAGTAGGAGGTCTGCCCGCACGCGCCGGAGCGTCCCACCTTGCGGCAGTAGTCCTGCCACAGGGCCTTGTGCTGGTTGGCCATCCACAGGGTGAACTGGGCCGTCGAGCCGGAACCGTCCGAGCGGACCACCGGGACGACGGGGCGGTGGGGCAGCTGCAGACCGGGGTTGTCGGCCTTGATCGCCGGGTCGTCCCAGGACTTGATGGCGCCGGTGAAGATCTTGGTGACCACGTCGCCGGAGAGCCGGAGGTTGGTGACCCGCTGGCCGTTGACCGTCAGGTGGTACATGAAGACGGTGCCGCCGGCCACGATCGGCATGTAGGCGTACGACCCGGCACCCGGCCGCTCGGCGGCGGAGCCGTCGGTCGGGTTGGTCTGGAACGGGATGTCCGAGACCGCGAAGTCCACCGTGCCGCTGAGGAACTGGCGGCGGCCGTCGGAGGATCCGGTGCCGGCGTAGCTGATCCGCATGCCGTACTGGTTGACGGCGCGGCGCCACTCGTCGACGGCGTTCTCGGCCCAGGTGGAGCCGGCTCCGGCGATCGGGGTGTAGCTCTCGGCGGCGGCGGTCGCCGCGAGCGGGCCGGCCAGCAGCCCGGCGATCATGGCGAGCAGCGCGCACAGTGTCGCGGCAGGCAGTGTTCGCCCGTGAAGGAGCGGCGTCCGGTGCGTGCTGTCGGCGTGCCGGCCGGAAGCCCTCGTACTGGGCGTACTTGGGCTTTCGGCCGGTGCGGTGAGTGGGGGTCCCCCCTGCTCGAAGAGCTCGGGGGAGCGTGCCGGGCGTCGCGACGGGGCGAACGGTGCCTGCCGCGACACTGAGATCGCCGGCGCGCGTAGGCGGCGCGGACGAAGGGGCAGGTGACTGCGCATCAGTCGGTTTCTCCGGGCTTGTGTCCCAGGCCCTCGGTGGTGGGCCTGAAGGCTGTGGCGGACGGGTCGGTGGTCTGCGGGACGCTGTCGAACAACGGGAGTGCGGGAGCGTGGAGTTCGGTGAAGCGGTCCACGTCACGGCGTGAGGCGCGGGCCGCGCGGCGGGCCTGCCGGCGGCTGAGATGGCCGGGGCCGCGGCCGCCGATCACCCGGGCGACGGTGAAGAGCACGAGGACCAGGGCCATCAGGACCGCCGCCGCGCCGAAACCGCGGGCGATCTGCGCGGGTTCGGGCGACTTGACGAAGGTGAAGACGGCCAGCGGCAGCGAGACCATCGGTCCGTTCGTCGGGTTGGCGTTGACCGCCGCGATGTAGCCGGCGGTGAGCAGTACGGGCGAGGTCTCGCCGATGCCGCGGGCGGTGCCGAGGATCACCGCGGTGGCGAGCCCGGAGCGCGAGGTCGGCAGGACCACGTGCCACACGGTGCGCCAGCGCGGAGCGCCCAGCGCCTCGGCCGCCTCGGTCAGCGTGCCCGGCACCAGCCGGAGTACGACGTCCGCCGCGCGGATCACGATCGGCAGCATCATCACGCTGATCGCGAAGCCCGCCGCGAGGCCCGACTTCTGCATGCCGAGGCCGAGGATCCAGACCGCGTACACCATCAGGCCGGCCACGATCGACGGCAGCGCCGTCATGGCCTCCACGATGGTCCTGACGAACCGGGAGAAGCGGCCGGGGATCTGGTTGAGGTAGACCGCGCAGGTCAGACCCAGCGGCACGGTGATCGCCAGGGCGATTGTGATCATGATGAGGGTGCCGAGCATCGCGTGGGCGATACCGCCGTGGTCCAGCGGGTCCAGCGGGCCCGTGGACTGCATGTCCTCGGTGAGGAAGTTGAGGTGCCCCAGCGCCTCGTGACCGCGCCAGGCGGTGAAGCCGACGACGAGGGCGAGCGCGAGGAACAGCAGCGTGGCCGCTGTCCACAGCACCACGGTCATCACCCGGTCGCGTACGGCCTGACCGTCCTCCTCCAGTCCGGTCAGCACCGCGTAGCAGGCGAGGAAGGCGACGTAGGCGGTGACGGTGAACCCCAGCGCTCCGGAGAGCGGGGCGAGTTGGCCGAACAGCAGCACGGCGGTGCAGAACCCGGAGAGTGCGGCGCCGCACAGGGCGAGCACGCCCGAGCGGGTCAGGCCGCCGATCCGGCGTGGCTGGTCGGGGAGTTCGGCGGACCCGGCAGGGCCGCGGGGTGCCGAGTCCTCGACGCTGTGGGCGGTGTCCTGGACGACGGTCATCTCATGCCTCGCTCTGTGCGCCGGAACGGGAGCGGGCCGCGATGGTGGAGGCCGTGAAGTTGACCGCCAGGGTGAGCACGAACAGCGCCAGGCCCGCCGCCATCAGCGCCGACATACCGAAGGAGGAGGCATCGCCGTAGTGGAGCGCGATCAGCGCGGAGACCGAGTTCGAGCCGGTCTGCAGGATGTGCGGCTGGATGACGAAGACCGGTGAGATGATCATGTACACCGCGATCGTCTCGCCGAGCGCCCTGCCCAGCCCGAGCATCGTCCCGCCGATCATGCCGCCCTTGCCGTAGGGCAGGACGACCGCGCGGATCATCCCCCAGCGGGTGGCACCGAGCGCGTAGGCGCCCTCGCGTTCGCCGGCCGGGGCCTGTGCGAAGACCTCCCGCATCACCGAGCACTGGATCGGCGCGACCATCAGGGCGACGACGATCCCGGCGATGAAGGTGGACGCGGTGTAGACGCTGGCGGAGGCGAGCGGGTCGCCCGGCTGGGTGCCGTCCACCGTGAACAGCGGGATCCAGCCGAACCAGTCGGACAGCCAGCGCGAGAGCCCGATCACGTTCTGCTGGAGGAGGAACAGCCCCCACAGCCCGTACACCACCGACGGCACGGCGGCCATCAGGTCGACCATGGCGACCAGGGTGCGGCGCAGCTTGCGCGGCGCCACGTCCGAGATGAACAGGGCTGTCGCGACGGCCAGCGGAACGGAGACGGCCACCGCGACGGCGGCGATCAGCAGGGTTCCGGTGAGTACGGCCGCGATGCCGAAGTTGTGGGCGTCCGGCTGCCAGGCGGCAGTGGTGAAGAACGAGAACTTGGCGACGCGCAGCGCCTGTCCGGCCCGCAGCAGCAGGAAGAGGCCGACCGCCGCCATGATGGCGAGGACGACGACTCCGGTGGCCGTCAGCTGGAGGCGAAAGACCCGGTCGCCGAACCCGCGTGCGGCCCGGGGCCGCCGGGGCGACGGTTCACCCGACTCCGGTCGGTTGAAAGGCCCTTCGACGGGTTCCGGTCGTCCGGACTGCCCTCCGTCGGACCTCGATCTGCCGGACCCCGATCTGCCGGACCCCGATCCCTCGGACGCTGATCTGCCGGACTCCGATCTGTCGGACTCCGATCTGTCGGAAACCGCCGTCTCGGACTCTGCTCTGTCCTGGCCCGGTCCGTCCGCATTCCTACCGCCGGGCCCATGGTGCGTGGCCGCCACCTGTGGTTCCCCCCACTGTGGAAACAATGTCGCCGCGCGATGACCGGTCGGCCCGCGCAAGGGAATTCAAGGGCCGGACCCTGTCGCCTCAACGCGCGTCGCGTGGCCGTCCGATGAACGGCACATGCCATTTCTGTGCGAGCACTGTGCGCGCGTTCGAGTGCCTCCCGCGGTGCGGATCCGTACGATTCCGCCAGGAATGAATTAGGTTAGGCTTGCCTAAACATGACGAAGGGGTGTGGGGTGGCGACCGAGGTCTACCGCGACGACTGGGGCATTCCCCACCTGCGTGCGGACGGCGTGGCGGAACTGGCCCGCGCCCAGGGCCGCGTCACCGCCCTGGACCGCTCTTGGCAACTGGAGGTGGAGCGGCACCGCGCACAGGGCACCTCGGCGTCCTTCCTCGGCCCGTCGGCCCTGCCCTGGGACCGGTTCGCGCGGCGCGCCCGCCTGGACGACACCGCGCGCCGCTGCTTCATGGCCCTGGAGCGGTGCGACGCGGAGACGGCGGACTGGGTCCGGGCGTACGTGGACGGCGTCAACGCCGGACTGACGGCCGCCACGGCCCCGGAGTTCGCCCGCGCCGGCCTCACGCCCGGCCGCTGGGAGCCGTGGACGCCCCTGGGTGTCTGGCTCGCCACTCACATCCTCTTCGCGGGCTTCCCCGCCAAGCTGTGGCGCGAGCAGGTGGTGACCCGCCTCGACGCGGACGCGGTGGGCCTGTTCGCCACCGACGGCCCCGGCACCTCGGGCAGCAACGGCTGGCTCGTCGCCGGCGAGCGGACCGTCACCGGGCAGCCGGTCATCGCGGGCGACCCGCACCGCTTCATCGAGGAGCCGGGCGTCTACCAGCAGATCCACCTGGCGTGCCCCGAGTTCGACGTCGTCGGCCTCGCCGTGCCCGGCGTCCCCGGCATCGCCCACTTCGGGCACACCGGCACGGTCGCCTGGGCCATCACCAACGCCATGGCCGACTACCAGGACCTGTACCGGGAACGGCTGCGGCGCACCGGCGCCGGCGTCGAGGCGCTCGGTCCGGACGGCATCTGGCGGCGGGCCGCCCGGCACACCGAGACGATCGAGGTGGCCGGAGAGGATCCGGTCGAGGTGGAGGTGCTGGAGACCGAGCGGGGCCCCGTCGTCATCGGCGGCCCCGAAGGGCTGGACGACGGTGCGGACGAGTCCGGCGCGGTCCCGGTCGCGATCAGCCTGCGCCACCCGCCCCGTGTCACCGGCGACCTCGGGTTCGAGGCCCTGCTGCCCCTGCTGCGGGCGCGCCGGGTTGCCGACGTCGACCGGGCCGTGGACCGGTGGGCCGAGCCGGTCAACGTCGTGCAGGCCGCCGACACCCGGGGCGGGGTGCTGCACCGCGTGGCCGGCCGGGTGCCGGTGCGGTCCGAGGCCAACCGGATCCGTGTGGTGCCCGCCTGGGAGCCCGGACACGACTGGCGGGGATGGCACGAGCCGCCGCGCGCCGGACTGACCGACGGCGTCGCCGTCATGGCCAATCAGCGCGGCCCGGCCGCCCCCCTGGGCGTCGAGTTCGCCCCGCCGCACCGCGCCGACCGCATCCGGGGCCTGCTCGACGAGCGCCGGCGGTGGTCCGCCGCCGAGGTCTCCGCGCTCCACACCGACACCTGGCTCGCCTCCGCCGCGCCCCTGCTGGGACACCTCGCCGCCCTCGACGGCCTGAGCGACGGGGCCGCCGCCCTGCGGGACAGGCTCCTGCGGTGGGACCGCCACATGGACGCCGACAGTACCGACGCGGCCCTCTTCGCGACCGTGCGCTCTGCTGTCGTACGCCGGCTGGCGGCCCATCCCGCCTTCGCCGTGCTGGCCGACCCGCCCGCGTACCCCGAGGTCTTCCTGCCCTGGCTGGCCCTGCTCCCGCGCGTCGCCTACGCCCTCGAACACCTCCTGACCGCCGAGAAGTCGTACGGGATCGACCGGCCGTCCACCGTCCGCGAGGCGATCGAGGAGGCAGCCGCCCGGCCACCCGCGGGCACCTGGGGGGACACCCACCGCCTCGCCCCCTGGCGGGCGCTGCCGCCCGGGACGCCGTACGACGAACCCGGACTGTCCGGCGACCACGACTGCGTGCTGTGCACCTCCGCCGTCCCCGGCCTCACCGACCTGGCCGCGCGTGGTCCGGCCGCCCGCTACGTGTGGGACCTGGCACGCCGCGAGGACAGCCGGTGGGTGGTCCCGTTCGGCGCGTCCGGGATCCCCGGCTCGCCCCACCACCGCGACCAACTGCCCCTGTGGCGCGCGGGAAAGCTCGTCCCGGTCGTCACCGACTGGGAGCGGATGAAGAAGGAGAGCGAGGAGACCGATGTCTGACGCGCACAGCGTGAGCACCGCGCACACCGTCAACGCCCCGCACCGCCCGTACGCCTCCCGCGAGGCCGTCCACGAGGAGCACCTCGACGGCTTCGGCACCGTTCGCGTGTTGCCGCTGGACGCACGGGCCGACGCCGGGGTGGTCCACCGCTGGGTGAGTGAGCAACGGGCCGCGTTCTGGGGCATGACCGGTCTCACCGAGGAGCAGGTGGCCGAGATCTACGCCCATATGGCCACCCTCGACACCCACCACGCCTTCCTCGTCGCGAAGGACGGCGAACCGGTCGCCCTCCTCCAGACCTACGAACCGTCCGCCGACCGCGTCGGCGAGTGCTACGCCGTCGATCCCGGCGACCTCGGCATCCATCTGCTCCTGGCACCCGCCGCGCCGGGCGCCGAGCGGTCCGGGTGGACCTCCCGGCTGATGACGGCCCTGCTGTCGTACGTCCTCCTGGGCCCCGGCCGCACCCGTGTGGTGGTCGACCCCGACGTGCGCAACGGCAAGGCCGTCGCCCGCTTCCTCCGCGAGGGCTTCACCGCAGGACCCCTTGTCACCCTGCCCGAAGTGGACCTGCCGGACGTGTACCTGCCGGAGAAGAAGGCCCAACTGGCCTTCTTCTCACGCGAGGCGGCGCTGCTCCCCGCGTGACCCGGGCGCCGCACCGCCGGTGCCCCGACCACCGCGCGTCACAGGTACTTCTTCAACTCCCGCCGTGCCAGCGACCGCTGGTGCACCTCGTCCGGACCGTCGGCGATCATCAGCGTGCGCGCGGCCGCGTACAGCTCGGCGAGGGGGAGGTCCTGGCTGAACCCGCCCGCGCCGTGCAACTGGATGGCCCGGTCGAGGATGCCGACCACCGCACGAGGCGTGGCGATCTTGATGGCCTGGATCTCGGTGTGCGCGCCCTTGTTGCCGGCGGTGTCCATCAGCCAGGCCGTCTTCAGCACCAGCAGCCGCAACTGCTCGACGGTGACCCGCGCGTCCGCGATCCAGTTGTGGACCACGCCCTGCTGGGCCAGCGCCTTGCCGAAGGCGGTGCGGGACACCGCCCGGCGGCACATCAGCTCGATCGCCCGCTCGGCCATGCCGATCAGCCGCATGCAGTGGTGGATACGGCCCGGTCCGAGCCGGGCCTGGGCGATGGCGAAGCCGCCCCCCTCCTCGCCGATCAGGTGGGAGACGGGCACGCGCGCGTGGTCGAAGACCACCTCGGCGTGGCCGCCGTGGGAGTGGTCCTCGTACCCGAAGACCCGCATCGCGCGCCGGACGGTGACGCCGGGGGTGTCGCGCGGCACCAGCACCATGGACTGCTGGCGGCGGATGTCCGGGCCGTCCGGGTCGGTCTTGCCCATCACGATGAAGATCCTGCAGTCCGGGTTCATCGCGCCGGAGATGTACCACTTGCGGCCGGTGATGACGTACTCGTCGCCCTCGCGCTCGATGAGCGTGGTGACGTTCGTGGCGTCCGAGGAGGCCACCTCCGGCTCGGTCATCGCGAACGCCGAACGGATCTCGCCCGCGAGCAGCGGTTCGAGCCACTGCTTCCTCTGCCGCTCGTCGCCGAACTGGGCGAGCACCTCCATGTTGCCCGTGTCGGGGGCCGCGCAGTTCAGCGCGACGGGTGCCAGGTGCGGGGAGCGGCCGGCGATCTCGGCGAGCGGGGCGTACTGGAGGTTGGTCAGCCCGGCGCCGTACCCGGCGTCCGGCAGGAACAGGTTCCACAGGCCCTGCCTGCGCGCCTCCGTCTTCAGCTCCTCGACCACGGCGGGGGTGTCCCACGGGGAGGCAAGCTCGGCCCGCTGCTCCTCGGCCACCGCCTCGGCCGGGTACACGTACTCGTCCATGAAGGCCAGGAGCCTGGCGCGCAGCTCCTCGGTGCGCGCGTCGAACGCGAAGTCCATGTCCGGTCAGCCTTCCTGAAGCGTGGTCAGTCCGTGGTCGATGAAGACGGGGACGAGGTCGCCGATGCGGTCGAAACCCCGGCCGACCGTCTGGCCGAGCGTGTACCGGTAGTGGATGCCCTCCAGGATCACGGCGAGCTTGAACCAGGCGAACGCCGTGTACCAGGAGACCGCCGAGACGTCACGCCCCGAGCGTTCGGCGTACCGCTCGACGAGCTCCGCCGCGGACGGGTGCCCCGGAGCCTCGGCGGTGGTGGACACCGGCGAGCCGGGCATGCCCAGCGGCGTGCTGTACATCGTCAACAGGCCCAGGTCGGTCAGCGGATCGCCGAGCGTGGACATCTCCCAGTCGAGCACCGCGGTGATCCGGTCGTCCGGGCCGAGCAGTACGTTGTCGAGGCGGTAGTCGCCGTGCACGACGGCCGGGGCGGGCGAGTCGGGCAGCGCGCGCCCGAGTGCCGCGTGCAGCTCGTCGACGCCGGCCAGTTCACGGTCGCGGGAGGCCGCCAACTGCTTTCCCCAGCGCCGCAGCTGCCGGTCCAGGAAGCCCTCGGGGCGGCCGAAGCCGGCGAGGCCCACCTCGGCGGGATCCACCGCGTGCAGCTCGACGAGGGTGTCCACCAGGGACAGCACGGCGTCGCGGGTGCGCTCCTCGCCCAGCGGGGCGAGTTGCCCCGCGGTGCGGTACGGGGTGCCCTCGACGAACTCCATGACGTAGAACGGCGCGCCGAGCACGTCCTCGTCCTCGCACAGCAGCACCGTGCGCGGCACCGGCACGTCCGTCGGATGCAGGGCGCTGATCACCCGGTGCTCGCGCCCCATGTCGTGGGCGGTGGCCAGGACATGGCCCAGCGGGGGACGCCGTACGACCCACCGCGAGGCGCCGTCCGTGACCGTGTAGGTGAGGTTCGACCGTCCGCCCTCGATCAGCCGGCCGGTCAGCGGGCCCCGTACCAGGCCGGGCCGCTCCCGGTCGAGCAGCCCGCGCAGCCGGTCGAGATCGAGTCCGGGCGGGTGGTCGGGGCTCATCGTGACTCCTGGGAGACGAGACGACGTCGGGTGACCGGACCATCATGCCGACTGGTCGGTATGTCGTCCAGTGCCTGTCAGAGCGGCAATCCAAAAGGGTGCTGCACACGTAACCGAAGTACGGCTGCAACCTGGGGATGCGTCCCTGTTCGGCTGGTTCTCGTGCAGCGGGGATCCTGGATGCGAGACCTGGTCCTCGAATGCGCGGGGCGACGCCCTCGACCGTGCCGCTCCATTGCGGCCGGGGTCTTGATTTCGTGCCCCCAAGACCGCGCAGGCTCGGTTCCACGGGCCCACGCGGCAGAAAGAAGAGTGCATCACCATGCGAGTAGAAGGGGCCATCAGGCGTCTCGTCGCGACGTCAGCCGCCATTCTGATGGCCGGCGGCGCTTCGATCGGCATAGCCGGCACGGCCGCAGCAGCAGCGCCTGCCGTGCACACTCATGCGACCACCAGCCGGTGCTTCGGCGACGACTGGCGGTGCTTCGGCAATGGTGGGTTCCGTTTCGGCCACCGCTTCGACGATGGAAGGTTCGGCTTCGGCCACCGCTTCGACGATGGAGGGTTCGGCTTCGGCCACCGCTTCGACAATGGTGGGTTCCGCTTCGGCCACGGGTTCAACGGCGGCCCCGTCGTGATCATCGCGCGCTAGTAGCGGTTGCCGCTGGAACCAAAGGGGGCGTGCTCATCGTCGGCGCGCCCCCTGTCGTAGAAGATCCGTATGCGTGCCGGTCCTGCCTCCCTGTCCAGGGGGCGGACCGCCGATCCGGAGGGACATTGAGGCTCAGAGGAGGCGCACGCGGATCCGTCACGATCTGCGGCGCTGTCCTGGAAGGTGTAAGCCGAGGGTATGAGTCTGCGGTGCCCGATTCCACACCGCCGGCGCTCGTGGCGGACCAGCGACGCGCTGTTGGCGCTGCCGCTCGGGCTGATCGGGGCCATCGCGCTGGTCGACGCACTGACTCCGAACGGGGTGCCGCTGGGCCCCCTGCTGATCGTGGCGCCCGCGATCACCGCGTCCTTCGCCGGCGCTTTTCTCACCGGCGTGATCGGAGCCATATCGGTGGTGGCCCTGCTCGCCGTCAATCTGACCCACCCGGACGCGCGCCTGAGCGGGATGTACTTCGATTCGCAGATCATCGCCCTGGTGGTGGTCGCGGTGATCGTCACCCTGTTCCGGTATCTGCGCGAGCGGCACGGCCGTGAACTGGCGCAGGTGCGGACCGTGTCCGAGGTCACACAGCGGGCGCTTCTGCGGCCGCTGCCCCGCCGGATCGGCCCGCTGTGGGTCGCCTCGGTGTACCTGGCTGCCGAGGAACAGGCGCTGATCGGCGGCGATCTTTACGCGGCCGTCCGCACCAAGGGGGCCACCCGGCTGATCATCGGCGATGTCATGGGCAAGGGCCTGACCGCCGTCGGTGACGCGGCGCTGTTGCTCGGCGCCTTCCGGGAGGCCGGGCACCGTCAGTCCAGCCTGCCCGGCCTGGTGGCCTACCTCGACCACAGCGTGCGCTGGAATCTGGCGGAACCCACCGATCAGGAAGCGGCGGGAGAGTGCTTCATCACCGCCGCCGTCATCGACATTCCGGACGCACTGCCGCAGATGCGGATGGTCACCTGCGGACACCCGCCTCCCCTGCTACTGCGCGACCGGCAGGTCATCCCGCTGCGCGCCACCAGCCCCGCCCCGCCGCTGGGCCTGGGCGAACTGACCGACCCCGACTACCACGTCGACACCTTCACCCTGCTGCCCGGAGACCTCCTGCTCCTGCACACCGACGGCGTCGTGGAGGCCCGGAACGGAAGCGGCGTCTTCTATCCGCTGGTCGAGCGGGTCGCCGCCTGGGAGCAGGGCAACCCCCCGGAGCTGGTCCACCACCTGAGCGAAGACCTGCTCGCCCACGTCGGCGGACGCCTGGCCGACGACGCTGCCATGATCGCCGTCCAACGCACTCCGCCGGCCGATCGCGAGTCCGAGCCTCAGACGCAGGAGGACTTGGCACGGGCAGCGCAGGCCGGCGCAGGTCGCGCAGCCGGGTGATGTGGTCGAGTCCGGGGATCCTGGGAGTGCCGCGGCAACAGCCACGGCAGACAGTGACGGTGGGACTACGCCGAGCGCGTCTTCACCGCCCTGCACCAGGCCCCGGAGGCGGGACAGTGAGCACGGACCCAACGGTGCAGGCGGCTCCGGCCCGGCACATGTGGCCGCTGTACGCCGCGGGCTTCACCACTGCCTTCGGCGCGCACGGAATCGCCGCCAACCTCGGCGGCCACGCCCAGGGTGAGGTCACCTCGCTGCTGGTGCTCGGCGGCCTCCTCGCCCTGTACGACGGGGCCGAGGTACTGCTCAAGCCGCTGTTCGGCACACTCGCCGACAGGATCGGCGCACGCCCGGTCCTGCTCGGCGGACTCATGGCCTTCGCCGCCGCGTCCGCCCTGTACGTCGTCGCGGACAGCCCCGGCCGGCTGTGGGCCGCGCGCCTCGGCCAGGGCGCCGCGGCCTCCGCCTTCTCCCCGTCGGCCTCCGCGCTGGTCGCCCGCCTCACCCCGGCGGCCAAGCACGGCCGGGCCTTCGGCAGTTACGGGTTCTACAAGTCGATCGGCTACACCCTCGGCCCGCTGCTCGGCGGAGTGCTGGTGTGGGCCGGAGGCCTGCGCCTGCTGTTCACCGTCCTGGCCGTGCTCGGTGCGGCGGTCGCCGTGTGGGCCGCGCTCGCCGTCCCGGTCGTCCCGCCGCTGCCCAAGGCCCGGCAAACGGTACTCGACCTGGCCCGGCACCTGGCCGACCCGGCCTTCCTCGCCCCGACCTCAGCCCTGGCCGCGGCGACCGCCGCACTCTCGGTCGGGGTGGGCTTCCTGCCGGTCTCAGGCCGGGCGGCCGGTCTGGGTACGGTGGCCACCGGTGCCGCCGTGTCGGTACTGGCCGCCTGCGCGGCTGTGGTCCAGCCGAAAGCCGGGCGGGCGCTGGACCACGGACGGCTGGCGACCGGTACGGGCATCGCGGCAGGGCTGCTGCTCACCGCCGCGGGACTGGGCTGTGCCATGCTGCCGGGTCTTACCGGGCTGCTCCTGGGTGCCGCGCTGATCGGCGCCGGAACCGGTCTGATCACCCCGCTCGGCTTCGCCGCCCTTGTCGCGAGCACCCCCACGGAGCGTCTCGGCCAAACCATGGGCGCCGCCGAACTCGGCCGCGAACTCGGCGATGCGGGCGGCCCGTTGCTCGTCGCGGTGGTCGCCTCGCTCACCACCCTCAATCACGGCTTCGCCGTTCTCGGCCTCATTCTCGCGCTCGGCCCGGCGCTCACGGTCCTACGGCGCCGGCCCGCCGGACGGTGAAACCCACACCACCCGGCCCGGGCGGCCGACTCGGATAAGTAAGTCAACCCTTACTTTTGCAGAAGTCTGGGCGCATAGTGGGGAGCCGAGTGGAGAGGAAGGCTGCTGTTGCCGCATTTCAATGCTGGTGCCGCAGGACAGATCGAGGTGGAGCAGGCCCACGTGGCCGCCATGTACAGGCTGCTCGATGAGCGGTCGGCGGATGTACGGGCCGAGCTGGCGGCCGTGCTGAGCTCGTCGGTGGACAGCGCGGGCGAGGTGTACGCGCGCGATGTCGACGCGGAGCGTCTGGCGCGTCGGCTTCGCCGGCTGGAGGGAGCCGAGCAGGGGTTGGCGTTCGGCCGGATCGACGTCGCGGACGGAACCGTCCTTCACATCGGACGGCTCGGCCTGCACGTGGACGACCGGGACCTGCCGCTGCTCGTCGACTGGCGAGCGGAAGCGGCGCGGTCCTTCTACGCGGCGACGGCCGCCCACCCGATGGGGTTGCGGCGGCGCCGTCATCTTCGGGTCGAGGACCGTGCGGTACGTGCGGTGAGCGACGAGTTGCTGGACGGATCCGCACCTGCGGTCGGCGACATCGTCGGCGACGGTCCGTTGACGGAGGCGCTGGAGGCGCGGCGCACGGGGCGGATGCGTGCGGCGGTGGCGACGCTGCAGGGGGAGCAGGACGCGATCGTCCGGTCCCCGCATCGGGGGGTGACGGTGGTGCAGGGTGGCCCCGGTACAGGCAAGACCGTCGTCGCGCTGCACCGGGCGGCGTACGTGCTGTACGCGTTCCCGGGCGCAGCCGCGCGCGGAGTGCTGGTGCTCGGGCCGAACGGGCGGTTCCTCGACTACGTCTCCCAGGTGCTCCCCTCGCTCGGCGAGAACGACGTGGTCCTGGCGACCTGCGCGGAGCTGGCCGGGGTGGTGCCCGCAGCCGTGGAGTCGTTTGAAGTCGCGCGACTCAAGGGGAGTGCCCCGATGGCCGAGGCGCTTGCGGACCTCGTGCGCTCCCTGCAGGCACCGGACGTCGGGTTCGCGGTGCGCGTAGGACAGGAATGGCTCCGCCTGAAGAGCGTGGATGTCGCGGCGGCGCGGGAGGCTGCGGTGACGAGCGGCCTGGCGCACAACCCCGCGCGGGAGGTCTTCAAGGAGCACCTGGTCGGCACGGCCACGGGCGTGCTGGAGCGCAGCGCCCTCGAGGCCCTCGAACACATCGACGCCGAGATCGCCGAGAGCACCGGGATGGACCTCGACGCCGCGGCCGAGGAGGATCTGAGGGGTCTCGGCTTCGACGACGCGCCGGCCGCAGATCCGGGCGAACTGTTCGACGCGGAAGCCGTCCGCGCGCATCTCACGGGCGACGCCCACGTCGACTGTGCGGTGGAATCCCTCTGGCCACGGCTGACACCCGAAGCGGTCGTACGGGCTCTGCTCGCGGAGGCTCCCACGATGGCCAGGCACTTGCCCTCGCTCACTGATGACGAACGTTCCCGGCTGGTGCGTTCTCCTGACGCTCCGTGGACCGATGCCGATGTACCGCTGCTGGACGAGGCGGCAGAACTGGTGGACGGGCCGACGGAGCGGACGTTCGGGCACGTCGTGGTCGACGAGGCGCAGGAGCTGACCGCCATGGAGTGGCGGATGGTGCTGCGCCGGTGCCCGGCCAGGTCGATGACGCTGGTGGGCGACTTCGCCCAGGCGGGCCCGGCGACGGCAGCGGGCGACTGGTCCCAGGCTCTGGGGCCGCATCTCGGCAGCCGGTTCGCCCTGCACACCTTGACCGTCGGTTACCGCACGACCCAGGAGATCCTGGAAACGACCCACGATCTTCTCGCGCGGATCGCCCCCGGCCAGAAGCCCAGCCGATCGATCCGCCACGGCGAGCCGCCCCGCAGCCTCACCGCATGTCCGCCCACGCTCGCCACCACGGTGGCCGAGGAAGTCCGGGCGCAGGCCGCAGCGCACCCGGGCGAACTGCTCGCCGTGATCTGCGCGGACGACCGGGTCAAGCAGATGGCATCCGCAGGTGTCGCCCAGTGGGCACGCCTCGTGCCGGCTTCCGAGGCCCGCGGCCTGGAGTTCGACGCGTGCGTCGTCATCGGCCCGGAGGAGATCGTCACGGCTCGCCCCAGCGGCGAGCGTGACCTGTATGTCGCCCTCACGCGTGCAACCAGGAGACTGTGCACCATCACCGTCCACGCGGCGTCACAGCACGCTTGCAAGGCCCTCTGACGGGCGGGCCACGACGGCTTGCCCTCAGTGGCTGCTGAAGCTCACCTCCTTCGAGTCCTCCGCGCGTTCGAAGGTGCCGGCGAAGCCCCAGTTCTGCCAGCCACCGTCACCGTTGTTGGAGATGGTTCCCTCGTCGATGGAGAACACATCGACACCGTGCACCACCGCAAGGTGCTCGAGGCCGGACACCCCTGAGAAGGAGAGGTCGTTGAACGACTTCACCGCGATGATGTTCGTGCCGGGAAAGCTGCGGCTGTACTCGTCGATCAGCGAATGGATCAACTCGGCGCTGTCGCCCGGCACCTTGCCGGAGTAGTCGGTACCGGGGTACGGCCCGCCGTCCGTGTACTTCGGCGACCCGTCGTTGAAGTTGACCGCGCTCGATCCGGTGGGGATGGAATCGGCGTCCAGGTCGGCGGGTTCCGGCTGCTCGAAGCTCACCTTCGAGCCGTCGCGGGTGAAGTCGCCGTAGAAGGCCCAGTTGGTGTAGCCGCCGTCGCCGTCATTGCTGAACGTGCCCTTGTCGAAGACGTAGACATCGAACACGGCCCGGCCCGAGGCGATGTCGTCCCCCTTCTCGTCGCCGTGGTACTCGGGGGAGTTCAGCCGGTACCTGCCGTGATGGACGAACGAATCCGGTTCCTCGACCCAGTGCGACGACTGCTCCGAGTGCATCGCCACCACGTTGTAGTCGGGATAGCAGCGGCGCATGTCGTTCACGAGCATCCGGACGGCCTGAGCCGACGCCGCGTTGTCCAGCGGGGAGTAAGTGTCGTAGTACCGGCTCCGGTCGGGCAGTTCCTCCCCCTCGATCTCGCAGCCCTCGTCGCCGGGCTTCCAGCCCTCCTTCCGCTTGGGACGGGGCGGCTCCTGGAACGTGACGGTGCGGCGGTCCTCGCTGACGTCGAACACGCCGTAGAACCCGCGGTTCTTCCACCCGAGGTCGGCGTCGTCCGCCCAGGTGAACTTGCCGGTCTTGAACGCGTAGACGCGGTACGTCGTGCCGCTGATGCTGACGGTCTCGATCAGCGCCGCACCGTCCATCTGCTGCAGATTGCCCTCGTGCGGCTGCGCGATGACGATGTTGTAGTCGGGGAGGCAGTAGGCGAGGTCCGCGAGCGCCTCCTGGACCCGCTTCTCCTTGTTCTTCTCGTTGTTGACCTTGTCGATGACGAAGTTGACCAGCCAGGAGTAGCCCCAGGCGGCCGCCGTGCTGACGGGACCGTTGCCCGGGACGGAGACCGACGACTTCGATGCCCGTTCCTTCGGCTCGAAGCACAGATCGGGAAGCGCGTTCCCCTTGCCGCCGTCAGGCTTGTCGTGGGTTTCGCTCCCGGGCCTACCGGTGTCGTCACCGGGGGCGGCGGCAGGCTGGACGGGCTCGCCGGTTCCGGACTGCCCGTCGCCGTTGCTGACATCGTTGTCCTCGCCGCAGTCGCCGCCGGCCGTCCCCACGACCCGGCAGATCTGCCGGTGTGCGGAGCTGGAGATGTCGCCCCCGATCACGGCGCCGACGATCGCGCCGACCACGAGGGTGACGAGCCCCAGCATGGCCAGGTACTCGACTGTCGTCTGCCCCGTGCTCGTGCGTACTCCTCGGCGTATCCGCTCGCTGCGGTTCACACGTCACCTCGTCGTGGCTTGCTCGATCGGGTCACCGGGGGCCAGGCCGAACACCCGCCGGAGACCGAACCGTAGCGACGCCCCCCGGGCCCACTGACAGGGCTCAGAGGCCCATACCAGGACCCAAATCGGCAGTTGGGGCCCAGCGGCACCAGTCCTACGCCGACAGGCGGGAAATCGAGCGCCGCCGCTACGCCACCGTCATCGACGCGCCGGACGCAAGCACGCGGCCCAGCTCCAGTGGGTCGACGCGGCCGTCGAGTTCGGCGTACAGGGCCGCGGCCAGCTCCGGGCGGGCGAGCAGTCCCTCACCGGCCGGGTCCCCTTCGGCCCGGGCGGCGAGGCCCAGCCCCACCCAGGTCTCGGGGTCGCCCTCGCCACGGACGATGCGCGCGTGGCAGGCGCACAGCGCCTCGGCCGTACGGCCCGTGACGAGGTCGATGTCCTCGGGCCGCGCACCGCTCACGGTGGCACCGGGGTCGTCCCGCAGCCGCTCGAACCCCGCCGGGTCCGCCAGCAGCCACCGCAGCAGCACCGCCCGCGTGTCGAAGCCCCGCACCGGCCGCCCCGCGAGGAGCGTCGGCTCGTGGCGCCGCGCCACGGACCGGGCCTGGTGGGGCCAGGCCGCCGCGTGGGCCCGCACCGCACCCGGGTCGGGGCGCAGGTGGTACGCCCGCCAGGTCGCGCGGTGGTCCGCGATCGCGAGGTCGGCCGCGGCGCGGGTCCGCGTGTCCACCGGTTCCGCGAGCCACGGCTCCAGCCGCCCCCCGAGCTCGGCCAGCAGACGCCGCCCCAGGTCGGTGAGCCCGTCCGACCGGCTGATCGTGTGGAGCGCGTGCGCCGTCTGGGCTCGCCACAGCGCGTACTCGAACCGCCCGAGCGGATGGTCGCGCCGCCGCCAGAAGTCGGTGACTCCGAAGAACGCGTACACCCCTTGGAGCAGGCCGCCCAGCGGCCGGGGGTCGTCCCGCCAGGGGGCGTAGTACAGCCGGGCGCCCGGGTCCTCGTACAGGGTGAACAGATGCATGAACGCGCTGAGCTTGTTGTGCTGGAACTCGTGCACCAGCGTCGAGGCGAACTGCTCGCCGTCGTCGGGAACCGACGCCACCGCCGTGCCGAAGGCGTCGCCGGAGGAGGCACTGTGCGGCCGGAACCGCTCGGAGCGTGGGCGGGGGACCACGGACACCAGTCCATCTGCCAGCGCCCGAGCCGCGTCCGGACCGGTGACGCGCAGGATCTCCCAGGCCGAGCCGAACAGTTCCTGCCACTGAGCGGCGGAGTCGAGCGGCTCGGGAACGCCCGGTGTGCGCAGGGCGCGATAAGGGTCGATGTCGTCCAGGAGCAGCGTGCACCCGTCGGCGCGCAGCTCGGCCGGAGCATGCCAGCCCGGTCCGCCCAGCCGACGGCCCGCGATCCGCACGTCTCCGTCGCGGGCGGACACCTCGGCCACGGTCCAGTCCGGGCCGCCGGGCACCCGCATGGCCCCGAGCGCGGGCAGGACGGCCCAGCCGTACCGGACCGGGACGTCGGTGCGGAACTCCAGGCCGGCGCGGACCGCCGCGCTCGCGGCGAGTGCGTGCAGGTGCCCCGTCTCCGCCCACAGGGGCGCGTCATGGTCGGCGGTGCCCCGCAGCCGGCGCAGCGTGTGCGCCGACCACATACCGACGGCCGGATACGACAGCAGTCGCTCCACCTCCCGCGCAGCCGCGGACCAGGCTCGCGACAACAGGCGCCAGCCCTCGTCCAGCGGAGGCAGGGGACCGGTCGGTGCCGTCGCGGCCGCGTCCAGCAGGGCCCGTACGACGAGCAGTCGCCAGCTGCGCTCGGTCTCGCGCAGGACGTCCACCGTCTCGGGGCCTCCCCCGCCGCCCAGCAGTTGGTCGAACGACTGCGTTGACAGGACGTGGGACGGGGCCGTCTGGTGCATGGAAGGTGCCTATTCGTCGCGCTGCGGGTTGTAGCCGCCGAGGCTGCCGGCCGGGTCGTCGATACGGCTGAGCAGGCGCCGCATGGAGCCCTCGGCGGACGGCAGCTCCAGGTCCGGCCAGATGTCCAACGGGACGCCGCTGAGGTCGATCAGCTCCGACTCGACTCCGGTCTTCTCCATGACGCCGTCCCCATGACAGTGAAAGTGAAGTGATGCGAAGAATGCCTGATATATGCCACTGCTTCACAGTTTCAACACTTTTCAGGCCGCGGCACGACCCTAATGCATCCGTGGTGTCACACGGCTCCGGAAAGGTGGAATCCACCCGGATCGAGTGAAGGATGGGCCTTCCGGGTAAGGAGCGGACGTGATTGAACTCGCCGAACTGATTGAGGAGTTGCGCCGCGAGCTCACCGCGGCCCGCACCGCGGCGCAGGGGGAGGACCTGTACTTCGAAGTGGGTCCCGTGGAGCTGGAGGCGGCCGTCGTCGTGGAACGGTCCGCCACGGCGGGCGGGAAGATCCGCTTCTGGGTGGTGGAGACCGGCGCGGACGGCCGACTGGCGGACAGCGTCACGCACCGGGTGAAGCTGACACTCGACCCGCGCACGCGCAGCGGTGGCGGACGCGCGCCGTGGGTCGGCGGCGGCGAGGCCGAGGGCGAGCGCTGAGCGCGGTGACCCGGACGCGTCGGGGACTGGATCCGGTACGCGCGGCGGAGGTGCTGGTGCGACGGCCCGAGGGACGCGGCAGCGGACGGCGAGGTTCCGGCTACCGCGTCGGCCCGTCGCACGTCCTCACCGCCGCGCACGTCGTCCGTGCCGCCGAGGCGGAGCGCCTCCGGGTCCACGTGCGTTTCGAAGCCGACCGCCCCGACGAGTGGACCGCGCCCGCGCACGTGGTGCTGGCCTCCGAGAAGGCCGACATGGCGCTCCTGGAGCTCACCGGCCCCGTGCCACCCGGCGTCCACGCCTCCGTGACCGAGCCGCCCGCGTACGGTGCCGTATCCGACACCGACGAACTGCTGCCGTGCAGCGCGCTGGGCTTCCCGCGGTTCAAGCTGCGCGAGGACCGGATGCGCCGGCTCGACGACGGCTCACCTTCCCAGTACCGCGACTCCTGCCACGCCACCGGGATGATCTCGGTGCTGTCCAACCGCCGCGAGGGGACCCTGGAACTCGCGGTCACCCCACCGCGGTCGGACCCCGAACCCGACCGCTCCCCCTGGGAGGGCATGTCCGGCGCGGCGGTGTGGCACGCCGGCACGCTCATCGGACTGGTCAGCGCCCACCACCGCTCGGACGGCATGGGCCGCCTGGCCGCCGTCCGCGCGGACCGCTGGTACGAGCTGCTGCCGGGTGCCGACCTCGCCCTGCTGCACCGGTACGCCGGGCTGCCCACGACACCACCCGAGCCGGCCGCCCGCCCGGCCGGGACCGTGGGCCCCGGCAGCCTGGCGCACCTGCCGGACGACCTGCCGTTGCGGGAACTCGACGGACTGGTCGGCGCGTTGACCGCACTGCCGACGGTGAGCGAGCGCACCACCCTGGCGCTGGTGCTGGGCAGCATCGATCCGGTGATCGCGGCCATGAGCCCCCGCTCACCGGCGCTGCGTCCGGACGTGTTCGGGATCCTGCGCACCTGTCTTCGCTACCGCGGCACATTGGACCAACTCATGGAAGCGGTAAGGCTGATGGAGGGTGACTCCGTCGGGATGGCCCGCCTCGACGAGGAGGCGGTGAAGCTGTCCCGGCGCCACCACCGGGGCGATGACGAAGGCTGACCCGATATGGCGGCACCGCGCGGATGTGGTGTTTCATCCAGGCTGCGGCGGGCGATTATCAGGGGGATGTGAGCAGCCCGCATCCGTACTTGCCACCGGGGGGAAGGGGTTTGGCCGTCATGGAGTCGTCTGCGGCCACCGTCGAGTCCAGTCTTGTCGATCTCGCGGGGGTGTCTCTTGATGCACTGCGCTCCATTGACAGTCGAATTCTCGCCACGTCGCTTCAGGAACTGCAGCAGGGGATCGATCACCCGCTGGCCAGCGTCTCCGACTTCGGAGGAGGGGGAGGCGGCGGCAAGGGGCGTCTCCCCTGACGACGGGGTCGCCCATGACCGCTGAGCCGTCCCTGCCGCATCATCGTGTCCCGCCCGGCAGCCTCGTCGAACTGGCCCGCGGCGAGGGCGGACCGGCGACCGTGGACCTCCTGACCGCGGCCGAACGCAGCCGTCGGCTGCTGCTGTTACGGATGCTCGACGACGCCGCGGACCTGGGACCGGCGTGGGATCTGCTCAGTGCCGCGCAGCGCCGCGACCCCGCCGTCGTCGACGAGCTGCTCATGTATCCGCAGACCGGAATGTGGCTGGCCACCGTGCTGCGCCGGCTGCGTGCCGGCGCCGTGGAGCAGGACGAGCCGCCGCCGGCGGTGGTGCTCGGCCACGTCCGCGCCCTGGCCGCCGCGGCCGCGCTGCGGGCGGAACTCGACTTCAGCATCGAGGTACCGGTCCGGCACGGCAGGGTTCCCCTGCCCACCCTGGGCTGCGCCGAACTGCCCTCGGCCGAGCCGTGGACGACGGCCACCGTGCGGGCCGAAGCCGGACATGCCGTGGTCCGGACGCCGGGGCACACGGTCGCCGTACCGCTGCCGCCGGGCTCGGCGGGGCCCGGGTGGCATCCGGTACGCCGACTCGCGGTCGGCCCGGCCGGACTGCGGCTGGAAGTCGCCCTGGACGACGTCGACCCGTACCGGACGTATCCGCGGCCGACCGAGCCGAGCCCGCTGCCCGAGGAGGCCGCGGCGAGGTGGCGGCAGACGCTGGAGCGGTCCTGGAAGGTGCTGCTGCGTGACCAGCCCGAGACGGCCGCCGCGATGCGGCGGGGCGTGTTCTCTCTGAGTCCCACCCCGGCAAGGGAAAGGTTTCGGCCACGCAGCGTGTCGTCAGGGGACGCGTTCGGCGGCATCGAGGCCTCGGAGCCGGACGACGCCGTCCAACTGGCCGTCACGCTCGTGCACGAGTTCCAGCACACCAAGCTGGGCGGCCTGCTGCATCTGACACCGCTCGTGACCCCGGATGCCGGCAGTACGGAGCTGTGGTACGCGCCTTGGCGGGACGACCCCCGTCCGATCGAAGGGCTCCTTCAGGGCATCTACGCCTTCATCGGCATCACCCGCTTCTGGCGTGCCCACCGCCGTGCCACCGACGCGCGGACCGCTACGGCACACTTCGAGTTCGCGCTGTGGCGCGCCCATGTGTCCACGGCGATGGAACAGATCCACCGCCATCCACGTCTCACCCCGCTCGGCACCACCCTGCTGGACACGCTCCGCGACCGCTGCGCACAGTGGCTCGCCGAGCCCGTACCCGAGGACCACCTGGCGCCGGCCCGGCTCTGCGTCGCCGACCATGTCACGCGCTGGCGGGCCCATCATCTGCGGCCCGCCCCGGCGGCCGTGGACGAGGCCGTACGGGCCTGGCTGGCCGGCGAGAGCGGACCGCCCGGCGCCCTGGCGGCCGAGCCGGAGGTGGTGCCCGACCCCTCCGCGAGATGGCTGGACTGTCTGGCGATGCTCGTCCGCCGCCGCCTCGGCGGCGCGGACGACGACCGGCACTCCGAAGGGCCCGAAGAGGCCGCCGCACGAGTCACCGAAGCACGGGCAGGTGACGCCCTGTTGGCAGCCGGCGACGCCGCCGCGGCCCGGCAGGCGTACGTGGCAGACCTGGCCGTGGAGCCCGGACGGGCCGGCACCTGGGCGGGCCTCGGCCGGGCCCTCGCCGCCTCGGACACACACCCGGTCGCGGCCCGCCTGCTCTGTCACCACCCCGAACGGGCCCGCGCGACGCACGAAGCCCTGCTCCGCACCACCGGCACCCCACCCGACCCCGTCCATCTGGCCACGTGGCTCGGCTCACCCCCGTTCGCGGCGCACTGACCGGAGACTGCCGGGCCGACCGGTCGCGCCAGTGCCGCCCCTCCCGGCAGGAACGGCGGCACTTCGGTCCGCGGGCCCGTCACCTCACAGCGGCATCGGATCGATGTCGCAGTTGGCCCGCTCCCGGGACCGTACGTGGAGCGTCGCGGGGTGGGGACCGGCCTGACGGGGTTCGTCCAGGACGCGCTCCATACGGCTCACGACCTCCGCGTGCAGTGCCTCGCCCTCCGCCTCCCGGCCGACGGCGATGAGGTCCAGGGCGAGGTTGGCCCGGCACACCAGCGTGGTGGGGTGGTCCTCGCCCATCTTCGCCGTGCACAACGCCGCTGTCTTCTGACCGAGTTCGCGGGCGTCGTCCGTCCGCCCCAGCGCGCTCAGATCGCTCGCCAGGTTGATGGCGCAGGCCAGCGTGATCGGATGGCTCTCTCCCAGGCGCTCGGTCAGCGACCGGAGCGCCTGCTCGTCCTGCTCCTTGGCCTCCTCGACCCGGCCCAGCAGCCGGTAGGTCACCGCCAGGTCGATGTCGGCCGCCAGAACGTGCGGATGGTCGCTCCTGAAGAGCCGGCGGAACCGCTCGCACGCCCGCTCTCCGCGGTCGCGGGCCGCCTCCAGCTCGCCGTTGTGCCGCAACGCCACCGCCAGGGTGAGCGCGGCCGTCAGGGACTCCGGGTGGGTGTCGCCGTAGCGACGGGTGAACTGCGTGAACGCCTCGCGCGCCAGCTCGAGCGCGGTGGCGTGGTCGCCCTCCTTGCGGCAGGACTCGCCGAGCTGCCGGAGAGTCTGGAGGGTCGTGGGGTTGCGGGGCCCGAAGATGGTCCGGTAGCCGTCGACGACCGCCTGCTGAAGGGACCGCGCGCCGACGTAGTCACCGGTCTCACGGACGTCGATGGCGATGCTCGCCTCGGTCATCAGCGACTGCTGGTGATCACGACCGAACAGCCGGGTCTTCAGCGCGTGCGTGCGCCGGTCCAGTTCCAGCGCGCGCTGGAACTCGCCGACGAGCCGCAGGCTCACCCCCAGGTTGTGGGCGGTGGTCTGCGTGACGGGGTCGTCCTCGCCGAAGGCACGGCGGGCCCGGTCGTAGGCCGTCTGGTCCAGTTGGGTGCCGGTGGCGAAGTCTCCCTGGACGCGGCGTACCGCCGCCTCCAGGTTCATCGTCTGCAGCGCGTCCTCCCGGGTGTCCTCGCGGTCCGGGGGCGCCGTGCGGGCGTAGACGTTCTTGAGCTGGGCGGCGATCCGGGACGCGTCGTCGTACCGCCCCGCCTTCAGATGGAGGAAGCCGAGCCACCACCCCACCAGGAGGGTCTGCTGGTCCTCCTCGCCGAACAGCTGCTGCCAGGTCTCCCAGACCTGCTCGGTGAACTCGCGGGCGACCTTGTGGTCTCCCCAGTACCAGAGGTACCTGGCGATGTTCCGCACGAGCTGGCGGACCCACGGCTGGTCGGACTCGACCGCGCCGGAGGCGATGACATGACCGTAGAGCTCGGCGTAGCGCGGCCAGTTGGCCGACTGGGTGGGTTCCTTGGGGTCGGCGGCGGCAAGCA
The DNA here is from genome assembly GCF_035917575.1 of Streptomyces sp. NBC_01788. Lineage (GTDB taxonomy): Bacteria > Actinomycetota > Actinomycetes > Streptomycetales > Streptomycetaceae > Streptomyces. The sequence goes on along the minus strand of NZ_CP109090.1, from coordinate 1,250,554 downwards.
GGGTGTGGGCGCCGTCGCGCATGCGCTTCTGTTCCCCGGGGGACATCCGGTTGATGAGCACGGCCTGCACCAGGCGGTGCATCTCGATCGAGTTGGTCCGGTGGTCGATACGGGCGAGGGAGTAGCGGTTGATCTCCCGGATGGCGCGGGCCAGCCGCATCGGGTCGTTGAGGGCCCTGTCCAGCTCGGGGTCGATCGTGGACCCGCCCAGGCCCGAGAAGATGGAGCGGGAAATGGGGTCCGGCGCGAAGTAGGAGCAGAGCTGGAGGAGGCGCAGGGCGGTGAGGCTGCGGGTCTCCAGATGGTCGAGGGAGACGTTCCACGCGGCGGCGACCGGCAGTTGGTAGTCCGGCGGCGGGGACACCTCGAGGAGCTCGCTGCGCTTGTGCTCGAACAGCCGCAGGTACTCCGACACCGGCATCCCGGTCTCCGCCCGCCAGGCCGCGGCCTGTTCCAGGGCGAGCGGGAGGTCGCCGAGGGCGTCGGCGAGGAGGTCCGCGTCGGCGTCGGCGAGATCGTCGGGACCGGAGCGGCGCAGCAGCTCCTTGCTCTCCTCCCGGGTGAAGACGTCGACTTCGAGGGAGGGGCCGACCACGCTCCAGCGGCGGTTGCGTGAGGTGATGAGGATGGTGCCGCTGCCCCCGGTCGGGAAGTAGTCGCGGACCCGCTCGGGACTGTCGGCGTTGTCGAAGATCAGCAGCCAGCGGGAGTAGGGGCGCCCCTCGCGCAGCGCCTCGCGCACCGCGGGTCCGGCGATGTTGGCCTCGGAAGTGGTGACGATGCCGAGCCGCTGGGCGAGTTCGACGAGGGCCTGGCCGATCTGGCCGGGGCGCTCGGCGGGGATCCACCAGACGATGTCGTACTCGGACTGGTGCCGGTAGGCGTACTCGATGGCCAGCTGGGTCTTGCCGACGCCGCCCATGCCGTGGATGGCCTCCGGCAGCACGGTCGTCGTCGAACCCTCGCGCAGGCGTTCGCTCAGCCGCTCCAGAAGATCCACGCGGCCGGTGAAGTACGGGTTGCGCGGGGGGATGTTGCCCCAGACGCGCGGCTGCGTCGGACGCCCGCTCTCCACCGCGGGTTCCTGCTGCGTGGTGGACATGGCCGTGGCTCCTTCTGCAGTTGTGTCTTGCGCGCGAGGGACGGTGCGCCCGGGGCGGGGGCCCGCGCCTTTGCGCAGGCTCACGGTGTTCTCGCGGTCGTACTCGCGCAGCGCGCGGGCGAGCCGCTCGGCTTGTGGCAGGAAGCGTCCGGACAGGGCGCGCAACGCGGCCAGTTCGACGCGCAGGAAGGCGACGTTGTACGGGGTCACCCGCGGGACATGGTCCGTTTCGGGCGGGTCGCCGTCGCCCGGCCGGACCGGCTCGGCGCCCTCCGGTGCGATCAGCGCCCGCACATCGTGCAGCACCCGGACGGTGTCACGGCGACGGGACAGCGCCAATAACTCCTGGCGGTTGTCCGGACCGAAGGAGAAGGTCACGTCGGCGGCGCGCTCGGCGTCCCCGCTCGCCGGCCGCACGAGTCCGCTCATCAGCAGCTCGGTGAGGTGGGCGGGCCCGGCGCCCGGCACGGACGCGGTCAACGCCGCCATCACCGGCAGCGTCAGCGGCGCCGCCGCCAGCCGGGTGGCGAGCGCGAAGGCGGTGGGCGAGGCGGCGGCGCGGAAGTCCGAGACGCGCTCCCGGGCGGGGACGGCGCTGTCGGGGTCGGGGACGCCGTGGAGCCAGGGCAACGCCCGCGCGGCGTCCGGTCGCCGCTTCCAGTCACGGGCCCGGACGCCGGACATCTCCTGCTCCCCGGACCCGCGTCCGGCCACCAGGTCGACCCAGCAGGACAGGGAGCGCTCGGTCGCTTCCAGGACGGGCACCGGAACCACGCCGGCCCGGGCGCCGGCGTCTTCGACGGGTTCGAGGGGGGAGGTGCGCAGCTCCCACCGCAAGGAGTCGTTCGGCGCCCAGGGATGTGTGGCGCTCAGGCGCATGCGGTGCACGTCCAGGCCGGTGCGGAACCACAGCCGCTGCGGCAGCAGATGCAGCACGGCGAGCGGTTCGGACCGGCCGAGTTCCCGCAGCAGAGGCAGCACCGCGCCCGCCCGCCACCCCGCGGCGAGTCCGTCGGTCAGCACCAGCACCACCCGGTGCCGGGTGGTGCCGGGAGGCAGGTGGTCCAGCCGGATCCGGGCCGGCTCGGTGTCGTCCGAACTCAGCAGCCGCGCGGTGGTGATCCGGCCCAGCCGCTCCTGACGGGCGAGCCCGTCGGCCAGCCGGCCGATCGTCTCCTCCCAGACGCGCATGCTCACGTGGTCGTCGACGACGAGCAGGACGGCGGGGCGATCGGCCGGGTCCGGCGCCTCCAGTCCGCTCAGGGCGTGCAGCACGCCCTCGAACGACGCCTCGTCAGACGCGGGTGCCGCTACGGGTCGTGGGCCGTCGTCATGCTGCATAAGCGCCCTCGGAGCGTCCGGCGCTGCCCGAGCACGGAGGAAGGACGGCAGAGGAGTCCCGCAGTCCGCGGGCATGCGTGACAGCCACGTTGCCAAGCCTGGCAGTCGTCTGCGCGTGGTGCAAGACGGGTGTCCACCAGGGGGATGACGGGAGGGATCGCAAGCCGGTTTTCGGGAACGCGCCCCCGGTGGTGTGCGGTACGCGGGGCGCCCGCAGGGGGCGTCCCGACCACCAGCGTGGCACCCCGTCAACCCCCTGCGCAAGACCGTCGCAATGCCGCCCCGCGCCGTTGATCGCCGCCGGATCACCTCGGCCTGTGCCCCGGCCCGCGGGGGCACGGCCGCTACGCCGGCCCGGCCGGCCCCGGCTTGCGCTCGGGGTCGTCGAGCAGAATGGCCAGGTGGCGGCCCACATGCTGGTCCCAGACCTCGGGTCCGAGTGCCAGGGCCTCTTTGCGCCACTTTCCGATGCGTTCCGCAAGACTGCCGAGCCCCCGGTCCTGCAGTATTTCGCCGATGGCGTCCTGGAACGACGGGTCCGAGCAGTCGCTGCGGTGCCAGACCATCGCGGGCACGCCGGCCCGCAACCCGGCAAGGACCTCCCGCCGACCGGTACCCGAGTCGTCGCCGGGCGGCTCGCTGAGCACCAGGCAGACCGCGTGCCGGTCCTCCTTCAACTCACGCTCCAGATGGAAGAAGTAGGTCGAGTCCTGTCCCGGCCGGCTCCAGTGCGGATGGCTGTCCGCGGGGCGCTCCCGAAGCTGCCGCCACTTGTTGTGCCAGGTCCGGTGCCACGCGGTCCGCTGCAAGCGCTCGAGGCTGCGCACCACCACCGGGTAGTCCAGCGCCAGCGGCGTGGGGGAGTCGGAGTGGGACTCCTTCGACCACCACTCGACGGGCTCGTTCAGCAGCTCCCACGGCAGGATGAACTCCAGGAGGACCGGCTGCCGCAGGTCGGCCCATCTCTCCTCGACCTCCTCCACCAGCTTCTCCACCGCGCCGGGGAGTTCCTCCCGGCGCAGGTGGACGGGCTGGCCGGGTACGGGGTGCCAGCCCTCCGGGTCGGACTGGCGCCAGTGGGACAGGTAGAAGCGGTCCGCCTCGATCCGGTCCGGCTCGAACTGGATCATCAGGTAGGCGGGGACGAGCGAGGGCGCGGCCTGTGGGAACTCCGAGTGCTGCCAGTCCGCCAGGGCGCCGTCCAGCCGCAGGGTGTGGGCCTGGCTGCGAGTGAAGCGGCGCAGCACCTCCGCGGCGTCGGCCTGGCTGTCCGCCACCAGCCGGTCGGCACAGAGCGCGAGGAAGGCCATGCTGGGCGGGAGTTCACCGTTCGGGGAGTTCTCTCCCGCCAGCCGCAGGAAGACCTGCCACCCCGTCCGGCACCAGGAGGGCAGTTCCTGCACGCGGGACCGGCTCGCGCGACGCGCCATGGTCGCGAGGTCCGGGGAGCTCAGCGACAGCAGGACGGGCCGCAACGGACGCAGATCGGCGTGGTTGAAGAAGTCGACGGCCTCCCACTCGTCCACCAGCGGCCACAGAGTGGCGATCGTCGTCGACTGCTGTTCCACGTACTCCAGCGACCGCACCAGGCAGGCGAGGCCGTCGCCGACCTCGGTGCACGCCATGACGATCTGCAGCAGCCAGGGCCGCAGCCGGTCCCCGCCGAACGGCTCCACGGGAGAGGCCAGCTCGGCCGCGAGCATCTCCCGCCAGATCTCACGGCTGCTCGCCTGGTTCACCGTGGCCGAACCCTGCAACACGTCCACGATGGAGACGACCAACTCGTTGCGGACCCGTTCCGGACTGCGCCCGTTCACCCCGTTACCTCCAGACAGCCGGCGCGGTTCCCTGATGGTGCCGACCAGAGTAAGGCCGGGGAGCGGGGCATGGTGGCGGAAACACGGGTCACCGGCACACCCGGCCCGGGACCGCACCGCCGGAGCCCCTGCCATGAGAGGGCTCAAGCATCACGCCGGGTGAGGTCGGCCTGCAAGGACGATGAGTCAACTGCTTTGCGAGCAAGGCGTGTTCAGGGCTGCAGGAAGACATTTCGTCGCTGTCCGGTTCGGCACATGCCCGGATCGCGACCGCGTACGATGATCAAAAGGCGGCGGAGCCCCACCTCCCGGACGACGGAGTCTGCCATGACGACGGACCATTCGCGGTCTCATCGCATCGACACCAGCCGGGCCCACCCCGCGCGGGTCTACGACTGGCTGCTCGGCGGTAAGGACAACTACCCGGTCGACGAGGCGGTCGGCGAGACACTGCCGCCCGAAGCGCGGGACGCGGCGCGGCAGAACCGCGCGTTCATGCACCGGGCGGCGGCCTACCTCGCCGCCCGGGGCGTCGACCAGTTTCTGGACATCGGCACCGGCATACCTACCGAGCCGAACCTCCACCAGATCGTGCAACGCACGGTGCCCACCGCCCGGATCGTCTACGCCGACAACGACCCGATCGTGCTGCGGCACGCCGAGGCCCTGCTGGTGAGCTGCCCCGAGGGCGTCACTGACTACATCCAGGCCGATGTGCGCGAGCCGGACCAGATAGTGCGGCACGCCCGGCAAGTGCTGGACTTCGACCGGCCGATGGCCCTGTCGCTGATCGCCCTGATGCACTTCATCCGCGACGACCAGAACGCCCACGGCATCGTCAGGGGCCTGGTCGAGGCCCTTCCGTCCGGCAGCCACCTGGTCCTCTCGCACGCCGCGATCGACATCTTCCCCGAGCTGGCGGAGCAGGTGATTGCCCAGTACGCCAAGGGCGGCATCCGCCTCAGCTTCCGTACCCGGGAGGAGGTGGCCAGCTTCTTCGACGGACTTGAACTGGCGCCGCCCGGCCTGGTCACCGCCACCGAGTGGTACGGCGCCGACCAGGAACCGCCCCCGTCGGAGGAGAGCGGCATCTACGCGGCCGTGGCCCGCGTTCCCTGACGGGACATCGGGCAGGGCCCCTGCGCGGCCCGGCCAGGGTGGGAGGCCCCGCGGACTTCGTACGGCGGAAGGGCCGGGGCCGTCAGGCGTTCGTGCCGGTGCGGCGCGAGGACACGCGGACCAGGACTCGGCCTTCATTTCAACATCCTGCACCACCGTTCCGACAACGCCACCGGCGGCGTGCCCGTCCACGCTGTCGCGCGTCGCGTCCTCGAGGAGGACGGCTCGCCGATGACCGCCGACGACGTCGTGTGGAGCATGCGGCACAACATGACGGACAAGTCGAGCTTCTACGGCTACCTGTACTCGAACGTCGCCTCGATCACGAAGACGGGCGCCGGCGAAGTCACCGTCAGGCTCAAGAAGCCCGACTACCTCTTCAACGACGAGCTGGCGAGCTTCGCCGGTGTCGTCGTCGAGAAGAAGTTCTACGAGCAGAACTGCAATAAGGCCGGTACACCGGGCGTCGGCGTGATGTGCACCGGCCCCTACAAGTTCGACAAGTGGACGCGGGGCCAGTCGGTCGGCGTGAGCCGCTACGACGGCTACTGGAACAAGTCGCTGCCCCTGAAGGTGAAGAACATCGACTTCACCTTCCTGACCGACGACTCCGCGATCACCTCCGGCCTGCTCTCGGGCCAGATCGACGGAACGTACGGTCCGCCGACCGCCGGGCCGGCACAACTGAGGGCATCGTCTGCGGGCAAGCTCTACTCGGGCGCCGCGCCCCTGGCAGTCACGCTCGTGGTCGCGAACCACAAGGGTGCGCTGGGCAACGCCGACGTGCGCAGGGCGCTCCGGATGGCCATCGACTGGAAGGGCATCGGCAGCCAGGTGTACGCCGGTGAGGGGACCCCTGCTTCGCTGCAGACCGTGCCGGCCGTGTACGGCTTCGCCAAGGACGATCTGACCTCGTACGCCGACTCGGTCAGGACCGATGGCTCCGCGCGGATCGACGAGGCGAAGAAGCTGCTCGCCGGCGTTCCGGCCGACGTGAAATCGAAGCAGATCAGCCTCGTGGTTCCGCAGCAGGCGGAGACGCAGCAGCTGGGCCTCGGGGTCAAGGACGCGGCGGACAAGATCGGCTTGAACTTCAAGCTCGACGTCGTTCCGGCGACCGGCTACTCGAACTACCTGTACGACCCGGCGACACGTGGCAACACCGACCTGCTGTACACGCAGTTCTGGCCGAACATCCCGAACCCGCTCGACTGGCTGGGCCTCACCGCGGTGACCGGCGGCACCTTCAACCAGTCCGGCTACAGCGGCATCGACGGGCTCTACGCCGAGGCGATCGGTACGAAGGACGACAGCGCCCGCTCCAAGCTGGTGCTGCGGATGGAGCGGAAGCTGCACGACGAGATGGATCCGATGTTCTCCGGCATCCAGCTGACGAACGACGTATGGCTCGGAAGCAGGATCACCGGGGCGCCGGCAGCATTCGACTACGTCTACTACCCATGGGCGGCTCACCTCGGCGGAACCGGCAAGTAGTCCTTGCGGACGGGGCAGGGCTCTGCGTGGTCGACAGTGCCGGCCCGGACCACAGGTCCGGGCCGGCACTGTCTGAAGGCATGGGCACTTTCCGATGGCGGGGTGCTGTTCGCGGCGCGGGCTTCCGCGCCGCGATGTCCGGATCCCCGTCGCCGAGCCTGCTCAGACCGTGGTGACGACCTGGTCGAACTCCAGACGCGGGGAGCGCGGGTACCAGGCGTCCTCGCCCGGCTTGCCGATGTTGACGACCATCAGCGGGGTGTGGTCGTCGTCCAGGAACTCCTTGCGGACGCCCTCGAAGTCCAGGCCGGTCATCGGACCGGCGGCGAGGCCCGCGGCCCGGACGCCGATGATGAAGTACGCGGCCTGGAGAGCGGCGTTGAGGGCAGCCTGGCCCTCCCGCACCCCGCGGTCGCCGAAGAAGGCGTCCTTGGCCTGGGGGAAGTGCGGGAAGAGGTGGGGCAGTTCCTCGTGGAACTCGTTGTCCGCGGAGAGGATCGCGACCAGGGGGGCGGTGGCGGTCTTCGCCTGGTTGCCCTCCGCCATGTGCTGGACGAGACGCTCACGGGCCTCGGCGGAGCGGACCAGGGTGATGCGCAGCGGCGACTGGTTCATGGACGTCGGGCCGTACTTGACCAGGTCGTAGATCGCCTGGACCTGCTCCTCGGACACCGGTTCGTCGCTGAAGGTGTTCGCGGTGCGGGCCTCACGGAAGAGAAGGTCCTGGGCGGCGGGGTCAAGAGCGAGCGACATGGGGGGACTTCCTCACAATGGGTGGTGGATCCCGGGGGATCGACTTGCGGCACCGACACTATGCCTTAAAAGTTCAAGTTTCAATCAAAACCGGGTCGGCGGTGATCAGCTTCACAGAGTGGCGGTGGGTCGCGGCCGGGCTTGGCCGTCCCATGCATTGACAGGACGCGCCCCCGGTCGCTGTCATGAATGGGAGCGCTCCCATATCTCGCACATCCTTCCCTCGGAGGCATACGTGCGCACCTCCCCCTTGCGATTACTGCGCCGGCCCTTGACGGCGGCCCTCGCGGCTGCCGGGGCCGTCGCCCTGCTGGTGTCCGGATTCATCGCGACACCCACCAGCGCCGCGGAGGCCGGCTGCCGGGTCGACTACACCGTGAACCAGTGGGCCGGCGGCTACACGGCCCAGGTCAAGGTCACCAATCTCGGCCCGGCGGTCAACGGCTGGCGTCTGACCTGGACCCATGCCGACGGTCAGCGGGTGACATCGGCATGGAACGCGACCGTCACCCAGACCGGCGCCTCCGTCGTCGCCGTCAACGCGGACTGGAACGGCTCGCTGGCCACCGGCGGCGCCGCCGAGTTCGGTGTCCAGGGCACCTGGAGCTCGGCCAACCCCGCCCCGACCGATTTCGCCCTCAACGGTGTGGCCTGCGGCAAAACCGGCACCACCCCGCCGCCGACCACACCACCGCCGAGCACTCCGCCGCCCACGACGCCGCCGCCCGCCGCCGGCTGCGGCAGCGCCGTGGTCTGCTCGGGCTTCGAGGACCAGACCGGCACCACTCCCTCCGGCGCCTGGCAGTTCACCGCGCCCGACTGCCAGGGCACCGGGACAGCGGCCGTCGACACCTCGGTCGCGCACAGCGGCAGTAGGTCGCTGCGGATCGATGGCAGGGCCGGTTACTGCAACCACGCCTTCGTCGCCTCCACCGCGAACCTGTCGTCGGTGGGGCCGGTCATGTATGTGCGCATGTGGGTGCGGCACAGCACCGCGCTCCCCGCGGCCCATGTCACCTTCGTCTCCATGCCCGACAGCTCCCAGGGCGGCCGGGCGCTGCGCGTCGGCGGCCAGAACGGCGCCCTCCAGTGGAACCGGGAGACCGACGACGCCACCCTGCCCGCGCAGAGCCCGGCGGGCGTGGCACAGAGCAGGCCGCTGCCGACCGGGAGCTGGCAGTGCCTGCGCTTCGCGATCGACACGACGGCGCCCAAGCTCGACACCTGGCTCGGCGACGAACAGATCCCGGGCCTGCACGCGGACGGCGTTCCCACCCAGGACATCGACCAGCAGTGGCTTGCTCGCACCATCCCGCCCCGGCCCACAGCCCTGCGCCTGGGCTGGGAGAGCTACGGGACGGGCGACGACACGCTCTGGTTCGACGACGTGGCCGTCGGCTCCGCCCCCATCGCCTGCTGACTGCCCGCACGAAACCACCAGCGTGGACGGCGCGCCGGGCGGAACCCCTTCCGCCCCGGCACGCCGTCCGCGCTTTGCACGGGGAGGCCCGATCGTCGCGGCAGCGCACACATGGGAACGGCCAGAGCTGCCGTGGGATGAGCAGGCCGGTCGAGACCAGCCGAGCGTGGCCCCGGCGCTGCCGAGCAGCGGCGCGACGGGCCTGCCCGCGGCGCCGCCTCTCAGTTGGCCCCATGGACCCGATCGGCGATCACAGCTTGCCTCAACACCGAATCGAGCGGCCGGAGGGTTTTGCTCTACGTGCATAGTCGCCGGCCTGCGCCAGGTCCTCGCCCACCGTCTGCGCGCACTGGCTGAGGGGGCTCGCGGCGGATTCGATCGCGGACACCAGCTCGATCCTGGCGATGTCGGGGAGCACTCCCAGCCACCTGTCACCCGTGAGGCTCACAGGCCATATCGCCTTGGGTCTCCAGAGCGAGACGGACAGGTCGTGACCCCCAGGGCGCACGGTCTGTGACGGATGAACACTTCTGCAGAAAAGACCCTTTGGCGGAATCCAGATCGCTAACCTCTCACATATGGACGACCACATGTATGTTCATGTTCCTTCAGATTTGTGGGAGTTGCTTGAAGATGCGGACTTCGACGAGATTGAGATCGGGACCCGCTCCGCAGGCCAGTGGTCGTCGGTGGCCCAAGCCGTGCTGTCCGTCGGAAACGAGGGACTGGCGGTCTCGGCGAACCTGGTAGGCGTCTATCTAGCTCGCGAGCAGATCGCCGAGTTCGCTCGGCGCGCCGCTGCCTGGTTCGGCTTTCGCATCCCTGGGGCCGGGACACAGTCCGGCAGCGTCGGCCCGGGCACGCCGCCCCTCGTGCTCACGATCACGACGGGACCGCCAGGCGACGAGGTCCGTATCGAGATCCGGTCGACGCCGGGCTCCGACGGCACTCCCGCCCTGGACACCGCCGCCCTCACCCATGCCCTCGTATCCGCAATCGACATGCCGCCCCAGACGGTCAGGACCCGGACCACCGACTCTCCCTCGGCGAACTGATGGGCCTCTTCACCGTCCACCGCACGGCGGAGTACGAGAAGGTCGCTCAAGCCATCAAGGAGCTGCAGCAACTGGGTATGCGGGAGGGTACCGAAGCAGCGGTCGACGGCTCCTGGAAGCTCATGCGCCGCTGCTTCTGCAAGATGGCCCAAGGCAGGGCGTGGTACGCCCCGATGACTCTCCACGCCTCCAGGGTCTCCTTCGGCATGCACGCTGACGTGGGCCAGTGGTTCTTCGCGGCCTGCAGCAGTCTGTCGTACAGCGCGGCGGTCGCCATGATGGAGGCGCAGTGCAGTAAACAAGGAGCGCCGTTCCCTGAAGAGTTCTTCGCCGACATGCAGATGATGGCTGAGATGTCGGTGGATGTGGCTCACCGGGCGGGAGTCCCTCTCGTGGGCTATCTCGTCGCGGAAGCTCTGACGGGCCTGCAGATGGGAGATCGCACCATCGCCCGCGAGACGTCCGATCTTCTCGGCGGTGACGACGCCGTGCAGCCCCTGCGCGCGCTCCGGCGCAGCGTGCGGGAGGCCCTCCGACAAGCCCGAAGCGCCCCCTCGAATGCCGCGGGCGTCGACACCGTCGCGGCGCTGCGGGTGATGGCCGACGAGATGCTCGTCCGTGACCTGGATGCAACCCTCGACAGATTCTCGAAGGGGCACATCCTCTCCGGCTCCAACACCGTGTCCGCCATCCTCGCGGCGAGCAAGACGTCCCGCACGGTCGTCTATGTGGCGCCGGGAACGACCTCCGGCGCGGCGATCCGGATGGACGCGCCGGAAAGCGGCCGCGACTTGTGCACGAGTGTGTCGCTGCCCGGCCTGCGGGTCGAGGCAGTCCGGAACCATCTGCAGAAAATGCACGCGGTTCTGTCGTCGGACGAGCCGCGGAAAAGAGTCCGCGACCGGGCGGTCCGCGATGCGCACGCCGCCGTGGGCGACGCCATCTGGAAGCCGCTGCTCGCTGCCTGGCCGGACCTGCTGGGAGCCCGCATCGCCTTGGTCCCCCTCGGCGAGAGTGCACGGCTCCCCCTCTACACCGCGCCGGTCGACGAAACCGGCACCCCTGTCTGCGGCCTCATGGATCTCACTGTGGCGCCCTCGGGAAATGCCCTGATGTTCGCGGGCGCATGGCCCCGGCCGTCCCGCATCGATCCCCTGGTCGTGGCTGATCCCTGGTTCGACGACGGCGCGGGCGCCGGTCCGATTCCCTTCACCGTGCCGGAAGCCCGGGAGGTGGCGGCCGTGCACGGGGTGAAGCCCGTGATTTTCCGGGAGGAGGCGAAAGCTGTCGCCACCGGCGACGACGGTGAGCGATTGCGCGGCCTCACCGGGCCTCGCGGTTCGGCAGCCCTTCCGGAAGCCGGAGCCTCATCGCGGGGCCTGTCGGAGTTGATGGCATCCGCCAATCTCATACACCTCGCCGGCCACGGCTTCCTCGATCCGCACCATCCGCTGGACTCCTCCGTACTCCTGGGTCGGCCTCTGCCCCTGTCCGCGCTCCTCGATCACGACCTGCGACGCGGGACGACGGTCGTACTCTCGGCCTGCCACCTGGCCGGCATCGGCACCCGATTGCCCGGCGAGCAACTCGGCTTTCCCGCGGCGATGCTCGCCATGGGGGCGAGTTCCGTGGTCGCCGCGCTGTGGTCCGTTCCTGATGCCGAGGAGGTCGTCAGGTTGATGGCAACGTTCCACAAGCTTGTGCGAGGGACCTCCCCGTCGGCCGCGCTTGGCCAAGCCGTGAGTCGAGCCGCCGCCGAGGGCACACGTCCCACGATGTGGGGCCCCTTCACCCACTTCGGCGCTTAAGGCCGTCCAGGTCATCGACCACGGCGATCGGGAACAGCAACGGGATGTGCTCGCCGGACGGCAGACTCAGCATCTGGTGCAGGCCGACATCTTCCAGTTTGTCGGGGTTCTGGATGCAGAGGCTGGAGTCGGCAACCACAAACCACTCCGGTCCGCCCCAGCGGGTCATCAGCGGCTCCAGCAGGTGATCGCCGCAGGTCGCGCGGTGCGAGGTGGGGCGTTTCACAGGCGAACACCTATGAAGCGGCGCCCCGTCGGCGTTTGGGCGGGGACCCCGTGGCGGATCAATGCCCGATGTGCTGCAGCGCCTGCTCGCGAAGGGCGTGGATGAACGTCGTGACGTGGGGCCGGTCGCCGCGGCTGATTGTGGCGACGCCGATGTGCCGGATCGGCCCCGGCGACTTGATTGGGACGGTGCATAGGCCAGGGATTTCCGGGGCGAGCGCAATAGAGGGGATCAGGGAGATTCCCATACCTGCAGCGACCAGTGAGCGGGCGAAGAAGTAGTCGGTCGTGGTCCCGCGTACTTCCGGATCGAAGCCCGCGCGCTCGGCGTAGCGGCGCAGGTAGGCCTCGGTCTTCAGGCAGCCGAGCACCCAGGGTTCGGCTGCCAGCTCGGCGAGGTCGAGGGCGTCGCGGTCGGCGAGTCGGTGCACTCGCGGCAGGACGACGTGCAGGGGGTCTTCCAGGAGCGGCGTCCACTCCAGTCTGGAGCTGGGGCCCGGTCCAACGGGTAGTGGGCCGTCGAAGTGGTAGGCCAGGGCGAGGTCTACGGCGCCCTGGCGGACGAGCGGCAAGGTGTCCTCGGGTTCGCCCTCCCTGATGTGGAGCACGGTGCGGGGATGGACTGCCGTGAGCCGGGTGAGAGCGGCGGGCAGCAGCAGTCTGCCGCCGCTGGTGAAGGTGGCGACGGAGAGTTGGGTGCGGCCGGTGCTGAGCCGAGCGACCTGTTGCTGTGCGTGTTCGAGCTCTGCGGCGACGGCTTCGGCGGCGCCGACCATGATGTGGCCGGCCTGTGTGAGGGTGACGCCGCGGGTGCTGCGGGCGACGACCTGGGTGCCGAGGCTGCGCTCCAGGGCAGCCACGTGCTGCGAGACGGCCGAGGGGGTGAGGCGGAGAGCCGCGGCCGCCTGGTTGAAGCTGCCGTGTTCCGCCACCACCCGCAGGACGCGGAGTCGCTGCACATCAATCAACAGTTTTCCTTAATGCATATCCAGTAGGTCGGTACTTCTGCTGATGACGATAGGTCTCCAGGATGGGGGCATGCAGAAGATCGGCGTCATCGGCGGAAGCCGGTACTTCGGAAAGCTCGTGGTGAAGCGCCTGCAGGCCGCCGGCCACCAGGTCACTGTGATCAATCGCGGCTCCACCTCGCCGCCCGGCGGCGTGGAGCACCTCGTTGTCGACCGAAACGATGAGGCCGCCCTGACGGCCGCGCTCGACTCCCGCACCTTCGACGTCGTGGTGGACCAGGTCTGCTACACCCCGGTGCAGGCCGCCATCGCCGCCCGCGCCTTCGCCGGCCGTACCCGGCGCTACGTCATGACCTCCACGATCGAGGTCTACGACCCCGCGAACGCCGCGCTGCCGACCGTGCCTCCCGGCACGCCGGTGCCGGAGGAGATCGTGGACCCGGCCGCCTGGCTGGTGGCCATGGACCTTCCCTGGCACGACGACGCGTACCTGGAGGCGCACTACGCCGAGGGCAAGCGCCAGGCGGAGGCCATCTTCGCTCGCGCCGGAAGCTTTGAGTTCGCCAGTGTGCGCAGCGCCCATGTGCTCGGCGGCGGCGCGCAGGAGTTCACCGGCAGGCTGGCGTACTACATCGGGCGCATCACCAAGGGCGAAGAGATCACTGTGCACGCGAAGACGCTGCCCACGGTCTTCATCCACTACGAGGAGCTGGCGGACCTGCTGCTGTGGGCGACCACCGCCGACTTCACCGGCCCGGTCAACGCCTGCTCCGACGGCCCGCTCGATGTACACGACCTCGCCGCGATCATCGCCACGCAGGTAGGACGGGAGGCCGTCTACCGGACCGTCCCGGCGGGCGAGGACGCTTCGCCGTTCTCCTTGGACCGCCACTACGCCATGAGCAACGCCCGCGCGAAGGAGCTGGGCTTCTCCTTCTCCCACACCACCGACTGGCTGCCCGGTGCCGTCGCCGAAGCCCTCGCCACCGAGCCGTCACCCACTGCCTAAGGACCTCAAGCCACCATGCAGTACCGCACCATCGCCCACACCGCCGTCAGCGCCGTCGGCCTCGGCGCCATGCCGCTGTCCATCGAGCACCGCCCGGACGAGACGCGGGCCATCGCCACCATCCACGCCGCCCTCGACGCCGGCGTCACGCTCATCGACACCGCCGACAGCTACCACTGGCACGCAGGCGAGGAGGGCCACAACGAACTGCTGATCGCCCGCGCCCTGGCCCGCTACGGCGGCGACACCTCCGGCATCCTGGTGGCCACCAAGGGCGGCCGCGGCCGCCCCGGCGACGGCAGCTGGACCGTCACCGCCACCCCCGACCACCTCAAGCAAGCCGCCGAAGCCTCCGCCAAGCGCCTTGGCGTCGACGCCATCGGCCTGTACCAACTGCACAAGCCGGACCCGGCCGTGCCCTGGGCGGAATCCGTCGGCGCGCTGCGCGAGCTGCTCGACGCCGGCACGATCCGCGCCGCGGGAATCTCCAACGTCACCACCGCCCAGATCCGCCAGGCACATCAGATCCTCGGCGACGGACTCGCCTCCGTACAAAACCAGTACTCGCCCGCCGTCCGCGACAGCGAGCCCGAGCTGCAGCTGAGCACCCGGATGGGGCTGGCCTTCCTGCCCTGGAGCCCACTCGGCGGCGTCTCGCGCAGCTCCCTCGACGGTCCCTCCGGCCCCACCTCCATCGGCACCGCCTTCCACCGCATCGCCGCCGAGCGCGGCGTGAGCCCACAGCAGATCGCCCTGGCCTGGCTGCTTGCCCGCTCCCCGGCAGTGATCCCGGTACCGGGAGCCAGCCGCCCGGCCTCCATCACAGACTCCGCCAGGGCCGTGGAGCTTACGCTGAGCGCGGAGGAGCTGCTGCAACTTGAGGCCGGACCCCGGTGGCGCGGGTCCGCGGTCGTTTCCGCAGACGAAGCTCCATCACCGCACTGACCTGCTACGAACCCGGCCACTGCTCAAGGCTGATCTACCGGCCGCGCAGAGACGACGGCCGACGCGACGGACGCAAGACTTACGTCGACCCCGACACCGGGCTCAGGACCGGAGTACCCGGCCGCGGCTGCAGCGCGAGTTCGCCCGCCGGGCCGAAAGCCGCGGACGAGCCGGACCGGCGATACGAGCGCCAGGAGGCCGTCATCGTGGAGCACGGGGAGAACCGGGCGAGCAGCTCGTCGGTGATGGGGAAGCCGTCGGCGGCGGGCTGCTCGGCGGCTGCGTCGATGTCAGGAGCCGCCCGCAGCCGCGGTGGCGCCCTGGAGGATCAGGTCTGCTACGGCGTCAGGGCGGG
Organism: Streptomyces sp. NBC_01788; assembly: GCF_035917575.1. Classification (GTDB taxonomy): domain Bacteria; phylum Actinomycetota; class Actinomycetes; order Streptomycetales; family Streptomycetaceae; genus Streptomyces. The sequence continues at coordinate 1,235,143 of NZ_CP109090.1, read as the reverse complement.
CGATGAGGGACACGTGGCAGGAGTCGATCTCCTGCGTGTGGGAGTGGGCCCGTTTGGCCTCGAAGCGCTCCTGCTGGGGGCTGACGGTCATGTCCTGCCGTCCCACCAGGGCCCAGGACGGAATCTCCTTCCAGGCCGCCACCTTGGCGGTCTCGGAGAACGCGGTCGTGGCCGCAGGGCGCTGGGTGACACCCAGCAGGTTCGCCTGGCTCTCCGGCAGGCAGTTGGCGAAGACCGAGTGGACCTTGTCCCGCTTGAGGTACAGGTCGGTGCCGCTGGCGCCGGCCTTTCGATACGGCACGGAGATCGTGGCGGTGCCCAGGGCGCTGGGGAAGCGGGCGGACAGCGACATGCCGCTCTCACCGACGTCGGGCATCAGCGCGTTGATGTAGATCAGGGATTTCACCTGGGGGTTTCCCGCTGCGGCCGTACTGATGACGGCACCGCCGTAGGAGTGACCGGCCAGGACGATCGGGCCTTTGATCGTCTTCAGGAAGGAGGCGATGTACGCGGAATCGCTGTACAGGCCGCGCAGCGGGTTGGCCGGAGCCATCACGGTGTAACCGCGGCGCTGCAGCCGCTCGATCACCCCGTTCCAGCTGGAGCTGTCCGCGAAGGCGCCGTGGATCAGGACGACGGTCGGCTTGTCGGCGTTCGCACCGCCGTTCGCTGCCATCGGGACTGTGGTCAGCGCGGACAGGGCGGTGACCGCGCACCCTGCCGTCGCCACGTGCAGCGCTCTGCTCCGGAGCAGTGAGCCGCGTATCGCGGGCACTCTCATGTTGACCTCGCTCTCGATAGGGGCCTACGGCACCTCAGCGTTCACGCGGTAGACCGAACGGGCCAGGCCATGGCATCCAAACGGGGGACTTCGGCGCGGTATTGGAGTGACGTCCCGTTGTTTCGGAGCCGTGGCTGCAACCGCAACCCGCGGCTGTGCGAGGTCGTGCCTGTGCGTCTACTGGTGGCCGGCGCCGCGGGCCGCGCTGAGGATGAGATCGGTGACAGCTTGGGGGTGGGAGATCAGGGACACGTGTGAGGAATCGATCTCCACCGTCTTGCGTGCGTGTGCGCGCTTGGCCTCGTACCGCTCGAGGCTGGGGTTGATGGCCCGGTCCTGTTTCCCGATGAGCACGTAGACGGGCTTGTCACGCCAGGCCGCTTCGGTGAGCTTGTCCGTGAAGGCCGACAGTGCGATCGGGCGCTGTGTCGAGGCCATGACGGACGCCTGCTGCTGGGAGAGGCCCTGGGCGAAGGTGGCGTGGAGTTGGGCGGGCTGGATGTACACGTCTGTGCCCGTGGTGCCGTCGCCGTTGCGGAACGGGACCTGCTTGAAGGCCTTGCTGATCGGGGCTGCCGGGAACTTGCCGGAGAGGCCGGCGAAGGACTCTCCCTTGTCCGGCATGATCGCGTTGACGTACACGAGTGCCTTGACGTTGTCGATGCCGGCGGCCGCCTGTGAGATCACTTCGCCGGCGTAGGAGTGTCCGACGAGGACGATTGGCCCCTTGACGGTCTTCAGGAGGCTGTTCAGGTAGGTCGAGTCCTGGGGTATGCCGCGCAGCGTGTTGGGTGGGGCGATGACCTGGTAGCCGTTCTGCTGCAGGCGCTGCGCCACTGCGTTCCAGCTGGACCCGTCGGCGAATGCTCCGTGTACCAGCACCACGGTTGGCTTCTGGCCCGTCGGGGCCCCGCCGAGATCGTGTGCGGAGCCGGTCGGCATCACGGTCAGGGCGGAGAGGACCGCGACGCCAAGGGCCAGTCTGCCCTTGCCCGATGTCAGGATTCCGGAGACGGTCATGTGCTTCCACTTCCTCGGCGTGCAAGGTGCGTGTGGCCTGTTCGGAGACTGAGAACGGTGAGGATCGTGCGGAAGGCGTCGGCCATCGCCGCGATTGCCGTGTGAGGTCGGCGACGCGAACCGGGAGGGGGCCTCCGACACGGAAGTCGCGATGGTCACCGTTCCGCCGTATGCCGCGGATCAACATCTTCGCGTGTCTCTGCTTGTCGCGCATCCGACGCCGTGCTGCGTGATTCGGAATCGGCAAGCGGCGCCCGCCTCGTGTATCGATTTTCCGGGCTGGAATGCGAGTCCGGCCAGGTCGTGGTCGGATCGCGGGTCGGCGGAGTGTGTGGCACCGTGGCATCGAGAGCGGAGCGCAGTCTCCAGGTGGCTCGACTTCAGCGGCCAGTCTGCTGCCGCGAAGGGAACTTATTTCCACAAAGGCGGCTTTCTGTGGCGTGCCTCGGCCGACTACCCGTGAAATGAATCTGGCGCTCCGGGTTCGATTTGATGGTTGGAAAGAAGGGATCGAAGGGAAGATCCACATGGCGAATCGTGAGCTGAAGAAGGTGCTCATCACCGGAGCAGGTACCGGCTTCGGTCATGAAGCCGCCATGCGCTTGGCCGAAAAGGGCTTCGACGTGATTGCCGCGGTTGAGATCTATGCCCAGGTACAGACGATGAAGCGGCAAGCGGCTGAGCGAGGGTTGAGCCTGCAGGTCGAGAAGCTTGATGTCACCAACGACGGCGATCGTCGCAAGGCTCTCAACTGGGGTGTGGAGATCCTGGTGAACAACGCAGGAGTCGGAGAAGGCGGCTCCACGGTCGACATTCCCGCATCGAACATCCGGCACCAGTTCGAGGTCAACGTCACCGGCCCGCTGCTCCTCACTCAGGGGATCGCCAAGCAGATGGTCGAGCGCGGCGCCGGAAGAATCGTCTGGGTCTCGTCTCGAGAGGGCCTGAACGTCAACCCGTTCACCGGCATCTACTCCGCTTCCAAGCACGCGGTCGAGGCGATCGCCGAAACCATGGCCTACGAGTTGCAGGAGCACAACGTCGAAGTCGCCACGGTCAACCCGGGACCGTTCCTGACCGGCTTCAACGACCGCATGTTCCAGACCTGGGAGAGCTGGGAGGACGACCCCTCGCAGCGGCTCTTCGACTACTCCAGGCTCGCCTTCCCCCGAGCGCAGTTCGATCCTGAAGCGGTCTATGCGACGTTGACCGCTGTCGCTGCCGGCGAGGTCGACCGTTTTCGTAATCTGGAGCCCGCGTCGATGATCGAAGAGACCAAGCACCTCCAGCAGGTCCCCTGGGAGCGCAAGGTCACGGATGGTCTCGGGACGCGGCATCAGGCCATTCAGCACTCCTACGAGATGCAGCCCGAGACTCTCGTCTCGACCTGATCCCCTTGAGGGAGCATCCATGCCTGTCAAACCTACTGACGTTTTCTCAGCGAAATGATCTACGCGAAGCGGCATGAACCACTCGATGCGTGAGCAGGCCGGACGAGTTGGGCCCGGCCGCGGACAGACGTAAAGCCCCTGGTAGGACAGGTCTCACCACAAGATCATGTCCGTAACCACCAGAGGCTTCACGTTGGTCACCTATGTTGCCACGCTCGATGTCCCGCGCCACGTCGTGGACCACCTCTCGCGTCTGCTCGCTGCCCACCGCCGCCGAATCGGCACCCCGCGCGGCAGCCGCGCGCTCGGCCCGTTCCGCCAAGCCGTGCTGGTGCTGCGCTGGTTCCGCGAACGCGGATGCGTCCACTGCCTGGCCCGCGACGCCGGCATCTCCCAGGCCACCGGCTACCGTTACCTGCACGAAGGCATCGACGTCCTCGCCGCCCAGGCCCCCGACCTGCACGAGGTCCTGGACCGCTGCCAACGCGAGGGCATGACCCACGTGATCCTCGACGGCACGCTGATCGCATCAGACCGCCTCGCCGGCGTCCGGGACAACGGCAACGACCTGTGGTTCAGCCAGAAGCACAAGGCGTTCGGCGGCAACGTGCAGTTCCTGGCCGCTCCGGACGGCACCCCACTGTGGGTCTCCGACGTCGAGCCCGGCTCCACCCCCGACGTCACCGCCGCCCGCATCCACGCCCTGCCCGCCCTCTACAAGGCGGCGGCCGACGGGCTGCCCACCCTGGCCGACAAGGGCTACATCGGCGCCGGCATCGGCATCCGCGTCCCGGTCCGCCGCCCGAAAGGCCAGTCAGAACGGGCTCTGCACACCGACACGCGAACCACCAACAGCCTGATCAGAGGCATGCGAGCTCTCGGCGAACGCGCCGCAGCCGAACTCAAGCAGCGCTGGCGCACCCTGCAACACATCACCATCAGCCCCAGCCGGATTGGCGACATCGCTCGCGCCGCCCTCACCCTCAACAGAATCTGGAAGTGATCACCGCTGAGAAAACGTCACTGTCCTGCAGGATCGTTACCGAAACCGCGGCACCGCTTACACACTGGAGGAGCGGGCCAGGCTCGGGATCACCGGGCGGCTGCCGGCGGCCGTCGAGACCCTCGATGACCAGGCCGACCGGGCCTACGGACAGCTCATGCAGAAATCGTCCGATCTGCAAAAGTACATCTACCTCAATGAGATTCACGACCGGAACCAGATTCTGTACTTCAAACTGCTGGCCGACCACCTCGACGAGCTGCTGCCTGTTGTGTACGACCCGACCGTGGGCGACGCGATCCAGCAATGGTCCGTGGACTACCGCGACTCACGCGCGGTGTACCTGTCGATCGACCGTCCCGAGGACGTGAAAGCCTCATTCGAGTCGCTCGCCCTTGGTGCGGACGACGTCGATCTGATCGTTGTCTCGGATGCTCAGGAGATTTTGGGAATCGGGGACTGGGGCGTCAACGGGACGGACATTTCCATCGGAAAGCTCGCTGTTTACACGGCCGCAGCCGGAATCGATCCGAACCGGGTCATCGCGGTGAACCTCGATGTCGGGACAGACAACGAGCAGTTGCTCAACAGCCCGCCCTACCTGGGCAATCGGCATGCGCGGGTGACGGGTGAGCGGTACGACGACTTCATCGCCCTCTATCTCCGGACCGTGTCCGAGTTGTTCCCGAACGCGCTGCTGCACTTCGAGGACTTCGGGCCGTCGAACGCCCGGCGGATCCTGGTGGAGAACGCGGACAAATACCGGATCTTCAATGACGACATGCAGGGCACCGGGGCGATCGTCATGGCGTCGGTGTTCTCTGCCCTGAAGGTCACCGGGAAGCGCTGGACCGAGCAGCGACTGGTGGTCTTCGGCGCGGGAACCGCCGGTACCGGCATGGCCGACCAGATCCACGCGGCGATGGTGCGTGACGGTGCCACACCCGCACAGGCCAAGAGCAACATCTGGCTCATCGACGTCCACGGCCTCGTGACCGACGACATGGCCGATCTGCCTGACTATCAGCAGGCGTACGCAAGGCCGAAGTCCGAGGTGAGCGCGTGGGCGGACGGTGAGATCGACCTGTTGACCACCATCAAGCATGTCAAGCCCACCATCCTCATCGGCACGTCGACCGTCCACAACGCCTTCACCGAGGACGTCGTGCGCGCGCTGGCCGGGGGAGTGGACCGCCCGATCCTCCTGCCGCTGTCCAATCCGACGAGTCGCATCGAGGTCATGCCTTCCGACGCGATGATCTGGTCGGAGGGCAGAGCGCTGATGGCGGTCGGCATTCCGGTCGGACCGGTGGAGTACAACGGCGTCTCATACGAGATCGGGCAGGCCAACAACGCGCTCCTCTACCCCGGACTCGGCCTCGGCACGATCGTTTCGGGTGCCCGGCACGTGACCGACGGCATGCTGCTCGCCGCTGCCGAAGCCGTGGCCGGCCAGGTCGATGTGTCCCGGCCGGGGGCCTCGCTCCTGCCGCCGGTCGCGAATCTGAGGGCGTCCTCGGCCACAGTCGCCGTCTCCGTCGCCCGCGCCGCGGCACGGGACGGTGTCGCGACGAAGACGCACGAAAACCTCGTTCAAGCGGTGCAGGACGCGATGTGGCAGCCGGTCTATCCCATGAGCGATGCGGAGCACGCGAAGTGAGCCGGGGCGGCGACCAGCCGGTCCCCGAGATGCGGGAAGTGCCGATCGGGATCCAGGCCGACGGACAGCGCGAAGAGTTCGACAGCATGGGCACGGTCGAGGTGCCGGCAGACCGCTACTGGGGAGCGCAGACACAACGGTCGCTGATCCACTTCTCCATCGGTGGCGACCGGATGCCCAAGGAGGTCTACCACGCCTACGGCTATGTGAAGAAGGCGGCAGCGCTTGTGAACGCCGCCGCCGACCGGTTGCCCGACTGGAAGAAACAGGCCATCGTGCGGGCCGCGGAGGAAGTCATCGAGGGGGAGCTCGACGAGCACTTTCCCCTCTTCGTCTGGCAGACGGGCTCGGGCACCCAGAGCAACATGAACGTCAACGAAGTCATCTCCAACCGTGCGTCGCAGTTGCTCGGTGGCACGCTCGGGAGCCAGAAGCCGGTGGGCCCGAACGACGACGTCAACATGGGGCAGTCCAGCAACGACAGCTTCCCGTCCGCGATGCACATCGCCGCGGTGCAGGAAATCGATGACCATCTCCTCCCTCAGGCTCGAGACCTTGCCGCGGTCCTCGAGGCGAAGGCCAGGGAGTGGAACACGGTCGTGAAGATCGGCCGCACGCACCTCGAAGACGCCGTGCCGCTGACCGTGGGACAGGAGTGGTCGGGCTACGGCGCCCAAGTGCGCGCCTGCATCGATGAGGTCGAGCACAGCCGCAAGGGGCTGCTCGAGCTGGCCCTGGGTGGTACCGCCGTCGGAACAGGCCTGAACGCGCCGAAGAACTTCAGTCGTGACGTCGCGGCGCGGATCGCCGAACTGACCGGCAAGCCGTTCGTCACCGCCGAGAACAAGTTCATGGCACAGGGGTCACTGGACCCCATGGTGCGGGCACACGGAGCACTGCGTGGGCTGGCCGTTGCCGTGATGAAGATCGCCAACGACATGCGATGGCTGGCATCGGGCCCCCGCACAGGCTTCGCCGAGCTACTGCTTCCCCAGAACGAACCGGGCTCCTCGATCATGCCCGGCAAAGTCAACCCGACCCAGTGCGAAGCCGTCGTCATGATCGCGATCCAGGTGCTCGGCAACGACTCCGCGGTGGCGTTCGCCGGAAGCCAGGGCAATTTCGAACTGAACGCGATGCGCCCGTTGATCATCAACAACTTCCTGCACTCCGCGCGCATCCTTGCCGACGGGATGGAGAAGTTCCGGATGTTCTCCGTCGATGGCACCGAGCTGAACCGAGCGAAAATCGCGCAATACGTGAACGAGAGCCTCATGCTGGTCACTGCGCTGAGCCCCGTCATCGGCTACCAGAACGCTGCGCACATCGCCGAGTCCGCGCTCGCCAACAACCAGGCCCTGAAAGAGGCCGCCCTGGCAAGCGGCCACGTCGACGAAAAAACGTTCGACGCCGTTGTCGATCCACTCTCCATGGTCGGTGACGGCGTATCAGGTGCCTGACCTGCGACCGCGGACACAGTACAGCCGCAGGCCCGGCTCGTGCCGGCGATGGGACAGAGCTGCTCGCGCAGGACCACCTCAAGACCTGCCGCCCGCCCTGCCGCACGGCAAGGGGCGGCTGCGGTCTCATCCGGTCAGCTGAGGGGCGGGTGGCGATCGTTCCACAGGAGTGCCTGTTCGAGCAGATGGCCCACCTGGAGCAGGAGGTCCTCGCGCCATGGTGCGGCGACGATCTGGACGCCGACGGGGAGTCCGGTGGCGAGGTCGTGGTGGACGGGCAGGGAGATCGCCGGTTGGCCGGTCACGTTGAACAGCGAGGTGAACACTCCCATCGGGTAGCTGTTCCGCAGGGCCGCCGGCGGATCGTCTTCCGTGCCCGCCCGCCAGGCGCCGATCGGTGGCGGGAGGCACGCCATCGTGGGCGTGATCAGGAGGTCGAAGCCGGCGATGAAGCCTTCGACGACGCGCCGCGACAACTGCTGAGTCTTCGTCACCGCTTCCGCGTAGGCCCAGGAGTCGGTCGATCGTGCCGCGTCACGCAGGGCGCGGTTGTGGGGCTCGATACGGTGCGGATCCGGGAGCGGGATCCCCGCGCCGCCGACGTTCCACAGCGTCGTGAACGCCCCGACGAACTCGTCCGTCGAGGGCAGCGGAAGGCGGGCGTCGACGATGTGGTGGCCGGCCGATTCGAGTGTGCGCAGCGTGAGGTCCACGGCCGCCGTGCAGGCCGGGTCCACGTCGATGCCCGCGACGGGGGAGTCGGTGAGCACCCCGATGCGCAGTCCGGCCCGCGCGTCCGCCGTCGTCGCGGCGGCGAAGGACTCGCGCGGGGTGGGGGGCGACCACCATGCGGCCGGATCGTGGCGCACGAGCACGTCGAGGGCGGCCGCGGTGTCCGCGACCGAGCGGGTGATCACGCCGCTGGTGGCAAGGCCCTCCCCGGCGACGGTCGCACGGGCGACCAGACCGCGGGTGGGTTTCAGGCCGACGAGGCCGTTGCACGAGGCCGGGATGCGTATCGAACCGCCGCCGTCCTCGGCGTGCGCGATGGGCGCCATCCCGGCAGCGACGGCGGCGCCCGCACCGCTGGACGAGCCGCCCGGCGTGCGGTCCGGGTCCCACGGGTTGCGCGAGATGCCCAGGGCCTCACTCTCGGTGAAGGGCAGCGCCCCGAACTCGGAGGTGGTGGTCTTGCCGAGCAGCACGAACCCCGCGTCCACGAACCGCCGCACGACCGGGTCCGACGCCGCGGCCGGGGTCCGGTCGGCACCGGCGGAGCCGTACGTGGTGGGCCAACCTGCCACATCGAGGAGGTCCTTGACCGGCAGTGGGACGCCGTGGAACGGCGGGAGATCGTCGGGCGAGGCGGCCCGTGCCACCACGTCCGCCGCATCGGCCGCGGCTTTGCGGACATCGTCGTCGGCCCGGTGGCAGAAGGCGTTCAGCCGGGGGTCGAGCTCGTCCATCCGGCGCAGGTAGCAGTCGGCCACCTCGACCGGACTCACCTCCTTGCGGCGGATGGCCGCGGCGAGTTCGACGGCCGTGGTGAAGGGGTCGATCGGAGAGGTCATCTCCAGCGGTCCTTTCGGGTCCGGGGCACTGGCCTGGATCGGCAGTGTCGTCGCGGCCACGGGCAGGGTCTTGGACGAATGTCGCGAAGCCCGTGCGTACTCTGGCCCTATGCGGTCCGCTGAGTCGGCTCCCGGCGCTGCGGCGGTGTGGGACATCGCCACCCCGTCGCGGCCCGTTCTGCTGCCAGGAGTCAGCATGGCCGGCTTCCGCGCCCGTACCGCAGACCCCGTCGATCTGAGCGTGGTGCCCTACCCGGCCGTCACGGTGGCGGTCGACCTGGGCGGCGGTCCGCTCGCCGTCGAAGACGGCGGCGGGCGGCACGAGGGGAGCGTCGTCGTCGGGCTCGCTCCCAGCGGCGTGCACGGCCGCGGCCGCGGGATCGAGTGCATGCAACTGCGGCTGTCGCCGCTGGTGGCCCATGCCGCACTGGGCGGTTCCGCGGAGTTGGACGGCACGGTCGTCCCGCTGCGCGACCTGTGGGGTCGTGAGGCCGAGCGCACCCAGGAGCGGTTGCGTCTCGCGGGGTCGTGGCCGGAGCGGTTCGCGATCGCCGAGGCCACGCTGGCCCGACGGGTCGAGGCGGGGCCACGGGTCGACCCGGAGGTCGCGTTCGCCTGGGGGCAGCTCGTCGCGTACCGAGGAGCGGTTCGGGTCGAGCGGCTGGCAGCCGAGGCCGGATGGAGCCGTAAGCGGTTGTGGTCCCGATTCCGGTCCCAGATCGGCCTCAACCCGAAGCGCGCCGCGCAACTCGTCCGTTTCGACGATGCCGCCCACCGTCTCGCCACGGGGTGCAGCGCCGCGCAGGTGGCCGCGGAGGCCGGCTACGCAGACCAGTCGCACCTCCATCGGGATGTCAGGGCCTTCGCCGGGGTGACGCCCACGGCCGTCGCCGCTGCGCCCTGGCTCGCCGTCGACGGAACGGCGTGGGCCGCCCCCGCGCACCTCACCAAGGCGTGACGCGGCACCAGTATCCAGGGAGTTGCGGCACCGGACGCCGTCGACGACCGCGAAGGGGAACATTTCTTCAAGACATGGGACGCCCGTGCCAGTGACATTGCGGCCATGAAAACCACGGCGAGCAGCATGTTCAGGAACGCGAACGACGACAGACTGGTCCGGCCTCCGCGGCCCCGGTACGGCGTGGACGCCCCGTC